>NZ_CP021768.1:3990000-4290000 GCF_002192255.1 Stenotrophomonas sp. WZN-1
AACGGGCAACACGCTTCGGGTCGGCCTCCAACTGGCCATCGACGTAGTCGTGGCAGGTGGCTTCGATGGCCGCGAGGGTGACCGGGTCGGCGGCAGGGCTCGTTGCTGCGGAAAGAGCGACCAGCAGGGCGATCGTGGACATCCGGGTCTCCAGCTCTGGGCGCGGGGCGATCATCGCATGGGCCGGGCAGCCCATCCACGCGTGGCGTGGATCTACCGAAGCGTCCCGGCAGGTGCCTGCAGCCAGGCCAGCTTGCGTTCGCGCGGCTGCTGCTTGAGCTGCCATTCGGCCCGCGAGGCGGCGGCCCGGTCCGGGTACTCGCGCACGGCCAGCACGCGCAGCGGTGGCCGTGCCCGGGTGTAGCGCGCGCCCTTGCCGGCCTGGTGGGCGGCGAAACGCGCGTCCACGTCGGTGCTGATGCCGGCGTAATAGCTGCCATCGCGGCATTCGAGCAGGTACAGGAACCACGGGCGGAGGGACGGGGCCATGCCCGGATTATGCCGTGCTGCACTGCAGCGGATATACTGGCGCCCGAATGCAGGAGAGAGGCGCCGCGCTGGCGCCCGCCGAAGGCGCAGGCTCCCATGATCGCTCAGGCCGGTGGGCTGGAATCCCACCAACCATGCATTCGACTCGCCGAGCTGGAGAGAGGTCACCGGGCACGCCCGGGACGATCCGCCGAAGGGGCACGCGGCCTACGCCGCTGAACTCTCAGGCAAAAGGACAGCGGGAGCGGCACCGGTCATCGTCATCCCGTCATTGCGCAGGCAGTGGCGGTGGTCGCGCATGGCCGGCCCCACCGCGCCCGGAGCCTGCCCCATGCTGTTGTCCATCATCTACCTGATCGCCATTTCCGCCGAGGCCATGACCGGCGCACTGTCCGCCGGTCGCCGCCGCATGGACCTGTTCGGTGTGGTCATGATCGCCTGCGTCACCGCCCTCGGCGGCGGCTCGCTGCGCGACATCCTGCTCGGCCATTACCCGCTGGGCTGGGTGAAGCATCCCGAGTACCTGGGCTTCACCGTATGCGCGGCGCTGATCGCCACCTGGGTCGCACGCTGGATGCACCACTTCCGCCGCACCTTTCTGGTGCTCGATGGCCTGGGCCTGATCGCCTTCACCCTGATCGGCTGCTCGATCGCGCGCGAGGCGGGCCATGCGATGCCGATCGTGCTGATCGCCGGCATGCTGACCGGCGCGTTCGGCGGCGTGCTGCGCGACATCCTCTGCAACGAGGTGCCGCTGATCTTCCAGAAGGAGCTGTACGCGATCATCGCGCTGCTGACCGGCGCAGCGTATCTGTTGCTGCTGCATTGGGGCGTGGCCGATGCCACTGCGATCCTGTGCTGCCTCGGCGGCGGCTTCGCGTTGCGCCTGCTGGCGATCCACTACCGCTGGGAAATGCCGAAGTTCGTGTACCACGACGAAGTGCATTGAGGTTCGCGTTCGCCGAGCATGGGGTTCCACGCTTTGCGCGGATCTACTGCACCACCCCGGCGATGTACCTGGCGCTGTCGCTCATGCGCAGCGCCAGGCGCATCGCCGGTGCAGATGGGCCGGCCTCCAACTCCGGCCGGCCCTGATCGCGGCCGCACCCCCGCAGGCGCTGGCCGCCATCCACACACGTGCCGCACTCAGGCGGCTTCGGACACCTTCACGTCGCGACGGGCGCGCACGGCCGCAGCCAGTCGCTCCAGCACCGTCACGGTGGTGTCCCAGTCGATGCAGCCATCGGTGATGCTCTGCCCGTAGACCAGCGGCTGGCCTTCCACCAGTTCCTGGCGGCCACCAACCAGATGGCTCTCGATCATCACACCAACGATGCGCTGTTCGCCGTCTTCCAACTGAACGGCGATGTCCTCGATCACCTTCGGCTGGTTTTCCGGGTTCTTCAAACTATTGGCATGGCTGGCGTCGATCATCAGGCGCGTCGGCAGCTTGGCCTTGGCCAGCACCTGGCAGGCATCGGCGACGCTGCCTGCGTCGTAGTTCGGCTGCTTGCCGCCGCGCAGGATCACATGGCAATCCGGATTGCCGGTGGTCGATACGATGGCGGTACCGCCCTGCTTGGTGACCGACAGGAAGTGATGCGGATTGGACGCTGCACCCACCGCGTCGGCGGCGATCTTCACGTTGCCATCGGTGCCGTTCTTGAACCCGACCGGGCACGACAGCCCCGAGGCCAACTCACGATGCACCTGGCTTTCGGTGGTGCGTGCACCGATCGCGCCCCACGCCACCAGGTCGGCGATGTACTGCGGCGAGATCACATCGAGGAATTCGACACCGGCCGGCAGGCCGAGCTTGTTGATGTCGCGCAGCAGGCCGCGGGCGATGCGCAGGCCCTTGTCGATCCTGAAGCTGCCGTCCAGGTCCGGATCATTGATCAGGCCCTTCCAGCCCACCGTGGTGCGCGGCTTCTCGAAGTACACGCGCATGACGATTTCCAGTTCGCCGGCCAGCGCATCGCGCAGCGGCTTCAGGCGCTGGGCGTACTCGATGGCGGCCTTCGGGTCGTGGATCGAGCATGGGCCCACCACCACCGCCAGGCGGTCGTCACGGCCATGCAGTATCTGGTGCAGGGCCGCGCGCGAGGCGCTGACGGTGTCGGAGGCTTCATCGTCACAGGGCAGCATCGCCAGCAGCTGGGCAGGCGGTGTCAGCGGTTCGATGGTGCGGATACGCAGGTCGTCGGTGTGCGGGGGCATTGCAGGAGATCTCCGGAACGTTGGGGGTCCCCAGCGCGGCGGCATGAAAAAAGCCGCCAGGTTCGCTGGCGGCTTTCGGGAATGCGTCTGAAGCTTTCTTCAGGGTGAGCGCAGTCCTTCCTCCGCCAGTGGCTTCGGAAAGTAATACCAGTAAAAGCGGGTAGCGGCTGCGTTCATGGGATGTATTGATAGCACAGCTTTTGCGCAGTGCAAAATGTTTCATCCGCAACTGGGGACACGGTTCAGTGAGGTGCACTCCAGCGCTGCCTACGCGGCAGCCGCCACGCAAAGCCGCTCATTTGCCATGCACTTCCACGTCCAGCAGCAGGCCTTCGTGGATGTCGGCCCAGCGCTCCAGCACGCGGTCCAGCTCCAGCCTGGCCTCGTCCAGCTGCTCGGGATTAAGCAGGGAACGGGCGGTGTAGAGGTCGGAGACCAACTGCCGCAGGACCGATTCCGGGATGGCCACCGACGGCCCTTCCCGCCCCGGCAACTGCAATGCCGGGCTGTCGCCAAGCGGGCCGAACAGCGTCACCTGGAGCGTGCTCTGCATGATCAACTTCCCTGCGGATGGATATGGGCAATGTCCTGTTTACCGCGTCCGGGTGACAGGCGCATGTGCCGCCCTGCTGCTGGCCGGGTGTCTGGGCACCTCCGCAGCAGCGCTACAACGCGGCCAGGTCGGCCAGGTGCTGGTCCATGCTGTCCACCGCACCGATGGCATGGGTGGTGGTGAAGTACGCATGCCAGCCGGTAGCAGCAATGCCAGCCGCCAGCGCATCAGCCTCATCGCGGCTGGCGCAGTGCCAGACCGCATAGAACTGCTCGCCGCTGCCGTGCGGCACGTCCGTGGCGATGCGGCCCATGGCCAGTGGGGCAATGCGGGCCGGATCGAACTGCTGCATGCCGGCACCGATCCGGGCGAAGAAGGCCGCGCGCTGTTCGGGCGGGAGTGTGGTCCAGGCAGGCGTGGCGGTATAGAGCTCGATGAAGGTGTGGGACATGGTGGTTCTTCCTTGAGGTTGACGAGGCTGCGGAGTTGCCGGCCAGCGGCCGGCACTACCGGAGCGAGCGCATCGCGCGTTTGCGGATGTAGGCGTTGGCGACGCTGTCGTGCTCGCGCTGCCAGCGCACGCAGAGTCCGCGCAGCCACTGCGGCTGTGTCTTGCCGGCATCATTGAGCCAATTGCTGACCGAATCCTGCACGTAGCGTTCCGGGTCATCGGCCAGTGCTTCCAGCAGCGCCAATGCATGTTCCGGATGTTGCTTGAACAGGGCGATGTGCGTGGCCCAGACACCACGTGGACGCAGTGCTTCGCAGGCGAAGCGGCGCAGGTATGGCGAAGTTTCCTGTGTCCACGGTTGCAGGTACCCGAGCGCCTGCATCGGCGCGGAAACAATGTCCGTGCGTAGCGCCAGCCACGCCCATTCGCGCACGCCGAAGTGCGGGTCATCGGCCAGCGTGCGCATCTGCTGCAGCTTCTCTGCCAGCGTTGCGCGAGCATCGCTGCCGATCAGATAACAGGCCCAGCCGCGCACGGTATCGGAGCTGTGATGCTGCCAGAGCGCAGGCGCGCCCTGCCCCGCCTCACGCAGCAACTGCGCGGCCAGGGTCATGCGCTGGGTGATGCCCTTGCCTGAGGCTTCGTGCATGCACTGCAGCGCTTCCGGTTCAAGCGCAGGCGCTACCCCTTGCAGCAGCTCGGCGAAATCCACTGCCAGGCATTCGGCCAGATGGGTGGCGGCGGCGTTGCCACTGTTGAGTGCACGCCTCCGCTCCGCTGGAATGGGCGTACTCATGCTGCGGATTCCCGCCCGCCGTCCGTGTGCTGCCAGACCTTGTGCAGCAGCCGTGACAGCTGCTGCTGTTCATCCGCATCCAGGCCGTTGAACAGGCCGCCGATCCACTGCGTGTGCTGCTCGAACAGCGCATCGGCCAAGCGCGCACCCTTTGCTGTCAGCACGATCCGCAGGCGACGGCCATCTTCGGCATCGCTGCAACGCTGCAGCAGGCCTTCGCGCTGCAGGCCATCGAGCAGGCCGCTGATGGTGGCGCGGGTCACGCCGGCACGCTCTGCCAGTTCATGGGGCGGCAACGAGCCATCGGCTCCATGCAGCAGGAACAGCACGATGAAGCGACCCTCGCTGAGCCCGTGCGGTGCAAGCCGTGTAGCGCAATCGCGATCGATGGACGTCGAGAGCGACAGCAACTGGAAGCACAGGCGCAGCTGCGCGACGTTGCTGTGACCGCGTCGCTGTGCTTCGCCAAGCAGGGCGTCGTGCTTTGCTTCGAACATATCCAAGCAGTTCTGGTTAGGCGCCTAATCATAATCGGAAGGGGTGGTGGCCAGTCAATCCACCCGTGCTGGCAGGGAGCGGTTGGCAGCGGCAACAACTGCGGTTCGACCGCGTGCCTGCGCGCCCCGCTGGAGGCCGAGCATGGCCCGCTGACACCGGGCCATGACGTGGGCAACGGGCTGGCGTAGCATCGCCGTGCGCCCCACCAGGAGTTCCACGCATGTGCCGTGCCACCCTGATGTTGCTGACGCTGCTCCCGCTGGCGGTATTGGCCGCGCCGCCACCCGTGCCCACGCCCGCTCGCATCGATGCCGAAGCACAGCGGCTGATGCAGGCGGCCCATGCGCGCGGGATGGCGCTGGCGGTGATCGATGACGGCAAGGTGGTGCATGTGGCCGCCTACGGTGATCGCAACGCCGCAGGCGAGCCGCTGCGCACCGACACCGTGATGTACGCTGCGTCACTGACCAAGATGGCCTTCGGCCACCTGGTCGCACAGCTGGCGCAGGACGCGCGTATCGATCTGGATGCCAGCATCGCCACCGCCCTGGACAAACCGCTGCCGGACTATCCACCGGAACCGAAGAAGTACGCCGACTACAGCGTGCTGGCCAGCGATGCCCGCTGGCGCCAGCTCACGCCACGCCTGCTGCTCAACCACGCCAGCGGCTTTGCCAATTTCGGCTTTCTCGAACCGGATGGCCGGTTGAAGTTCCACTTCGAGCCCGGCAGCCGCTACGCCTATTCCGGCGAGGGCCTGATCCTGCTGCAGTTCGTGATCGAACGCGGGCGACTGGGCGAGGATGTGGGTGCGTTGATGCAGCAGCGCGTGTTCGATCGCTTCGGCATGGCGCGGACCAGCATGACGTGGCGTAGCGATTTTGCCGGCAACCTGGCCGATGGCTGGACTGCGGAAGGCACGGCCGAGCCGCACGACGAGCGCAGCCGGGTACGTGCAGCGGGATCGATGGATACGACCATTGCCGACATGGCCCGCTTCGCGGCGGGCTATGTGCGCGGCGAAGGACTGTCGGCTTCAATGCGCAACGAGCTGGTACGGCCGCAGCTGCCGATCACCACCGCCAGCCAGTTCCCAACGCTGCAACCGGAGCTGCCCACCGCGCAGCAGCACAGGGATCTGGCCGCGGGCCTGGGCGTAGTGAGCTTCCGTGGTCCCCAGGGCGCAGGCTTCTACAAGGGCGGTCACGACGATGCGGTCGGCAACACCCTGGTGTGCATCGAGCGGTACAAACGCTGCGTGGTGATCCTGGGCAACGATGTACGGGCGGAGGCCACCTTCCCCGCTCTGGTGGCGTTCGTGCTGGGCGATACCGGCGTTCCATGGCAATGGGAATACGGCGCGGCGAAGGCATTCGTCGAATGACGGTGCGATGACGCCTGCGTGTCGAACGCAGCGTGGATGGCTGCCTGGCTCAGCGCGCCTGCTCAAAGAACATCAGGTACACCAACCGGCCATTCTCCAGGCAGTCGCCGAACGCGGGCCCGGCGGTGTGCCAGAACCAGGGCCGCAGCAGCACCAGCCGGTTGAAGCGCATCGGGATGCGCATGGTCATTTCCCACTGGCTGTCGTCGTTGCTGTCGCGCTCGATGATGTCGCGATGCATGTCGCCGCCGTTGGCATAGCCCAATGCGGCCAGCTCCGCTGCATCCAGGGCCATGCGCTCGGTGCCGGTGCGGCGGTGGCGGAAGAACTCGGTGCCGCCCTCGCAGTGCTCCGGTGCACTCAGGTAGAGGATGCCCGACCAGTGCGAATGGTCGGCGTGCACCTTGGCGCGGCCGGTATCACCGGCCAGGGTGATCCGGAACTTGCCGTGCGACTGCAGCGGGTTGACCGGCCGCAGCGGTTCGTTGACCAGCCGCGAGACCGCGCCGGACAGTCCATCCAGATCCAGCCGCTGCTGCGAATTGCGGCCGGGAAACGCGCCCTCCTGCACGGGATAGGTCAGGCCCAGCGCCGCCTGGCGCAACCCCTGCGCATCGGCAGGGGAAAGGAAGTCGTCGACGATGATGAACGAGGTAGGCATGGCCACCGAGCGTAGCGATGCGCTGCGGCGGCGGCAACCGGGCAATGAAAAACCCCGCCTTGCGGCGGGGTTCTTCCTTGCATCGGGAAGGCGTGCCGACCAGGGTCGGCAACGACCGCCGGGGACGTGGACTTAGAAGTCCATGCCGCCCATGCCACCCATGCCGCCCATGCCACCGGCGCCGCCCATGGCCGGCTCGTCCTTCTTCGGAGCTTCGGCAACCATGGCTTCGGTGGTGATCATCAGGCCAGCGATCGAGGCAGCGTTCTGCAGCGCCGAACGGGTCACCTTGGTCGGGTCCAGGATGCCGAACTGCAGCATGTCGCCGAACTCGCCGGTGGCGGCGTTGTAGCCGAAGCTGCCGGTGCCTTCCTTGACCTTGTTGATGATGACCGACGGCTCTTCACCGGCGTTGGCCACGATTTCGCGCAGCGGGGCTTCCATCGCGCGCAGGGCGATCTGGATGCCGTGGTTCTGGTCTTCGTTGGCACCCTTCAGGCCGGCCAGTGCGGTGACCGCACGGACCAGGGCAACGCCGCCGCCCGGGACCACGCCTTCTTCAACGGCGGCACGGGTGGCGTGCAGGGCGTCGTCGACGCGATCCTTCTTTTCCTTCATTTCGATTTCGGTCGACGCGCCGACCTTGATCACGGCAACGCCGCCAGCCAGCTTGGCCACGCGTTCCTGCAGCTTCTCGCGATCGTAATCCGAGGAGGTGTCCTGGATCTGGGTCTTGATCTGGCCGACGCGTGCATCGACGGCAGCCTTGTCACCCACGCCATCGATGATGGTGGTGTTTTCCTTGGAGACCTGCACCTTCTTGGCGCGGCCCAGGTCCTTGATGGTGGCCTTTTCCAGCGACAGGCCGACTTCTTCGGAGATCACGGTGCCGCCGGTCAGCACGGCCATGTCTTCCAGCATCGCCTTGCGACGGTCGCCGAAGCCCGGCGCCTTGACGGCCACGACCTTGACGATGCCACGGATGGTGTTGACCACCAGGGTGGCCAGCGCTTCGCCTTCGACTTCCTCGGCCACGATCAGCAGCGGCTTGCCGGCCTTGGCGACGCCTTCCAGCACCGGCAGCAGGTCACGGACGTTGGAGATCTTCTTGTCGTGCAGCAGGATGAACGGGTCATCCAGGTCAGCGGTCTGCGACTGCTGGTTGTTGATGAAGTACGGGGACAGGTAGCCGCGGTCGAACTGCATGCCCTTGACCACGTCCAGCTCGTTGTCCAGGCCCGAGCCTTCTTCAACGGTGATCACGCCTTCCTTGCCGACTTCCTTCATCGCGTCGGCGATGATCTGGCCGATCGACTCGTCCGAGTTGGCCGAGATGGTACCGACCTGGGCAATCGCCTTGTCGTCGGCGGTCGGCTTGGAGATGGTCTTCAGTTCGGCAACGGCGGCCACGACGGCTTTGTCGATACCGCGCTTCAGATCCATCGGGTTCATGCCGGCGGCCACAGCCTTGGCGCCTTCGCGGATCAGGGCCTGGGCCAGCACGGTGGCGGTGGTGGTGCCGTCGCCAGCGTCGTCGTTGGTGCGGGAAGCAACTTCCTTCACCATCTGCGCGCCCATGTTCTCGAACTTGTCAGCCAGTTCGATTTCCTTGGCGACGGAGACGCCGTCCTTGGTGATGGTCGGCGCGCCGAAGCTCTTTTCCAGCACGACGTTGCGGCCCTTCGGGCCCAGGGTGGCCTTGACGGCATTGGCGAGAACGTTGACGCCGCGCACCATGCGCGAACGGGCGTCTTCACCGAAACGAATATCCTTGGCAGCCATTGCATTTACCTCATTGGTAGCGCCGGACGAGGCCCGGCGGCTGGGATTTGGGGATCAGGTTGAAACAGGTCGCGCCGGGGCTCAGCCGATGACGGCGAGCACGTCGTCTTCGCGCAGGACCTTGTACTCGACGCCTTCGCTCTTGTACGAGCTGCCGGCGTACTGGCCATAGATGACCTTGTCGCCGACCTTCAGCGACGGAGCGCGCACGCTGCCGTTGTCCAGCGGCTTGCCCGGGCCGACGGCCACGACTTCACCCTTGGTGGACTTTTCCTTGGCCGAATCCGGAATGACGATGCCACCGGCGGAGATTTCGTCGGCTTCGATCGGCTTGACCACAACGCGGTCGTGCAGCGGCTTGATGCTCATGAGAGACCTCTTAAGTTATTGATTGGTCTAAAAAAGTCCGGCGATGTTAGCACTCACCCCAGGTGACTGCCAGCATTGCTCGCGAAAAAGCCCGATGAATCGGGAGCAGGACAGAGATGGAGCTGCGCCCGGACCTTTCAAGGCCGGGCGAGGAAAATTTTTCGCCGCCCCGGGATGCGCGGATTCCCGCCCTGCGTGAAGGCATTCAGGCCGGTGCAATGCGACAACCCCGCGTCCAAAACCCTCGACATTTGGTGACCCGCGTCGCACTGTCAGATATCTGACGTTCATTTACGACAAAGTGTCACTGGATCGGCCTTAGGCTCGGCCGCGCATTCCCAATCACAAGGAGTAGTCGATGCGATTGCTGTCCCCGCTTGCCGCCGCCTGCCTGCTGGCCCTGGCCGCTGCGCCGGCCCAGGCCGAGGTCTTCATCAATGAACTGCACTACGACGACAGCACCGCCGCCGGCGACGTCGGCGAAGCGATCGAGGTCGTGGCCACCGCCGGTGAGGACCTGTCCGGCTACCGCCTGTACCTCTACAACGGCAGCAATCCGTCGGCGGCCGTGGTCTACGCCAACAACCCGGTGCCTGCCGGTAGCGCCGCGGGCTGCGGCAGCGCGACCATCGCCGTGGTCAACTACCCGACCAACGGCCTGCAGAACGGCCCGAATGACGGCATCGCCCTGGTCGATGCCAGCGGCAAGGTGGTCCAGTTCCTCAGCTACGAGGGCGCCATCACCGCCTCCGGTGGCCCTGCCGCCGGCATGACCAGCCAGAACATTCCGGTGGCCGAGACCAACAGCACGGCTCCGGGCACCTCGCTGCAACTGACCGGCAGTGGCAGCCAGTACGCCCACTTCACCTGGGCCGAGTCGGCCAGGCAGACATTCGGCAGCTGCAACAACGGCCAGACCTTCAGCGGTGGCGGCACTCCGGGCCCGAACACGCCGCCGTCGGTGTCCACCACCACCCCGGCGCAGGGCAGCAGCACCTTCCCGGCCGCCGCCGACCTGGAAGTGGTGTTCAGCGAGACGGTGAACCTGGCCAGTGGCGCCTTCGCCCTGAGCTGCGGCACCTCCGGCAGCGTGCCGCTGACCTTCCCGGCCAGCGGCCGCAGCGTGAAGCTGTCCACCAACACTGCGCTGGTGGCCGGTGAAGCCTGCCGCTTCGACATCCGCGCCGCGCGCATCACCGACCTGCAGGGCGCGCACCCGGCCGCCGACAGCCGCATCGCCTTCACCGTGGCCAGCACCGGCGGCAATCCGGACCCGGGCAACCCGGGCGTGCCGGCCGGCTACTACTCCAAGGTCAACACCAGCAGCCCCAGCCAGCTGCGCTGCTCGCTGCACGCCACCATCAAGGGCCACACCGCCTACCCGTACAGCGGCTCGGGCACCAGCACCTGGACCATCCTGGAAATCGCCGACGAGGATCCGAACAATGCCGGCAGGATCCTCGATGCGTATCGCAACCACAGCTACGCCAAGGTGACCGATCGCGCCGGCAGCGGCAGTGGCCTGAAGTACAACCGCGAGCACACCTGGCCGAACTCGCTGGGCTTTGCCACCACCACCGGTGACAAGGGCCTGCCGTACGCGCCGTATACCGACACCCACATGCTGTACCTGACCGACGCGCAGTGGAACGCCGACCGTGGCAACAAGCCGTTCGGCAAGTGCGACGCCAACTGCGGCGAGCGCGCCACCGAGGCCAACAACGGCCAGGGCGGCGGCAGCGGCGGCTATCCGGGCAACTCCAACTGGGTGCGCACGCCGGACGGCAACACGGGCACCTTCGAGGTGTGGGGCAAGCGCAAGGGCGACATGGCGCGTGCGGTGCTGTACATGGCGATCCGCTACGAGGGCGGCAAGGATGCGGCGACCGGCCAGTCCGAGCCGGACCTGGAGCTCACCGACGACCGCAGCAAGATCGTCAAGACCAGCAGTTCGCCGGCCTACATGGGCCTGCTGTCGACGCTGATCGACTGGCACCTGTCCGATCCGCCGGATGATGCCGAGCGTGCGCGCAATGACGTGGTCTACAGCTTCCAGGGCAACCGCAACCCGTTCATCGACCACCCCGAGTGGGCAACCCCGGCCCTGTTCACCTCGGCCAAGCCGGCCACCTGCCAGCTGGCCAACTGACCGCGCAACGCAGCGGTCCACTGCCGCCGCCGGGCCCTGAGCCGGCGGCGGCCCTATACTCGACGGTCATGCCGACCGTCGACCCCGTCCTGCTGCTGTTCACCACCTGCCCGGACCGGGCCAGTGCCGAGCGCATCGCGCACGCGCTGGTCGGCGAGCGCCTGGCGGCGTGCGTGACCCGCCTCGATGGCGCGCACTCGACCTACCGCTGGCAGGGCGAGGTGACCACCGACACCGAACTGCAGCTGCTGGTGAAAACCACCGCGAGCCGCGTCGATGACGCGATTGCCCGGATCGTCGAACTGCATCCGTATGAACTCCCGGAGTGCATCGCGGTCGAAACCCGGGCCGGCCTGCCGGCGTATCTGGACTGGATCCGGGCACAGACCCGGGAGGACACTGATTGAAGACTCTGTTTGCGCGCGGCGCCGCCTTGTGCGCCCTGTTGTGGCTCTCGCTGCCGGCCTTCGCGCTGGATGAGAAGGACCTGCTGCCGGTGGACCAGGCGTTCGCGCTGACCGCCAGTGCCCCCGAACGGGGCCAGGTGCAACTGCAGTTCAAGATCGCGCCGGGCTATTACCTGTATCGCCACCGCACCAGCGTCAAGGCCGATCCCGCCTTCAATGCCGGCGCGCTGCAGATGCCCAGGGGCGACAAGCACCACGACGATTTCTTCGGCGAGGTCGAGACCTATCGCGAGCGCCTGCAGGCGACCCTGCCCGGCACGCCGACCGAGGCCGCCGGCACCATCAGCCTGGAAGTGCGCTACCAGGGCTGCGCCGATGCCGGTGTCTGCTACCCGCCGCAGAAGCGCGTGATACAGGTCACCCTGCCTGGCGCCGGTGCGGCGGCCGCGGCGCCTGCCGCGCGTACGGGTGCGGCAAGCCCGTTCAACAACCCGCTGGCCGGTGCCGGCAACAGCGGTGGCCTGCGCCTGCCGGGCGCGGCCAACAACAGCCAGGCCCTGCCGCTGCCGTCGGAGCAGGCGTTCGGCTTCGATGCCATCGCCAGCGACGGCAACACCCTGCTGCTGCGCTTCAGCCCGGCGCCCGGCTATTACCTGTATCGCGACCGCACCTCGCTGAAGCTGGAAGGCAGCGCCGGCGTGCTGGCCGACAGGCCACGCTGGCCGGCCGCGCAATCCCATCGCGACGAGCACTTCGGCGATGTCTCGGTCTACTTCAACCAGGTGGAAGTGCCGCTGCCGCTGCGCCGCACTGTCACTGATGCGGTCGACAGCACCCTGGTGGTGACCTTCCAGGGCTGCCAGACCGATGGCATCTGCTACCCGCCGATGACCCGCCGGGTGAAGCTGTCGATTCCGGCGGGCAAGCTCTCCGCCAGCACTGACCAGGCGCCAGCGCGCAACGAGGTGATCAGCCCCCTGCGCGCCGCCGGCGCGCCACGTGAATCCGCCAGCGGCGCACCGCTGCGCCTGCTTCCGACCGTCCCCAACGATGGCAACACCGCCCCCGCTGCCACCGGCAGTGAGGGTGCAGGCAATGAGCTCGCCGCCGATGCGCGCGATGGTAACGCCCTGCGCACGCGGCCACCGGCGACCACGCCGAACCCGGACCGTTCGTTCGTCTGGGTACTGCTGCTGGCGCTGGCCGGTGGCCTGGTGCTGAACCTGATGCCCTGCGTGCTGCCGATCCTGTCGCTGAAAGTGCTGAGCCTGGCGCAGAGTGGCGAAAGCCCCGAGCGTGCGCGCAGCCATGCACTCTGGTACACGCTGGGCGTGCTGGTCGCATTCGCGGTGATCGGCGCGCTGATGGTGGGCCTGCGCGCGATCGGCAACGCGGTCGGCATCGGCTTCCAGCTGCAGCACCCGGGCGTGGTGGCCGCGCTGGCGTACATCATGTTCGCGGTGGGCCTGAGCCTGTCGGGCGTGTTCACCCTCGGCGGTGGCATCGGCAACCTCGGCCAGTCGCTGGCCAGCCGCAGCGGCCCGGCCGGTGATTTCTTCACCGGTGCGCTGGCCTGCGTGGTTGGCAGTGCCTGCGTCGGCCCGTTCATGGGCGGGGCGATTGCCTATGCCTTCATTGCCCCGCCGCTGAAGGCGATGACCGTGTTCCTGTTCCTCGGCATGGGCCTGGCGCTGCCGTTCCTGCTGATCGGCTTCGTGCCGGCGCTGGCACGCCGCCTGCCCAAGCCCGGCCCGTGGATGGAAACGCTCAAGCACGTGCTGGCCTTCCCGATGTATGCCACCGCGCTGTGGCTGCTGTGGGTGCTGGGCAAGCAGCGCGGCGTGGACGGCATGGCGCTGGTGCTGGGCGGCCTGCTGCTGTTCGCCTTCGGCCTGTGGCTGTTTGAACGCAACCGCTGGACCGGCTCGCGCGCGGTGACCCTGCTCGGTGTACTGCTGGCGATCGGTGCGCTGGTTCCTGCCTGGGGCGTGACCCAGCTGGCACCGCCGGCGCGGGCCGCACAGGCCGCCAGCGAGAACGTGGTCGAGTATTCGCCGCAGCTGCTGGACCGCCTGCGCGCCGACAACCGCGTGGTGTTCGTCAACATGACCGCCGACTGGTGCGTGAGCTGCAAGGCCAATGAACGCGCCGTGCTGTCGCGGCCGGAGTTCAAGGAACTGCTCAAGCGCACCAACGCGGTGTACATGCGCGGTGACTACACCAATGTCGACCCGCAGATCACCACGTTCCTGGAAGAACACAAGGCCGTGGGCGTGCCGCTGTACGTGGTGTACGGACCCGGCGCGCCACCGACGGTGCTGCCGACCCTGCTGACCCAGGCAGTGGTCGAGGAAGCGCTGCTGCGCACCGCACGATGAAGTGGCAACGGCCAGCGCTGCTGTGGACAGCGGTGCTGGCCGCCGGCCTCGGCCTGTGGGCCGGGCATCGTTTGTCACCCGGCCCGTCTGCACCGGCCGCACCAGCGACGGCTTCCACGGTGACGGCCGTGAAGCCCACGCTGCAGGTGGGCGGTCAGTTACCCGCGCTGACGTTGCCGGACCTGGCGGGACAGCCGCTGGACCTGCGCGCTCGCTTCGCCGGCCGCCCGCTGCTGATCAACGTCTGGGCCAGCTGGTGTGCGCCCTGCGTGGAAGAGATGCCCGAACTGGCCCGCTTCGCCGATGCCCAGGGCGACAACGGTGTGCAGGTGCTGGGCATTGCGCTGGATACCCCGGACGACGTGCGCGCTTTCCTGCTGCGGGTGCCGGTGGACTACCCGATCGTGGTCGAGACCCCGGGGCCACGCGATGCCAGCGTGCAGCTGGGCAATACGCAGGGCCTGCTGCCCTACAGCGTGCTGTTCGATGCACAGGGGCGGCTGGTGAAAACAAAGCTGGGGCCGTTCGAGCACGGTGAGATCGACCGCTGGGTGAGATGAGGGTCCGGCAGGGTTGCACCCTGCACCCGCAGAGGCCTTCAAGCCACGGCAACGGCAACAGCAGCAGCGACAGCCAAAGCCAATGCGGCTCCGGATTGCTGATGGCCTGGCGGGGCGCTGTGGCTGCTGGTGGGTGTCGACCTTGGTCGACACATCTGTCAGATATCGAAATAAATCCGGGGTCAGATCCGTTGTCCTGCGGAAAACGGATCTGACCCCACTACCGTTCCACCAGATCGCGGAAATCTGCCCAGGGTGGGGTGGCAACCTGCTGTTGCGGGTGCCGGGCGCCGCCCGGCCGATACCTCCTGCTTGACCGCGGGCAGGGCGCCACGGAGAATTCCGCGACTAATTCTCATTTGCTGTTGCGCAGGATGCGGGCGGCAGCCTTCAGGCCCTCCTCCTTCGATGTTCAAGAACGTCCTGTTCCAACTGCATTGGCTGCTGGGCATTACCGCCGGTGCCGTCCTGGCCGTGATGGGCCTCAGCGGCGCCACGTTGTCCTTCGAGGACGAACTGCTGCGCGCGGCCAATCCCGGCTTCGCCGAAATCGCCGAGCACCATGCGGACGGCCAGCATCCCCTTGCACTCAGTGAACTGGTGCCATTGCTGCAGGCCGGCAGCGAGCGCCCCCTGCAACGCCTGCGCGTGGATGCCACCGGGCAGCGGCCGTCGGTCGCGCGCTTTGCCGGCGGCAAGGAACACTGGGTGTACTTCGATCCGTACAGCGGCGAGCGCTTCAGCGCCCTGCGCGGGCAGGCATTCTTCGACTTCGTCGAAGACCTGCATCGCCACCTTGCCGCGGGCGAACGCGGCAAATGGATCACCGGCAGCTGTGCGATCGCCCTGCTGTTCTTCACCCTCTCCGGGCTCTACCTGCGCTGGCCGCGACGCTGGTGGCACTGGCGCAGCTGGCTGGCGGTGGAGTGGACGCGCAGTGGCCGTGGCTTCCTGTGGAGCCTGCACTCGGTGATCGGCACCTGGGTGCTGCTGATCTACCTGATGAGTGCACTGACCGGCCTGTGGTGGTCGTTTGACTGGTACCGCAACGCGGCCAACACGCTGCTGGGCGTGGCGCCGGCGGCCAAGCACAAGGTGGCCACCGACGCGGCACTGGACCTGGATCGCATCGAGGCCACGCTGTACGCGCTGCCCGGCGTGCGCTCCGGCTTCATCGACCTGCGCCTGCCGGAGAAGCCGGGGCAGGCGCTGAACGTGCGGGTGATGGCCGGTGATCCGTCGCAGCGCGGCGGCCACCACGATCGTGCGCATGACCTGCTGCAGCTCGATCCGGCCAGCGGCGCGGTTCTCGATGCCCGTCCGTACGCACGCCAGGGCGCGGGCGGACAGCTGGCCACCAGCGTGTTCGCGCTGCATTCGGGCAGCTACTTCGGCGTGCCCGGGCGGGTGGTGGTGATGCTCAGCAGCCTGGGCATGAGCCTGTTCTTCATCACCGGCTGGATGCTGTACCTGGACCGCCGCCGCAGCCAGCGTGCCGCGCGCGGGCTGCGCCGGTCGCTGCCGGCAACGACCACCGATGGCGGTGGTTCGCCGTGGCTGGTGGTGCATGCCAGCCAGAGCGGACTGGGCGAACAACTGGCGTGGCGTGCGGCCGCGCAGCTGCAGGCGTCCGGTCATGCGGTGCAGGTGCTGCCGCTGGCCCGCATGGATGCTGCGAAGCTGCAGGCCACCTCCCAGGCACTGCTCGTACTGAGCACCTTTGGCGACGGCGAGCCACCGGATGCGGCGCGCCGCGCGGCGCGGCTGCTGCTCGCGCAACGCCTGGACCTGTCCCGCCTGCAGTTCGGCCTGCTCGCGCTGGGTGACCGCCAGTACCCGCATTACTGCGGCTTCGGCCGCCAGTTCGATGGCTGGCTGATCGACAACGGCGCGCGTCCGCTGTTCGAGCGCATCGATGTCGATGCCGCTTCGGTGCCGGCGCTGCGCCAGTGGCAGCAGCAGCTGGGTGCGCTCACCGGCGTCGTCACCGATGACAGCGTGCTGCCTGCGGCGACGCAGATGCATGAGTGGCGGCTGCTCGGCCGCGACCGCCTCAACCCTGGCAGCATCGGCGGAGCCATCTGGCGTATCCGTCTTGCCGCACCAGCCGACGTGCAGTGGCAGGCGGGTGACATCCTGCACATCGCGCCCCGCCACAACGCGCGGCATGCCGGCGCCGTGTTGAAGGCACATGGGCTGGACCCGCTGCAGCCACTGCTGGTCGATGGCCATCCGCGCACGCTGCTCGCGCTGGCCAGCGAACGCGAGCTGCCCGAGGCCGATGCTGCGCTGGCGGTGCAGGATGCCTGCCTGTGGCTGGCCGGGCTGCCGCTGCTGCCCAGCCGCGAGTATTCGATCGCCTCCTGCACGGATGATGGCGTGGTGGAGCTGGTGGTGCGGCTGGTGCATGACGCCTCCGGTCGAGCCGGGCGGGGCTCGGGCTGGCTGTCGCTGCATGCGCCGATCGGTGCAAGCATCGTTGCCCGTGTGCACCGCAATCCTGGATTCCATCGTGTCAGTGGCGCCCCGATGGTGCTGATCGGCAACGGCACCGGCATCGCCGGGCTGCGCAGCCTGTTGCGCGAAGCTGCCCACGCAGGCGAGCACGGGCACTGGCTGCTGTTCGGTGAACGCCAGCGCGCATACGACTTCCTGTTCGCCGACGAGATCGAGGCCTTGCAGGCCGCCGGCCATCTTGCACGGGTGGACCTGGCGTTCTCGCGTGATGGCGAGGGTGGTTACGTGCAGGATCGCCTGCGTGCGGCCGTCGATGCGCTGCGCGAGTGGCTGCAGCGCGGTGCGGTGATCCACGTGTGCGGCTCGCTGCAGGGCATGGCCGAGGGCGTGGACCAGGTGCTGCGCACCGCGCTTGGTGATGAAGTGGTGGAAACGCTGCTGGAGAACGGGCGCTACCGCCGCGACGTGTATTGAGCCACAAGGGTGGTGCCGGCGAGCGGCCGGCACTACCGGGGCAGCTTCAGGCCGCCGCGCGCGCCTGCGGCATCGACTGCAGACGGAACGCGCCCACCGCTTCGGCCAGGGCATGTACCTGCGCCTGCATCTGCGCAGTCGAGGCCCCCGCCTCTTCCACCAGGCTGGCGTTGCGCTGGGTGCTGGCCTCCATCTGCACGATGGTCTGGTTCACCTGGGCGATGCCGGCGTGCTGGTCCTGCGACGCACTGCGGATGCCGGCCAGAAGATCCGCCAGCTGCTGCACGCTGCCGACGATCTCGCCCATCGTGGTGCCGGCCTGTTCGGCCTGCCGGTTGCCCTGCCCGACGCGCGCCACCGAATCCTCGATCAAACCCTTGATCTGCTTGGCCGCCTCGGCACTGCGCTGCGCCAGCAGGCGCACTTCAGCGGCCACCACGGCGAAGCTGCGGCCCTGCTCGCCGGCGCGCGCCGCTTCCACCGCCGCGTTGAGTGCGAGGATGTTGGTCTGGAAGGCGATGCCATCGATCAGCTGGGTGATGTCGCCGATCCGCCGCGAGGCCTCGCTGATGCCGTGCATGGTCGCGACCACCTGGCCAACAGCCTCGCCACCACGCTGGGCCACCGCTGCCGCGCCCTGCACCAGGGCATCGGCGCGACCTGCGGCATCGGCGTTGCGGCCAACGGTGTCGGTCAGCTCATGCATCGACGCTGCGGTCTCTTCCAGGTTGGCGGCCTGTTGCTCGGTGCGCTGCGACAGATCGTGATGGCCGGCAACGATCTCACCGACACCGGTATCGAGGCTGGACGTGGCCTGCTGGATGCGGGTGACGATGCGGCCCAGCTGCGCGACGGTGGCATTGGCATCGTCCCGCATGCGCGCGAACACGCCCTGCAGCTCCCCCTCCATGCGCACGCTGAGGTCGCCGCGGGCCAGCGCAGCCAGCAGTGCCTGCAGGTCACCGAGGTTGGTTTCAAAGGTGGCCAGCAGGCGATTGATGCTGGTCGACAACGTGCGCACGAAGCCCTGCTTGCCTTCCAGCGCGATGCGGCCATGCAGGTCACCGTGTGCCGCCGCATCGACCAGGGCAGCCACTTCGGTTTCCAGCAGGGTCTCCAGTGCACGACTGCGCCATTCCACCGCTACGCCGAGGAACTGCCCTTCGTCGATGATCGGGTTGGCAATCAGCTGGTAGCGCACACCGGCATGACCGATCTCGCGCTCCTCGCGCTGACGCGCGCCGGCCAGGCTGGCCAGCGCCGGATGCAGGCGCACTGCATCGCTGCCCACCAGGTCTTCGAGCTGGCGTTCGAGTTGCTGCAGCAGTGCCGGATTGACGTAGGCCACCTGGCCCTCGGCATCGATCACCATCAGCCCGGTCTGCGCGCTGTCCAATGCCTGGCGCACCCGGGTGTTGCCGCGCGCAACGGCACGCTCGGTCCCGATGCGCGCACGCAGGCGCTGCTGCATGTCGACCAGGCGCTGTGCCAGCTGGCCGATCTCATCATTGGCGTTGTGCACGCGCAGGGTAGTGTCGAGGCGATCGTCGGCGATGTCGCTGGCGAAGCGCAGGGTGTCCTGGATCGGCTGGCGCACCGCACGTAGCACCAGCACCAGGCTGGTGATCAACACGCCGGCGACCAGCAGCAGGGTCACTGCGAACAACACGCTCATGGTGCGTGCGCTGGCCTGCTGGCGCGCCTGTGCCTTGGCCAGCGCCGCCACCTGGGCCTGCTGGAAGGCGGACAGCGCCGGCGCCACGCCAGCGGCGGCATCCAGCAGCGATTGCGCCTCCACATCCAGGCCAACGCGGGCGGCGGTATAGCCCAGCAACGCGGCCTGATAGGCCTCCATGCCGTTGCGAAGGGCATCCTGCGCATCGGTCGGCAGGCCCACCAGCGCGAGATCGAACGGCAGCTTCTCTTCGCTCGCACGGTCGGCATGGGTGGAGTCGCCATCAAGCAGCAGCAGTGCCTCCTGTCGGCGCATCTTCTGCAGGGACAACGCCAACGAAGGCCGCTGCAGCGCATCCACCTGCGCCTGCAGGGTATCGGCGGCCTGCTGCAGCTGGGCGGCGAGGCCGGCATCGCCACGACCCATCTCGTCGACGCGTTCAAACAGGGCGGCCACCCCCTGCGAGAACGCGCCGGCGGCTTCGGTCAGCGCCTGCAGCGCCTTGCGCCGACCGGCATCCATCGGCATCGCGCGCAGGGCCTGAAGATCGGCCTGCAGCGCCTTCTGCGTCGCCAGCAGCTGGGCGCGGTCGGCGTCGTCGAAACTGCGTGCATACTGGGTCTGCAGACGTCGCGCCTCGGCCACCCGCGTGGCCAGGCTCGCGGCCAGATCGCTGCCGTGCTGGTAGCTGGCCTGGCTGCGCGCCGCCTGTGTGCTGGCATGGGCGGTCCAGGCGTAGACGGCGGCGATCGCGACCAGGCCCAGGCCACAGACCCACAGGGTCGCCTTGAGCTTGTTGGCCACGCTGAGCCGGTGCGGCTGCAGCCACAGCAGCAGGCCGGGGGACGCCGAGCGCAGCGCGGCAAGCCGCATGCGCAGGGACCGGAGGTGGGGGACGACGGCCGACATGACAGACTCCAGGCGGAAGGACGCACCTGTATCGGCTGGAAATGGAGCAACTTTAGGGCGTTCCTGCTTCAGTCCCACCGATTGCTGGCGGACGCGGCCTTTGTACCCGGCACAGGCGACGGGGGGATGACACCCGCGCCGCGCTTGACCTCAACCCCGGTTGGGGGAGCACAGTGGACGTCCCTCCCCCGCCCGGTGCCCCATGCCGACGCTCGATGTCCCCCGCTACCTGCAACGCCTGCAGCTGGATGCACCGCCACCGCTGACGCTGGCGGGCCTGACCCTGCTGCAGCAGCGCCACAACGCATTGCTGCCGTTCGAAACCCTCAGCTGCCTGCTGCGCGATGCGGTGCCGATCGACCTGGACAGCATCCAGCGCAAGCTGCTCGACGACCGCCGTGGCGGCTACTGCTTCGAACTCAACGGCGGCCTGCTGGCGCTGCTGCAGGCGCTGGGCTTCGATGCGCAGCCGTTGAGCGCGCGCGTGCTGCTGGCCGCCCAGGACGGCGAACTGACCGCACGGACCCACCTGCTGCTGCGCGTGCAGGTGGACGGCGACGACTGGCTGGTGGATGCCGGTTTCGGCAGCCTGACCCCGACCGTGCCGCTGCGGCTGCAGGATCCGCAGCCGCAGGCCACGCCTCACGAGCGCTTCCTGCTGCAGCGCCTGCCCGGCGAGGGGGATTTCGTGCTGTCCGCCGAGTCCGGCGACGGCTGGCGGGCGATGTATCGCTTCGACCTGCACACGCCGGCACCGATCGACAACGTGGTGGGCAACTGGTACGTGTGCACCCACCCCGATTCCAGCTTCCCCGGCCAGCTGCGCGCGTCACTGACCGGGCCGGACTGGCGACGCACCATCGGCAGCGGCAGCTACACCGAGTACCGCCCTGGCCAGGCACCGGACAAGCGCCTGCTGCATGATGCTGGCGACGTGCGCGAGGTATTGCAGCTGCGCTTCGGCATGCAGTTGCCGGACGACCCACGGCTGGATCCGGCGATCAACGACTGGCTGCAGCGCTCACGCGCCGCGACCCACGTCTAGCGTCGAGCCATGCTCGGCGCTACAGAACAGCGCGCGCCTGCAATGCGATCCGGTTGCCTTCGCTGTCGCGGATCTCGGCCACGCGCCAGTCGCCGGCATCGGCCGGGCCGAAGCGCAGCTCGGCCCCGGCCTGCAGCGCACACTCAAGGCTGGCATCCAGGTCATCGACACCGATATAGATGCGCGCGCCCTGTTCGGAGGGCCGGTAGTCCGCACCCTGCACCAGCGACATGCTGGCGCCGACGGCCTCATCGGCAAACGGCAGATACGCCATCGTGCAGTCGTGCAGCAGGATCGGTTCGTCCACCGCCACCCGCAGCCATTGCTGGTAGAAGGTGATGGCCCGGGCCAGGTCGGTGACCGGTATCTCAACGTGCAGGATGGGGTTCATGGCCGCAGGATAGCCGGATACTGACATTGCCTTGCAGGACGACACTGGCATGCTGGAGCACCCTTTCCCCACGGAGTCCTGCATGTCCCTGGCCGATCATCGAAGTGCGCTGGCACCGCTGGGCGTCCTGCGCGTGGCCATCAACCTGGGCAATCCGGTACTGGCGCAGGGTGACGCGCGCTCACCGCGCGGGCCGTCGCTGGAACTGGCCACGGCATTGGCGCAGCGCATGGGCGTGCAGGCACGCTTCACCTGCCACGACGCCGCGGCCTCAGTGGTCGCTGCAGCCAACGAGGATGCCTGGGACCTGGCCTTCCTGGCCATCGATCCGGCGCGCGCCGACCGCATCGCCTTCAGTGCCCCCTATGTGGAGATCGAAGGCACCTACCTGGTGCGCGAGGACAGCCCTGCGCAGCAGGTGGCCGACCTGGACCGCGATGGCCTGCGCATCGCGGTCGGTCGTGGCGCGGCCTACGACCTGTTCCTCAGCCGCGAACTGCGCCACGCCAAGATCGAGCGGGCCGAGACGTCGTCGGCGGCGATCACCCTGTTCGAGCAGCAGCGCCTGGATGCCGCCGCCGGCGTGCGCCAACCGTTGGTGGCATGGGCACAGGCCCATCCCGGCCACCGCGTACTGGCCGACCGCTTCACCGCGATCCAGCAGGCGGTCGCGGCGCCGGCCTCGCGCCCGGCCGATGCATTGCAGGCGCTGTTCGAGGACGTGGAGGCGATCAAGGCAGGCTCGTTGCTGGGCGAAGCCTTTGCCCGTGCCGGGCAGGCGGTTACGTTGGTACGGTGAATGCAGCGCACACGCAGTCGAGCATGGCTCGACGCTACGAATGCGCGTCTGCCATGTGCCGCACGTGCTCGGCGGCCTGGGCGTGCAGCCAGTCGCGGAAGGCCAGGAAGCCGCGATGGTGGGCCGAGCGCTGCGGGTAGACCAGCCAATGTGGCCAGGCGGTTTTCAGTCGCAGGCTGGACAGCGCGACCAGTTGGCCGGAATCCAGCAGCAGGCGCGCCCGCGTCACCCGTCCCAGCGCCACGCCTACCCCGTCCAGCGCCGCGCGGTGATGCGCCTCCGAATCATCCAGCACCGCCACGAAGCGTGGCGGCGGGTTCTGCCCGCTCAGCGCGAACCAGGCGCCCCACGCGCCGTCGGGATCACCCAACAGCGGCCACTGGTTCAGCGGCACGCGGCCGATCCCTCCCATGCGTTCGATCAGTGCCGGGCTGGCCATCGGCAGCAGCCACTCGTCGAACAGCGGCTCCACCACCAGGCCCGGCCACTGCCCGCTGCCCAGCCGCAGCGCGGCGTCGAACTGGCGCTGCCGCTCGAAATCAATCAGGCGCTCACTCGACTGCAGGTTGATCTCGATCTGCGGGTACTCGGCCACGAAGTGCCCCAGCCGCGGCACCAGCCACGCCGACGCCATCGACGGTACCGCGCTGATCGTCAGCACGTGCTCGGCGCGTGCGGCATAGGGCTGGAAGGCCTCGTTGATCGCATCCAGATGCGGGCCGACCTGGTCGAGCAGGCGCTGCCCTTCCGGGGTGAGGGTGACGCCACGCGGCTGGCGGACCAGCAGCGGCTGCCCCAGCCGCTCTTCCAGCTGGCGCATCTGATGGCTGAGCGCACTGACGGTCAGGTTCATCGACGCCGCTGCGCGTGACAGGTTGCCGAGCCGGGCGGCAGCCACGAAACCCTGCAGGGCATGAAGGGGCGGACGGGACATCAGGCTTGAATTCCTCTCAAGGCATGCTTGCGGAAATGTCGCTTTTTGCCCGTCCATGCTGCCCGTATCGTGCAATCCACTCAAGTGGAGGCACGCTCATGAACATCTACGGCAGCCTGTTGTTCCTGCACGGCCACGTGGCCAGCGTCGAGTTGGCACGTCAGCTGGCCAGTCCGTCCACACCTGCCCCGCAGTGCGCGCGGCAACCGGCTGCGCCGGTTCAGCCGCCGCGAGCCCGTTGAGCGCTCCTCAGCCTGCATACCAGCGCTGGACGTGTTCAGGCAGCCACGGCATCGGATCGATTTCCAAAGCCCGACAACCGTCGAGGGTGTCACGCAGCACGCCCTCGCCGGGGCCGCCGGGCATCCGCAGGCCTTCCTCTTCCGGAAGCTGCACCGCAGCCCAGTCGTGCAGCCGGTCCATGCGCAGGCGCAGGGCGGCCCGCAGCCACGCCTTCAGTGGATAACAGCGATAGCCTTGTTCGCCCAACGCGGCAATCGCAAGCGACAAGGCCTGGTTGGCACCACGTACCCATTCGGTGCGACCTCCAGCCTTGTCCGGGATCGTCATCGGCGCCGGTGCGCGGTGCGCCTTGAACGGCGAGCGCAGCTGCAGCTCAAGATCCCGCGCATCGCGCTCGCTTTCCGCTTCCACCAGTGCACCGGCGTCCAGGTCGAAGAACTCGAACCAACGCCGGTGCAATGCGCTGATGCGTCCGAGCGGATCACGCGAAAAACCGATCTTCGCGTAGTCTTCCCACGCACAGGGGAAGATGTAGGCGAAGACACGACCATCGATGCGGATATCCGACTGCATGTGCGCAGGCTGCCTCGACAACAGCCCGCGTGCAACCGGGCGTTACCGTGGACGCTGCAGCGCCTCCTGCACCGCCGCAGCCACGTCGGTGTTGTCGATGTAGCTGCCGTCATTCCAGCGCACGTGCTGGCGGTAGCCGGCATCGACACCCCGCACGCGCTTGCCAAGCAGCTCCGCACCTGCGCCCTTGGCCCACAGCGGCACCAGCGCATTGGAGTGGTTGCCGGTGGGCCGGAAGCTCATCCCCGGCAGGCGTCCGCGGCCGTTGTTGCGTACCGGCTCGAAGGCAACGTTCTGTGCATCCGGGCCCATCGGCATGCTGTTGTCGTGGTCGGTGGTGACGATCAGCAGGTTGCGCTCCCAACCACCGTTGCGCTCGATCCATTCAACCACAGCCGCCACTGCGTCGTTGAATTCCACGGTTTCCTCGATCAGGCGGCCGTACTGCGGCTGGTCGCTGCACTGGCCGTAGTGCCATTCGGTGCCGCAGGCGCTGGTATGCGCGGCCCAATCAGTGGCGCCGCCTTCCACCATCAGGAACAGGCCCTTGGCCGAGCGCTGCTGCAGGAACCGCAGCGCGCCACGCGTCATGGTCGCAAGATCGGGCACGCTGTCGATCTTCCTTACCCCGGAAGGCGTGGCCGCATCCTTGCCCAGCACCTGCAGCTGGCGCGCCTGCTGGAGCGTATTGGCCACGCGCGGTACACCGATCAGCGGCCGGTCGGCCGGCAACCGCCCCTGCGCCAGTGCAGTGAACGCTTCCTTGCTGCGGATCAGGCGCCACGGTCCCGTCGGATTGCCGGCAATGGTGCTGCCCGCTTCCAGCTGCTGCCAGTCCTGCTGCGATACCCATTCCCACGGGTTCGCGCAGCCCTCGGCCTTCGACGCTCCGGCACCCTCATCACAGGCGCGACCATCAACGCTGTAGCCGGGACCGCCGGTGCCCATCACCAGGTCCATGTGGCCCTGCGCCAGCATCTGGTGCGCAATGGCGTGATAGTTGTTGCGCGACTCGTTCTGCGCCGCGAACGCCGCCGGCGTGGCGTGCGCGAACGGCACTGAGGTCACCACACCGGTCGCCATGCCCAGCCGCTTGGCGCGCAGCGTATTGAACTCGACCGGATTGCCATCGTTGTTGTAATTGATGGCGTTGTTGTAGGTCTTGATGCCCGAGGACAACGCTGTGCCCGCTGCGGCGCTGTCGGTCGCGACCGCCGCCAGGTACTGGTAGCCGACGAACGGCAGGTCCTGCGCCGGTACCGGTTCGCTGTCCCAGGCCTTGCCCGCGTCGTAGCCCAGGGTCTGTGCGTTGTCGCGGGTCGGCCGGCTGCTGGCGTTCAACGGGAAGGTGCTGACCGCCAGGCGCTGCGGGAAATCCGCATATGGCGCGCCTTCGCGGCTGCCGTATTGCCAGTAGGCGGCGGCGTCCCAGGTGCCCCAGCCGGCACCGTCGTTGATCATCACGATCACGTTGTGCGGGCGCGCTTCGCGGGAAGCAACGGCCTCGGCGCGCAGGTTGGGCTGGCAGCCACCCAACGCGGCCAGCGCAAGCAGCAGCGAGGAAGGGAGCCATCGGCGTGGCATGCGTGCGGTCATCGGAGATCCCGTCGGGCCAACAGCGGCCCACAATTACGATACGTTATATCGTTTCAATATTGCAGCTTCATGCAGCCGCTGCGGGCTATCCTGCAGGCCCTCATCCATCGCCGCATCCATGCCGTCTCCTGCTCCTGCGCGCGCGCCGCTGTCCTCCATCACCATCGAAGCCAGCACCTTCGCGGTGATCCACCAGCACAACGCGGGCATCGCGCGGCAACCGGCCTCGCTGACCAAGCTGATGACCGCCTACGCCGCTTACGAATGTGTCGAAGAGAACGGAAGGGCGTGGGACGAAGCGGTCATCATCGCCGCCGAGGATGTGCATGCGGTGGCCGGCGATGAAACGCGCATGGGCCTGCTGCCCGGCGAAAGGGTCAGCCTGGCACGCCTGCTGGAAGGGTTGATGATCGTCTCCGGCAATGATGCGGCGCTGGCCATCGCGCGCCATCTGGACGGATCACAGCCTGCGTTCCTGGACCGCATGAACCGGCACGCGCACCAGCTTGGCCTGCGCAGCACGTGGTTCGCCAGCGTGTCCGGCATCACCACCCCGCACCATGCCTCCAGCGCGCGCGACATGGCGGTACTCGCCGCCTGCCTGCTGAACGACCATCCGCAGATCCTGGCGATCACCGCACAGCGCGCGTTCGCGCATGGCAGCTTCAGCCGCAGCAACCAGAACGCCCTGCTTGGCGAAAACGGCGTGGATGGATTGAAGACCGGCTACACCCAGGCAGCAGGCTTCTGCCTGGCCGCCACCGCATGCCGGTCAGTGCCCGGGCGTGATCAGCCGGTACGCCTGATCACCGTGGTCCTGGGTTCTGGAAGCCGCGACGCACGCGATGCCCTTGTGCGCGAGCGTCTGGCCGCCGGGTTCGCGGCGCTGGCCGGCAACACCGCCGACGCCTGAGCGGCTCAGCGCCGCTTGACCGTCGCCACGATCAAGCACTGCAGCTCGGCCTCGGCGTCGGCCTTGTCCAGCGCGCCCGCCGCCACGGCTTCGGACAGGGCTTCGGCCGCACCGAGAATCGCCCAGCGCCCGGCCAGTGGCACCGTGCCATCGGCCGCAAACGGGCCCAGCCAGGTGTCGCAGTTGTCGATGAAATCCTGCTGGTAGCGCCGCCTCACCTCGCGCAGTTCGGGTGCACCGACCAGCGCGGCAAGGATGCCCTGCACTTCACTGCCCTGGCTGAGGATGCAGTCGATGTAGCCGGAGGCGATGGCCGCCGCACGATCGGCCAGCTGCGCCCTGGCGCGACCGATGCGCTCGTTGAAGACCAGCGTCTGGCGGCCGTCGTAGTCATCGTAAAGCGCGGCCAGCAGCCCATTGCGGGTCACGAAGTGATCGTAGGCCACCGGCTTGGTCACACCCGCAGCCTCGGCCAGCCGCCCCAGCGTCAGCGCATCGGTACCTTCGTCGCCGACCAGCGCCCAGGCCACGTCCAGCAACTGGCGGGCGCGTTGCTCGCGGGTCAATCGGCGGCGCGTGGGTGCGGCGTTGGCAGGCATCGGTGGAGCACGTCGGTCAGCGCATCGGAGTACCGATTTTACGGCCGATCGCCAGCGCGGTCTGCAGATGCGCTTCGGCTGCACCGGAATCGGCGTCCAGCAGCAGGTCGGACGACAGCACGCGTGCGCCGCAGTAGTCGAAGATGCCCATGTCGATCTGGGTCTTCATCGCCGCACCGTAGCCGCGCCGTTCGATCATGTCCGCGCCGGCCCCGCCGACGCCGACCAGGTGCACGCGCAACCACTGCAGCTTTTTCTGCACCTTGCCATCGGCACCGTCCTGGTAGGCCCAGCCCTGGGTGAACACTCGATCGATCCATCCCTTCAGCAGCGCGGGGAACGACCACCAGTACAGCGGGTAGACCAGTACCAGCGTATCGGCAACCTCCAGCCGCGCCTGCTCTGCGGCGACATCGGCCGGCGTTGCGCCGGTGCCACGGAACAGCGCCTGGTCCTGCATGTTGAAGCGCGGATCGAAGCCTTCGGCCACCAGATCGGCGTGGGTCACGCGGTTGGCGGCATCCGACGCGGTGATGGCTTGGCCGATGCGCCTGGCGATGGCATGGGTCAACGCGCCGGATTCAGGATGGGCGGTAACGATGAGGGTGTGCATGGGGGAGTTCCGGAATTCACTAACTACTAATAGTAAGTAGTGACGCCGGGGATACCAGCACCATGCGTGGGATGCTGTTTCCGCATCCACCGTATAGTGCGGCGGTTCCCGCTGAGGTACCCGACGATGCACCGATATCTGCTTTCCCTTCTGCTGGCGCTGCCGATGGCAATGGCCGTTGCGCCCGCGCTGGCCGGTGAACTCAGTCCGGAAGACTCGGCCGCATTGCGCAAGGAGGTGCAGGCGATGATGGACGCCTTCGCCCGGGGCGATACCGAGCTGATCATCGCGCGCACCCATCCCAGCCTGAAACAGCTGGCCGGCGGCGACGAGGCCTATGCGCGGGCGACCCGCAACACGGTGAAGGCGCTGCGCAAGGCCGGCGTCACCATCATCAGCGACGAAGCGGGCGTGCCGGGCCGCACCTATGCGGCCGGTGACGAGGAAGTCTGCTTCGTACCGCGCCAGTCACTGTTGCGCGTGCGCGAAGCGCCGATGCGCAGCACGTCATTCATGGTCGCTGTGCGGCGCGTCGGTACCACGCAATGGCGCTATCTGGATGGCGCCGCGCTGCCGGACAACCCCGGGCTGTTGCAGTTGCTGCTGCCCGACCTGGAGCCGGACGTGATCCTGCCGGAGAGTGAGACGCAAGCGCTGTAGGTGTAGGCGCATCCATCCACGCATGGCGTGGATCTACTGTCCCTGCCAGCCCAAGCCCGCACCGAGGAACAGCGCGTTCAACGCAGCCCCGGAAGCCGCCTGCTGCAGGCCATCGAAGCGACCGTCCTGCACGATCGGCTGGGTCGCCTGCATCAGCCCTCCCCATGCTGCGCGCGCCAGCGCACCGCCCAGGCTGACCCGGCGCACACCGAGTGCGGCGATGTCCTGCAGGCTCAGCGGTGTCGGACCACCTACCAGCAGGTTCACCGGCTTCGATCCCGCAGCGGCAACCACCGCACTGATCTGTTCGCGCGTGCTGATGCCCGGTGCATACAGCACATCGGCGCCGGCCTCGGCATAGGCACGCAGACGCTGCAGGGTGTCCTGCAGATCCGGGACGCCAACGAAGAAATTCTCGGCTCGCCCGACCAGCAGCACGTCGCCGCCCGCACGATCGATGGCTGTACGTGCCGCGCGCAATCGCTCGACCGCCTGCCCGATCGGCCGCAGCGGCGCATCGGCTACGCCACTGGCATCCTCGATCGACAACGCCGCGATGCCGGTGTCGATCGCCGCGGCCACCGCCTCCTGCACCGCCTGTGGGGTGGCACCGAAGCCATCACCGAAATCGGCGTTCAACGGCAGCGGTGTCGCTGCCGCCATCAGCCGCAGATGTTCCAGCGTGGCCTGCAGCGAAACCGCGCCATCCGGCCGCCCTTCACTCCAGGCGCAGCCGGCACTGGTCGTGGCCAGTGCCTGGAAGCCCTGCCGCTGCAGGTAGCGCGCACTGCCCACATCCCACGGATTGGGCAGCACGAAGCACCCGGCTGCATGCAGCTGGCGGAAGGCCGCGCGCTTGCGCGGGAGGTCGGCATCGAACGAGGTCATGGCGGGCTCCGGGGCGGCAGAGCTGCACCCTAGCCCGCCGTCCGGCCGCGCTCAATGGTGACGGAGGCGGCCATGCATAAGGTGATACCGGCTGCTTATTGGACACCACCGTGCGCGCTGCACGAGCGTGCTTGCCTGCCCACACAGTGCCGCCACGGAGCCCTCCATGCACCCGGACCCGCAGCCCCTCGTCGACGTCGGCGACGATGACGCCCACTGGGCCGATCTGCTCTCACCCACGCGCCGACGCCTGATCGCGTCGGCCGGACTGGCCGCCGGCGGCCTGGCCAGCGCCTCGACCGCAGCCGCGCGCAGCGATAACGCCTTGAACACCACCGAACCCGGGCGGCCCGGCTTCCGCGCCATCGTTCCGCCAGCGCCCGAGGGCCGCAGCCCCTGGGGCCAGGCCACGGCCAGCGAACCCACCCCGCGTCCGGCCAGCGTGCGCCCCGGCGAGGCCACGCTGCCCACCCGGCCACGTGCCTACACCGACATCAAGAGCTACCACGCGCACATCTACTTCGATGAGGACAGCTTCGAGAAGGCCGCGCTGCTGCGGCGCTGGGCCGCCGAGCGCTTCCCGGTGGAGCTGGGCAACTGGAACCTTGAGCCGCGCGGGCCACACGTCACCCCGTCGTTCTATTTCGGCTTCACCAACGACCTGCTGCCGGTGCTGGTGCCCTGGCTGCAGCTCAACAGCCTGGGCCTGACCATCCTGATCCACCCCAATACCGGCGATGGCCGCGCCGACCATCTGCATTACGCGTTGTGGGTGAACCGCGCGCAGCCGGTGAATGCCTACAACTGGCCGGCGCCGAAGCCGGGGGAACGGGAGCCACTGGAGGAGGTGTTCCCGAACGTGGTGCCGACGGTGCCGCTGGAGACCTGAGCGGGTGCGTGGCGGGGGCGGTGGGTGGCGTGCAGCGCACCTTAGGCTGCCCCTCGGTGGGTGCGTAGCGTGCTGCCCACCGAACGTCCTTCATCCACGCATGGCGTGGATCTACCGGCCGGCGGTCCGTCATCTACGCATGGCGGCGTGGCTAGCGCATCACGGCCCGTTGCGGCATCCGCCATCGCCCGGCGTTGCCGGCATCGTCGGCCTACGTGCCAGCATCCCCGGCCAGCACCACGTTCAGCGCGCCTTGATCCAGCGCCCGCCGTACGGCCACAAGCACTCCGGCCAATTTCAAACAATCGATTGAAACGATGCAAACTTCGCCGAACTGGACAGCATCCGCCGGTTCCGCCAGACTGCCGCCCTTTCCCGTCTTCCGGATCCCATGGCGAAGCTGCTGGTCCTGCACGGCCCCAACCTCAACCTGCTCGGCACCCGCGAGCCGGACGTCTACGGCCATACCACGCTGGCCGACATCGACCAGGCCATGGCCGCCCAGGCATCGGCCGCAGGGCATACGGTGGAAAGCCTGCAGTCCAATGCCGAGCATGTGCTGGTGGACCGCGTGCAGGCCGCGCGCAGTGACGGAACCGCTTTCATCCTGATCAACCCCGCCGCCTTCACCCACACCTCGGTCGCCCTGCGCGATGCGCTGGCGGCGGTGGCGGTGCCGTTCATCGAGATCCACCTGTCCAACCCGCATACCCGCGAGCCGTTCCGCCAGCACAGCTACTTCAGTGACAAGGCGGTGGGCGTGGTATGCGGCTTCGGTGCCGACAGCTACCGGTACGCGATGGACGCGGCACTGCTGCGCATGCAGGCGGCCCGCGCGTGAAGATGCTGCCGCGTGTGCTCGCCAGCCTCGCGCTGTGCGCCGGCCTGTGTGGCGTTGCCCATGCGGGCGACCGCAGTGCCGACGGCATCGACTGCGCGCAGGCCACCGGCGGCTACGAGCGCGACATGTGCGATTCCGATCGCCTGGACGATGTCGACCGCGAATTGAACGCCGTCTACGCGCAGGCACTCGACGAACTGAAGGCACAGGCGGCCGATGGCAGCTGCAGCCGCTGCGCGGCGGCCGAACAACAGCTGGTGAAGGCCCAGCGCATCTGGATCACCCTGCGCGATGCAGACTGCGAGGCGGTCTACGCCTTCAATGCAGACGGCACCTCGCGCAACCCTGCGAAGATGCAATGCCTGATCACCCAGACGCGCGACCGTACGCGGCAGCTGCGCGAGTTCTACGAACTGCTTTGACCCGAGTGCAACCGCACTCCCCACCACACTGACATCACGAGCAAAGAGGCCACCATGGATCTCCGCAAAATCAAGAAGCTGATCGACCTGCTGGAAGAGTCGAACCTGGCTGAAATCGAAATCAAGGAAGGCGAAGAGTCGGTGCGCCTGTCGCGCGCCCCGGTGGCCGGCTATGCCGCCCCGGTCGCCGCCCCGGTGTACGCCGCTCCGGCCGCTCCGGCGCCGCAGGCGATGCCGATGCAGTCGCCGACCGAAGCCTCCACCGGCGGCACCGCCAAGCCGGGCCCGGCGCTGCCGGAAGGCCACGTGCTGCGCTCGCCGATGGTCGGCACCTTCTACGCCTCGTCTGCCCCGGACAAGCCGGCCTTCGTCACCGTTGGCCAGCAGGTCAAGGAAGGCGAAACCCTGGCCATCATCGAAGCGATGAAGATGTTCAACCCGATCGAAGCCGACACGTCCGGCACCATCGTCGCCATCCTCGGCGAGAACGGCCAGCCGGTGGAATTCGACCAGCCGCTGTTCGTGATCGGCTGAGGGGCACGCCATGCTCGACAAAGTCGTCATCGCCAACCGAGGGGAGATCGCGCTGCGCATCCTGCGCGCGTGCCATACCCTCGGCATCCGCACGGTGGCCGTGCACTCCACGGTCGACCGCAACCTCAAGCACGTGGCCATGGCCGACGAGTCGGTCTGCATCGGTCCGGCGCCGTCGCCGCAGAGCTACCTCAACATCCCGGCACTGATCGCCGCGGCGGAAGTCACCGACGCCCAGGCCATCCACCCGGGTTACGGCTTCCTGTCGGAGAACGCCGACTTCGCCGAACGCGTGGAAGAGTCCGGCTTCATCTTCATCGGCCCCAAGGCCGACACCATCCGCATGATGGGTGACAAGGTCGAAGCCATCCGCGCGATGAAGTCCGCCGGCGTGCCGTGCGTGCCCGGCTCGGGCGGCCCGCTGGGCGAGGACATCGTCGCCAACACCAAGATCGCCCGTGAGATCGGTTACCCGGTCATCATCAAGGCGGCCGGTGGCGGCGGTGGCCGCGGCATGCGCGTGGTGCACGCCGAAGCCTCGCTGAAGACCTCGATCGAAACCACCAAGAGCGAGGCCAAGGCCGCGTTCGGCAATGGCGAGGTCTACATGGAGAAGTTCCTGGAGAATCCGCGCCACGTGGAGATCCAGGTGCTGGCCGACGGCCAGGGCAACGCCATCCACCTGGGTGAGCGCGACTGCTCGATGCAGCGCCGCCACCAGAAGGTGGTGGAAGAAGCACCGGCACCAGGCATCAGCGCCGAACAGCGCGAGCAGATCGGCAAGGTGTGCACCGAAGCCTGCGTGCGCATCGGTTACCGCGGTGCCGGCACGTTCGAGTTCCTGTACGAGGACGGCCGCTTCTACTTCATCGAAATGAACACCCGCATCCAGGTGGAGCATCCGGTCACCGAAATGGTCACCGGCATCGACCTGGTGGCCGAGCAGCTGAAGATCGCCGCCGGCCAGAAGCTGTCGATCAAGCAGAGCGACGTGGTGCTGACCGGCCATGCCATCGAATGCCGCATCAATGCCGAAGATGCCGAGACCTTCGTGCCGAGCCCGGGCACCATCACCGGCTTCCATCCGCCGGGTGGCCCCGGCGTGCGCGTGGATACCCATATCTACAGTGGCTACCGCGTGCCGTCGAACTACGACTCGATGATCGGCAAGCTGATCGTGCACGGCCCGGACCGCGAAACTGCCATCGCCCGCATGCGGGTGGCGCTGAGCGAAATGGTGGTCGATGGCATCAAGACCAACATCGCCCTGCAGCAGCGGATCATGCGTGACAAGGGCTTCCAGGCCGGTGGCCAGAACATCCACTACCTGGAAAAGCGCCTTGCCGAGCGCAAGAACAAGCCGATCGCACTGACCTGATCGGCGCCAGGTGCTGGACATGAAAAGGGCGGGGATCTCCCCGCCCTTTTCTGTTTCTGTAGCCGAGCCCATGCTCGGCTTGCCGGAAAGCACAGCCGGGGCCTGCCCGGCTCTACCCAGGCAGGCTCAGCGCGCGTCCGCCGCCGTCGCCGGGATCTGCGAGTTGGCCAGCGGCCGCACGCCATTGGGCGAGGTCGGGTCGACGATCACCATGGTTTCGGTGGAACCATCGGGCCACACCACCTGGAAGGTGCTGCCGGCCGGCAGTGAAGCGAATGGCATGCCACTCTGCGCGCGATAGACCGCAGCGACCTGGCTGGCACCGGCGCGGCGCACGTCTTCCTGCGCCTTCACCGTGGTCAGCTCCACCTTCGACAGATGCCGGTAGCGGTCCTCGTAGGTATCGATCATCAGCAGGCCGACCGCGCCGGCCGAGTAGGCCACGAACAGCGCCACCCAGAACCAGAACTTGGCCCCATGCAGGAATCGACGGTAATTCATCGCCCGTCCCTCTTTCCAACCAATCGCTTGATCCATTCCTTCATTTTCCCAGCACCTTGCCGCGATACCGCAGCGTCATACACGAAATCCCGGAAATCCTGCGCTCCATCCTGCGAACAGATCCCTCCGTTCGCACAAAAATTGTTGACCAGCACGCTGTCCGCTCCACAGGCTAGACCGAGTTCACAGGCCGCAAGCCGCCATGCAAGTTCACTGAGCTGCTCGCCCGCCACCAGCCCGTCAAGCGCGCGGTCACCGGCAGCACGCACGCCCATGCCCGGCGCGATGGCCATGTAGGCCTCCGGGTCACGCGAGATGCGCACGCGCTCGACCAGGTCGCGGCGGTATTCGGCACTGTCGTGCAGCGGCTCACCTTCGGCGAACAGCGCTGCTTCCGCGGCCAGGTTGCCCTGTGCGGCCGCTTTGCGGCGCTCGGAAAGCACCAGCGCCGCGCCTAGCTTGTCGCCCGGCACGAATCCTCCGCAGCGCTGCGCCACGCGCTCGCGCGCCTCGATCATCGCCGGCGCCGCCGTCAGGCCCAACCCGCTCAGTACGTTGTTGTCCAGGCGGTAGCCACCCGGATCGAGTGCGTACTGCGCGCAATAGTCATAGACGCGGCTGAGCATCCAGCGCGCCTCGTGATTGCCGTTGTCGGCCTGTGTGCGCAGGCGCTGGGCGTAGGCATACAGGTCGCTGGCGTCTTCGATGTCGGCGCGCAGGTCCAGCGGCAGGCCCGACGGCAGCGTGTTGCCGCGCTCGAAGGCCGCCAGCCGTCGCGCCAGTGCTTCCGGCACCACCGGCAGCGGCGCTCCGCTGTCACGGCTGGCCACGGCCAGCGGCAGGTCCGGCGACGCCGATGGCGACGCCACGCCCGCCGCATGGCCGCTGGCCCGATACCCGGCCACGCCCAGCACGGCTACCGCCGGCAGCACGAGCAACCAGGTTTTCAGGGTTGGAGCGAAGGCCATCGGCGGGTGCGAGCGTGCATGGCACACAGGAAAGCGCTGAGTTTAGCAAGGCCTGAGAGGCCTGTCTGAACTGCCCCCGTTCATCTCAAAGCGGCATCTCAGGCAATACGGAGACGCCCCAATGGTCTAGCATGGCCCCCTTTCCCGCGATTGCCCCCACCGCCATGCCGTTCCTGGAACTGACCCTGCGCTGCACCGAAGCCACCCAGCCCCGCTATGAAAATGCGCTGGAGGACGTCGGCGCACTGGCGGTGACCCTGCTCGATGCCGAAGCCGACACCAGCAACGAACAGGCCATCCTCGAACCGGGCGTGGGTGAAACGCCACTGTGGGACACCCTGGTGCTGAGCGCGCTGTTCCCCGCCGACAGCAACGCGCTGCTGCTGCTGGCCGCACTGGAATCGTTCGACCCGGAGCTGGACTGGAGCAATGGCAGCTTCCGTGCGGTCGAAGACGAAGACTGGGAACGCGCCTGGCTGGATCAGTTCCAGCCGATGGATTTCGGCAGCCGCACCTGGATCGTGCCGTGGAACCATGAACTGCCGGACGCTGCACAGGCCGACGATGCCGCCGTGGTGCGGCTGGACCCGGGCCTGGCGTTCGGCTCGGGCACCCACCCGACCACCGCCCTGTGCCTGCGCTGGCTGGACCAGCTGGCCGTGGACGGCCAACTGCAGGGCCAGCGCGTGCTCGACTTCGGCTGCGGCTCGGGCATCCTCGCACTGGCCGCGCTGAAGCTGGGCGCCGCCGAAGCGATCGGCGTGGACAACGATCCGCAGGCGCTGGTCGCCACCGCCGACAATGCCGAGCGCAATGGCGAGCAGGCCCGCATGCAGGTGTACCTGCCGCAGGACGAACCGGTCGCCACCTATCCGATCGTGGTCGCCAACATCCTTGCCTCGGCGCTGGATGCGCTGGCCGAGCTGCTGGCCGCACGCGTCGCCGCTGGCGGTCGCATCGCCCTGTCGGGCATCCTGCATGGCCAGGAAGGCGAACTGCTGCAGCGCTATGCCGCGTGGTTCGACGATCTGCAGGCCACCCAGGATGGCGACTGGATGCGCATCACCGGCGTGCGCCGCGCCTGATCGTGATTGAATGACCGCTGGATCCGAGCCCGCGCCCTGAGCATGTCCGAGCCGAACCCGCCGCGCCGCCCTTTGGCTACCTTCCTGCGCCCCGCGCCGGAAGGCGAGGCTGCACCTGCGACCGATGCGCGCACGCCCGATCCAGCGCTGCACGGCATCCCTGCCGCGGAGACCGGCGACCCGATCGACGCGGCGGTACCGCCGATGGCGGAGACGCGACAGAGCGATGACACCGTCATCCTCGACGAAGCGGCCGTGATCGAACCCGTCCTTGCCGCCCCGGCCGCGCAGGCCGTGGCGGGGGATGCGCCGAGCTTCCTGGGCACTTCACGGCCGCGCGCGCTGCCGACGCCGCACTGGCACTGGGTGCTGGTCGCCGGGCTGGCACTGCTGCTGGTACTGCAGAGCGTGCTGGCCGATCGTGCGCGACTGGCCGCCGATGCCAGCAACCGCGCCTGGCTGGGCGCGTTGTGCGGCGCACTGCGCTGCAGCCTGCCGGCCTGGCACGAGCCCACCGCGTTCACCATGACCAGTCGTGAGATCCGTCCGCTGGCGGGCCAACCCGGCGTACTGCAGGTGCAGGCCAGCATCCGCAACGATGCGCGCTGGGCACAGGCCTGGCCGGACCTGCGCCTGTCGCTGTCCGATGCCGATGGCCGGGTGATCGGCAGCGGCGTGTTCGCACCGGCACAGTACCTCGGCGAAGCCCCCGGCGCGGCCCTGCTGGAACCGGGCCAGAGTGCGCGCATCGCGTTCCGCGTGCAGGAGCCTGCCGCGTCCACCGTCGCATTCACCTTCGACTTCCTCTGACCAGGGTAGAGGCGACCAGCCGTGGCAGGTCGGGCACGCTCGCGCTAGACTGGCCGCCACCACCTCGTCCGGCCGCGCGCTCCGCGCGCACGGGCCAACCAGATCGGGAACCCCCTTGAACGCTGTCCTCTCTCGTCCTGACAACAGTCGTGGCGCTCCCCGGCCACCGCTGCGTGAACACGTCGCCCAGTCCGTGCGCCGCTACCTGCGTGACCTTGATGGCTGCGACGCGGACGATGTCTACGAGATCGTGCTGCGCGAGATGGAAATCCCGTTGTTCGTGGAAGTGCTCAACCACTGCGAAGGCAACCAGAGCCGCGCCGCGGCGATGCTGGGCATCCACCGCGCCACCTTGCGCAAGAAGCTGAAGGAATACGGCATCAGCGCCTGAGCGTGCGCGGGTAGTGCCGGCCGCTGGCCGGCAACCCCATGAACGATGGCAGGACCGGTAGATCCACGCCATGCGTGGATGCAGCCCCGGCGGCGGAATCAGCCGCCGCCGCCCGCCTTCCAGTAGTACCGCACCACATGGAAGAACACCGGCGCGGCGAAGCACACCGAATCGAGCCGGTCGAGCATGCCGCCATGGCCCTCGATCATGTGCCCCCAGTCCTTGATGCCGCGGTCGCGCTTGATCGCCGACATCACCAGGCCGCCCCAGAACCCCATCAGGTTGATCAGCAGCGACAGGCCGAACGCCTGCAGCGGCGTGAACGGGGTGATCCACCACAGCGCCGCCCCCAGCGCGCTGGCGCTCAGCACGCCACCCACGAAGCCCTCCACCGTCTTCGACGGCGACAGCTTCGGCGCGATCAGGTGCCTGCCCAGCAGCTTGCCCCAGATGTACTGCAGCACGTCCGAGGACTGCACCACGATCACCAGGAAGGCGAACAGCAGCACGTTGCGCGACGGGTCATGGCCGGGCACGTGCAGGTTCAGCAGCAGCGGCACGTGCGAGATGCAGAACACGCAGATCATCAACCCCCACTGCACCTTCGCCGTGCGCTCCAGGTAGTGCGTGGTATCGCCACCGATGGTCGACAGGATCGGCAGGAACAGGAACGCATAGACCGGGATCAGCAGCGTGTACATGCCGTACCAGTCGATCCACACCAGGTAGTACTGCCAGGGCAGCACGATGTAGAACGCGGCCAGCAGCGCGTAGTAGTCGCCCGAGCGGGTCGGCGCCAGGGTGATGAACTCGCGCAGCGCGAACAGCGAGATGATCGCGAACAGCACGATCACCCCGGCACGGCCGAAGAACAGCGCCAGCCCGACCACGATCGCCATCACCCACCACGCGCGGATACGCGACACCAGGTTGGCGATCACCGCACTGGGCCGCCCACGCTGGCGCCAGCGCAGGGTTTCGGCCACCAGCGTGGCCAGTACCAGCACCGCGCCGACACCGGCGAACAGCAGGCCGGTCTGCTGGCCGACGCTCTGCGTTGCCAGATCGCCAGATACATCCAACACGAAACTCATGCACGTCCCCCATTCGGCGCCAGGTCCAGCAGCGCCTGCCGGCTGCGCGCCAGGAACGCGGCCTTGTCCTCGTCGGCCTGCAGCCGCAGCGGGGTGCCGAAGGTGGCCGTGCACAGCAATGGCAACGGCAGGAACCGGCCCTTCGGCATCACCCGCTTCAGGTTGTCGATCCACACCGGCACGAACTCCAGCTCCGGCCGTTGTCGCGCCAGGTGGTAGATGCCGCTCTTGAACGGCAGCAGCGGCTCATCGCCCACATTGCGCGTGCCTTCCGGGAACAGGATCAGCGAACAGTCTTCGTCCACCGCATCGCGCAGTACCTGCAACGGGTCCTGCCGACGCTGGCCGGCCTCGCGCTCGACCAGCACACCGTTGAACACCGCATCGATCAGGTAGCGGCGCAGGCCGTCGCGCTGCCAGTACTCGGCTGCGGCAACCGGGCGCACCTGCCGCCGCAATGCCGGTGGCATCGACGACCAGATCAGTACGAAGTCACCATGGCTGGCGTGGTTGCCGTAGTACACGCGGCGCTCGCTGGACGGCGCGCAGCCGATCCACAGCGCGCGCGCACCGGTCACCACGTGGATCGCGCCACTGCAGGCGCGGGCAATCAGTTCGGCGAACATCGGCTCCTCCCGTTCACGTCTGCGGCCACACCACGGCCAGCACCAGCACCACCACCTGCACCCCTGTCAGCAGGTACTGGCGCAGCAGCAGGCGGCGCATGCCGGCCCAGCGCAGGTCCCAGCCGCGCAACGGCGCGTCGGGCGCTGCGCGGCGCAGGCCGCTGTCGTGCAGCAGCTGGTCGGTACGGCGCGCAGCGGCGTCACCCTCCAGGCCTTCATCGCGCAGCAGCTGCAGCAGGCTGGCATCCAGACCAACCCGCCATGCGTGGTAGGCCTGTGCGAGCCCAACGATGACGCTGACCAGCAGCAGGCCGGCAGCAACCATCGCCAGGCCCGGCTCGGTGCCGAGCAGCAGCAACGCCACCAGCAACAGGCCCAGCGACAGCAACGCCGGCCAACGGCCCTGCCGAAGCAGCAGCTGCATGGTCGCCAGATCGGGAACCGTACTCACGTGCGTACTCCCGCTGCGGCGGTGATGGCATGCAGATGCGCCGCGCCCAGCACGATGCCGGGACGTGCCGCGCGCACGATCGCCACCGCGGCATCGGTATCGGTGGCACGACCACTGCGCAACAGCCAGGCCGCCACACTGGCAGCACTGCGCGAATAGCCCAGCGCGCAACACACCAGCAGCGGCCCCTGCATGCGCAGGCGCTCGATGGCCTCGGCCGCCGCGCGCAGCTGTTCCGGCGTGGGCACCACCAGGTCCAGCATCGGCACGCTGGCATACGCCGCGCCCGGTGCACGACCGGACAGCTCGGCACAGGCATCGACCACGCCCACCAAGGGCGTTGGCAACGCAGTACGGGGAATGCGCCCCAGCCACACGCCATCCATCACCGCCACCGGCTGCGGCGCACGCCGCGTCCACAGCCGCGAATTGATCCAGGCAGCGCCCAGGTACGGCGCCAGCAACCAGCGCGCCGCCATGGTCAGCCGCCCATCGGCGCGCTTCTGGAACACCGCCGTGCCCAGCCCGGCATAGGCCAGTGCCACCAGCAGCAACGACACCACCGGCCACAGCAGCCACAACGCCGCGCCACGCAGAAGCACCACCGGTACCAGCAATACAGCGGCCCCCAGCAGGTACAGCGCTGCCAATCGCCAACGTTTGGCATCGCGCACGGTGCGCCAGGCGCGTAATGGCGGCGTGCCCTGCTCCGGCCACAGCCAGACGCACAGCCAGCCGGCCAGCAGGCCGGTCGGGATATCGATGAAGTGGTGCTGGAACGTGGTCAGCACCGAAACGCCGATCAGCAGCGCCCACACGTGCAACACCCAGCGCCACACGCCATGCAGGTATTGCGCGAACTTCACCCACAGCACGATCAGCAGCACGATGTGCAGTGACGGCGCCTGGTTGAACGGCTTGTCGAAGCCCAGCAACACGTCGAACAGCCAGCCGAACACACCGCCGATCTCCGGCCGCTCGAAGCTGAAGCGCAGCGGCCACAGCACGAAGCAGCTCACGGCGATCAGCTGTGCACTGAACAGCCGCAGCGCGTGCCGGTCCAGTTCCAGCTGACGCCTGCACAGGAAGAACGAGATCGCGTAGAACAGGTCGATCGACCAGTACGGCACGATCGTCCACGGCACGAACGGAATCTGCGTTTCCCATCCGAACGCCATCACCGGCAGTTCGGCATGGCGGCCGGCCATCCAGTTGGCGAAGCCATAGCTGGCGAAGAAGAACGGGCCCAGCAGGGCCAGCCACAACAGGGCGCGCCGCCAGGGGCGCCCTTCCGCGGCCAGCGGGGTTGCGGCGAGCGTCGCCATCACGCGGTCCGGCGCGCCAGCGACACGGTGAAGATGCCGAAGTCATCGATGCGCTGCGCCACCTTCTCGAACCCGGCCAGGCGCACCAGCTCGTCCATTTCCTGCTGGGTACGGCGGCGCATCACCCACGCTGCGCCACCCCGGTGGCTGGTCAGTGCGCGTGCGATGAATTCCAGCTGCGGGTGCCAGGGCTGGCCGGTGTAGGCCAGGTAGCCGCCTATCGGCACCGTCACGGCAATGCCCTGCAGCGAGCGCAGCACCGCATCGTTGTCGGGGAACAGTTCGTACAGGCCCGATACCACCGCCAGCGTCGGCGCCGGGTCCACCGTGGCCAACTGCGCCGGATCGAACGCATCGCCCTGTTCGAAGCGGGCGATGTCGGCCGCACCCAGGCGCTCGATCAAGGCCTGGCCCTGGGTCACGTTCAGATCACTGAAATCACGCAGCACGATGCGCTCGGCGCGTTGTTCGCCCTGGCCCAGTGCTTCCAGCACGTAGCGGCCATGGCCAGCGGCCACGTCCAGCACGCGAACCGGCGTGCCCTGCCCGCGCAGGCGCTGGGCAGCGTCGCGCAGCAGTTCCTGCAGGTGCTGGCCACGAATGCGGATGCCACGCCAGCCGATCGCATCCAGATAGTTGCGGTCGACCATGCGGCCCAGCGGGCCCTTGCCACGCGCTTCGTCGCGGTAGATGTAGTCCAGCGTGCTGCCCGAATCGAAACCGGTCTGCAGTCCCAGCGCGATACCTTCGGACAACGTTCCGCCGAAACGCAGGCCCCCACGTACCACCCGCCAGCGCAGGTCGGCCAGGCTGTTGCGCTCTGGTGGCCAGGCCAGAATCTCCGATTCCTCGAAGGTCGGCCCATGGCGGTGCGCGTCGCGCCGTGACAGCTCGCGCAGCGGCTCGGCGAAACGCGCCTGGATGAAACTGCGGATGCGTGCCAACGCCGGCGCCCGATCGCGCTCGCCCAGCGTGTCGTGGAAGAAACCCGGCAAGTGCACGCGCTCCTTGATCGGGCTGGACAGGCGCTCGTAGAAGCGGTCCTGCGGGCCACGGTGCACGACGAAGTCGGAGCCGGACACCAGCAGCTGCACCGGCACGCTTATCGCCTGCGCATCGGCCACGATGCGGTCGGCCGCTTCGTACAGGCCCAGCAGCACGCGCACCGAGATCGGCCGGGTGATCAGCGGATCGGTGCGGTAGCTTTCCACCCGCGCCGGGTCATGGGTCAGCCACTGCGGCTTGACGTAGCTGTTGACGAAGAAGTTGCCGCGCAGCTTCTGCATCAGCGCCAGGCCCGGGCGTGCGAACGGCACGTACAGTTTCACCTTGAACGCCGGCGAAGCCATCACCAGCGCGCGCAGGCGTGGTGCGTAGTCGTGCACCCAGGTCGCGGCGACCACCGCCCCCACGCTCTGCGCGATCACCACGATGTCCTGCACCGCGATGCCATGCTCGGCGCCGATGTGGGCGATGAAGCTGTCCAGGTCGCGCACCAGCGCCGGGAAGCCCGGTGCATCGCCGCGCGCGCCTGGCGAACGGCCATTGCCGCGCGCATCCCAGGCGAAGAAGGCGGTGTCGGGCAGGTCCAGCTCATCGACCAGGTGGGTGACGCGCCCGGAGTGCTCGTGGCCGCGGTGCAGCAGCACGATGGCCTTGGTGGCCGGCGTTGCGGTGGTGCCCGCCCAGTACCGGTAGAACAGCGGTACCTGGTCGAAGCTGTGGAATTCCCGTTCCTGCGCCTGACGCATGCAATCTCCTGATTGTCTTTTTGTATCTGCTTGATTAATTCGGCGAAACCGCCGCTTCCCGCAGTCCGCGACGGACGCGATTGATCATCGTCAGCATGCACAGCACCGCCATCGCAGCGGCCACACCGCTGACCGTCATCGCAGCACCCCAGCCGAACGCCAGCAGCAGGCCCAGCACGCCGATCACGAACGCGCGGTCGCTCTTGCCCATCGGGCCGTCATAGCGGCGGCTGGCACCGACCATCAGCCCCAGCACCCCGGCGTACTCGCTCAGCGCCGCCGTCCAGGCCAGCAGCCACAGCGCTTCCGGGCGCACGCCCGGCACGCTGAGCAGGCTCAGGTACAGCGCCGCGTCAGCGATCACGTCACACAGCTCGTTCAGATAGGCGCCCAGCCGCGACTGCTGGCCGAACTCGCGGGCCAGCATGCCGTCCACGGCGTTGAGCGCCATGCGCAGCAGCATCCACAGTGGCAGCAGCAGGTACAGCAGGGGCTGGGCCGGCGCGCAGCACCAGACGGCGGCAGCCACCAGCAGCGAGACCACGGCGGCGGCCACGGTCACCGTATTGGCGGTGATCCCCATGCGGTACAGACCGCGTACGGCCGGACGCAACAGGTCCTGAAAACGTCCTTTCAATGCATAGATCGACACGATCCGAACCCGCTGATCCTTGGCAGTTCCGGCACAGCCTACCCGATTGGAGCAGCCGCCCCCATCGAATTGCTTGCGGCCCCCCCCCGGCCTGGTTGTGCTGAAGGCGGCCGCAGGGCCATCGGCGCGGGCCGATTTTCCCCGACGGCGCCCGCCACCGGCCCCCACCGCCTACAATATCGGCCCCGCTCCGCTGCCGATTCTGTCCCATGACTGCTGATCTGTTGCCCGTCCGCCGGGCCCTCCTCTCCGTTTCCGACAAGACCGGTCTGGTCGAGCTGGCCACTGCGCTGGCGGCACGCGGCGTGGAGCTGCTGTCCACCGGCGGCACCGCCAAGGCGATCCGCGATGCGGGCCTGGCCGTGAAGGACGTGGCCGACGTCACCGGCTTCCCGGAAATGATGGACGGCCGGGTCAAAACCCTGCACCCGATGGTGCACGGCGGCCTGCTGGGCCGTTCGGGCCTGGATGATGCAGTGATGGCCGAGCACGGCATCGGTGCCATCGACCTGCTGGTACTGAACCTGTACCCGTTCGAATCGGTCACCGCCAAAGCCGACTGCACCCTGGCCGACGCGGTCGAGAACATCGACATCGGCGGCCCGGCCATGCTGCGCTCGGCGGCCAAGAACTTCGCCCGCGTGGCGGTGGCCACCGATCCGTCGCAGTACGCCGAACTGCTGGCTTCGCTGGACGCCAACAACGGCCAGCTGTCGGCTGCCACCCGCTTCGCATTCTCGGTGGCCGCGTTCAACCGCGTCGCCCAGTACGATGCGGCGATCAGCAACTACCTGTCGGCGGTCACCGCCACCGACGCCACCGTGCCGGCGCGTACCGAGTACCCGGCACAGATGAACTCCACCTTCGTGAAGGTGATGGACCTGCGCTACGGCGAGAACCCGCACCAGAGCGGCGCGTTCTACCGCGATCTCTACCCGGTGCCGGGCACGCTGGCCACCTTCCAGCAGCTGCAGGGCAAGGAACTGAGCTACAACAACCTGGCCGATGCCGATGCAGCGTGGGAATGCGTGCGCCAGTTCGACGCGCCGGCCTGCGTCATCGTCAAGCACGCCAACCCGTGCGGCGTGGCCGTCGGCGCCGGCAACGGCGATGCCTACGAGCTGGCCTACGCCACCGACCCGACCAGCGCCTTCGGCGGCATCATCGCCTTCAACAAACCGCTGGACGCGGCCACCGCCAAGGTGATCCTGGACCGCCAGTTCGTCGAAGTGCTGATTGCCCCGGACTACGAGCCGGCCGCGCTGGAATACGCGCAGAAGAAGGCCAACGTGCGCGTGCTGCGCATCCCGCACGGCGACGGCCTGAACAACTTCGACAGCAAGCGCGTCGGCTCTGGCCTGCTGCTGCAGTCCTCGGACAACCGCGGCATGACCCGCGACGAACTGAAGGTGGTCAGCAAGCTGGCGCCGACCGACAAGCAGTTCACCGACCTGCTGTTCGCCTGGAAGGTCGCCAAGTTCGTGAAGTCCAACGCGATCGTCTATGCCAAGGACAACCGCACCATCGGTGTCGGTGCCGGCCAGATGAGCCGCGTGTACTCGGCCCGCATCGCTGGCATCAAGGCCGCCGATGCGAACCTGGTGGTCGAGGGCTCGGTGATGGCCTCCGATGCGTTCTTCCCGTTCCGCGACGGCATCGATGCCGCTGCCGCCGCCGGCATCAAGGCGGTCATCCAGCCGGGCGGTTCAATGCGCGATGCCGAAGTGATCGCCGCCGCCGACGAACATGGCCTGGCCATGGTGTTCACCGGCGTGCGCCACTTCCGCCATTGATCCGCATTACGAAGCCGGGCCCTGCCCGGCTTTTCTTTTCCGCACCCGAGAACCCTGTCCCATGAAGATCCTCGTCATCGGCTCTGGCGGCCGCGAACACGCCCTGGCATGGAAGCTGGCCCAGTCCTCCCGTGTCACCGAAGTGATCGTGGCGCCCGGCAACGCCGGCACTGCCAGCGAAGACAAGTGCCGCAACGTGGCGGTGAAGGTGACCGATATCGACGGCCTGCTGGCGTTGGCGCAGGCCGAAGGCGTAGCGCTGACCGTGGTCGGCCCGGAAGTACCGCTGGTGGCCGGCGTGGTCGACCGCTTCCGCGCCGCCGGCCTGCGCATCTTCGGGCCGACCGCCGCTGCCGCGCAGCTGGAAGGCAGCAAGGCCTACGCCAAGGACTTCCTGGCCCGCCACAACATCCCCACCGCGTTCTACGCCGTGCACAGCGACGTGGACGCTGCGCTGGCCTACGTGCGCGAGAAGGGCGCACCGATCGTGGTCAAGGCCGATGGCCTGGCCGCCGGCAAGGGCGTGATCGTCGCAATGTCCCTGGCCGAAGCCGAAGACGCGGTGCGTGACATGCTCTCCGGCAACGCGTTCGGCGATGCCGGCGCACGCGTGGTGATCGAGGAATTCCTCGACGGCGAGGAAGCCAGCTTCATTTCGATGGTGGACGGCGTGCATGCGCTGCCGATGGCCACCTCGCAGGACCACAAGCGCGTCGGCGACGGCGATACCGGCCCGAACACCGGCGGCATGGGCGCCTATTCGCCGGCCCCGGTGGTGACCCCGGAGGTGCATGCACGGGTGATGCGCGAGGTGGTGAACCCCACCGTGCAGGGCATGATCGCCGACGGCATCCCGTTCACCGGCTTCCTTTACGCCGGCCTGATGATCGATGCCAGCGGCGCGCCGAAGGTGATCGAATTCAACGTGCGCTTCGGCGATCCGGAAACCCAGCCGGTGATGCTGCGCCTGCAGTCGGACCTGGTGGAGCTGGTGGAAGCCGCCATCGACGGCCGCCTGGACCAGGTGGAAGCGCACTGGGACGCACGCCCGTCGCTGGGCGTGGTGCTGGCCGCCAGGCCATACCCGGAATCGCCGATCACCGGCGACGTGATTTCCGGCCTGGACGATGTGCCGGCCAGTGCCAAGGTGTTCCATGCCGGTACGGCATTGGATACGCAGGGCCAGGTGCTCAGTGCCGGCGGCCGCGTGCTGTGCGTGGCGGCGCTGGGCGACAGCGTGCGCGATGCGCAGGCCAACGCCTATGCCGGCGTGGCCAAGATCAGCTGGGCCAACGAATTCCACCGCAACGACATCGGCTGGCGCGCGATCGCACGCGAGGGCTGAGGCAGGTGCGGTACCAGGGCATCCACGCATGGCGTGGATCTACTGGTATTGCACAGCTTGGGTGGATCCACGCCATGCGTGGATGAGAACGCCACCAAAAAGAAAAAGCCCGGCAATGCCGGGCCTTTTCATTGCTTCAACGCCCTCCCGCTTACGCGGTGAACAGCGCCTTCATCTTCTTCAGCGCATTCGCTTCAACCTGGCGGATGCGCTCGGCCGACACGCCGTACTCGTCGGCCAGCTCCTGCAGCGTCACCTTGCTGTCCGCGTCCAGCCAGCGGCGGCGGATGATGTCGCGCGAGCGGGCGTCCAGCTCGGCCAAGCCTTCGCGCAGCAGCTGCATCTGGTTGTCTTCGCTGTCGGCACGTTCGTAGGCCATCGACGGGTCTTCGTCGTTGGCGACCAGGAACGCGGCCGGCGACGGCGGCGCGTGCTCGTTGTCCTCGTCGGTCGGCGCATCGAAACCGATATCGCGACCGGACAGCCGCGACTCCATTTCCATGACCTCACGCTCGGACACGTTCAGGTCCTTGGCCACCGCGCTCACCTCAGCCGCGTTCATCCAGCCCAGGCGCGTCTTCGACTTGCGCAGGTTGAAGAACAGCTTGCGCTGTGCCTTGGTGGTGGCGACCTTCACGATGCGCCAGTTCTTCAGGATGAACTCGTGCATCTCGGCACGGATCCAGTGCACGGCAAAGGAGACCAGGCGCACGCCCATGTCCGGGTCGAAGCGCTTGACCGCCTTCATCAGGCCGATGTTGCCTTCCTGGATCAGGTCGCCCAGGGCAAGGCCGTAGCCGTTGTAGCCGCGGGCCACATGCACCACAAAGCGCAGGTGCGAATGCACCAGCTCGCGGGCAGCGTCCAGATCGTTGCCGTCGCGGAAGCGACGGGCCAGGTCCTGTTCGTCATCGACCGACAGCACCGGGATCTGGTGCACGGCACCGATGTAGGCGTCCAGCGAACCGAGCGCACTGGGAATCGGGAGATTGTTTGCCACAAGGGCAGTAGAGGTGTTCTGGCTCATAGGCACCCATCTTAGCAGTCCGGCATTTGGACTGCTAAAGGAGGAAAAAGTTCCAGCGTCCCATTGATGCAACACTGGTCCCAAACAGTGCCCTACCGTAGCGCGATTTGATGACAGTGGCGAGCACGCTTTTCGGGATTCACAATCCCTTGGAATTCAAACAATTACCTACTGGAAACCGGCCGATTCCGGTCAAGCGGAGCTGAACGGGCCGTTCGCAGGACCCATTCAGGTCCGGGGACGTTGCCGGGTGTTCAGGCCCGGTCACCCGCCAGGGCTCAGAGCGCCGAACGCGGCGGCAGCGACCAGTCGATCGGGACCTGGCTGCGGCGCTGCAGGTACTCGTTGGCCATCGAGAAATGCCGGCAGCCGAGGAAGCCACGGTGGGCCGACAGCGGCGACGGATGCGGCGACTTCAGCACGCGGTGGCGGCGGGTATCGATGACCTTGCCCTTCTGCTGCGCATAGGCGCCCCAGAGCATGAACACCAGCCCTTCGCGCTCGCGGTTGAGCACGTCCACCACGTGGTCAGTAAAGCCTTCCCAGCCGCGCCCCTGGTGCGCACCGGCCTTGCCCTCCTCCACCGTCAGCACCGCATTGAGCAGCAGCACGCCACGCTGCGCCCATGGAATCAGGCAGCCATGGTCCGGACGCGGGATACCGAGATCGCTCTCGATCTCCTTGTAGATGTTCAGCAGCGACGGCGGCACCGGCACGCCCGGCGGCACCGAGAAACTCAGGCCGTGCGCCTGGCCACGGCCGTGGTACGGGTCCTGCCCGAGGATCACCACCTTCACCTGCTCGAACGGCGTGGCGTCGAACGCGGCGAAGATCTGCGGGCCGGGCGGGAACACCGCCGCGCCACCGGCCTTGCGCTGGCGCAGGAAGCTGGACAGCTCGCGCATCTGCGGCTGCAACAGGTAATCGCCGACATGCAGCTTCCAGCTCGGTTCCAGCTGGATCGTCGGGGTGTCGGCTACTTCATCCATCATCGCAACAGGGGTCCATCGTTCAATCGGGCCAGCCGCAGCTGGAACAGCACCTTGGTGACCAGCAGCCGTTCTTCGATCGGCTTCAACACCAGGTCGTTGGCACCGGACTGCAGCAGCCCGGTCTGGTTGTGCGGATTGCCGTCGCCGGTCATCACCAGCACCGGCAGGCGGCGCTTGCCGTAGCCGAAGTCCACGCGCACACGCTGCACCACGTCGCGACCGCTCAGTTCGCCCTTCAGGGTGACGTCGGTCAGCACCAGGTCGATGCGATGGCGACTGCGGCCCAGCGACTCGGCGGTGAGCAGGGTGAACGCTTCTTCGGCGCTGACCACGTGCAGCACGTTCAACTGCTGGCGTTCCAGCATGCGCTTGGTGGCCTCGGCCACCACGCGGCTGTCCTCGATGTAGAGGATGGTGGCGCCGGGAATGGTCTGCGGCTGCACGTAGCCGCGGATGAAGGTCGCCAGTGCCTCATGGCCCAGCGCCTTGTCGAAATAGTCGGTGACGTACTCGGTGAAGCGGCGCTGCTCCAGGTGCTGCTGGGCATCGCCGGAAACCACGATCACCGGCACATAGGCCTGGCCGGCCGCTTCGCGCACCATCCGCGCCAGCGCCAGGCCGTCGCCATCGCGCAGGGTCAGCGAGGTCGTCACCAGGTCCACCGGGCCCTGCGCCAGCGCCTGCTGCGCATCCTCGATGCTGTCGCAGCCGATCACCTCCACGCCCGGCAGGTCGCGCTGCAGGACGTCGGCGATCAGCTTGCGCACCAGCTTCGAACCATCGACCACCATCACCCGCGTCGCGGGCCCTTCAAGGTGCTTCAGCGCTTGCGGTTGCATGCCGGTCTCAGGTGTCGGTCGGGCGGGTCTGGCGGAGGAAGTGGCCGGTGACCAGCCAGGCGCCCAGCCAACCCAGCAGCAGCGTGCCGAGCAGGACCAAGCCGCCGTGCAGCAGGTCCAGGCCGTGCAGCACGAACGGGCTGCCGTAGCTTCGCGAGAGTTCGGCCAGCGGCACGCGCAGGGCGGCACCGGCGGCGCCGATCAGGGCCAGCGCCACCGCGCCGGCGCCCAGGCCATACCAGGCGCCCAGGTACAGGAACGGGCGGCGGATGAAGCCATCGCTGGCGCCGAGCAGCTGCAGCACGCCGATCTCTTCACGGCGGGCCTGGATGTCCAGTCGCACGGTGTTGCCGACCACCAGCGCAGCACCGACGCCGAGCAGCACCGACAGCACCTGCACCAGCCGCGCGCCGAAGGCCAGCCAGGCATCCAGGCGCTGGCGCCACAGCGCATCGTGCTGCACCAGGTCGGCTTCGGGCAGGCTTTCCAGCGCGCGCGCCAGGCGTGCGTCATCCTTGCCCTGGCCGGGGGTGATCACCAGCAGCGAGGGCAGCGGATTGTCGTTGAGTGCGTCGATCGCCTCACCGAGGCCCGCATCGCGCAGTTCCTGCAGGCCCTGCTCGGGCGTGCGCACGTTCACTTCGGCCACATCGTCGCGGTCGCGCAGCTGCCCGGCCAGGCGCAGCGCGCCGGGCCCATCCACGTTGCCCTTCAGGAACACGTTGATGTCGCGCGACTGCTGCACGCTGCCGGCGAACTGCTTGAGGTTGTCCAGGGCGATCGACAGCCCCAGCGGCAACGCCAGCGCCAATGCCATGACCATCACCGTCAGCAGGGTCGCCCACGGCTTGCGGCATGCGCGGCCCAGGCTGAACACCACGCTGTGCACGTGGTGCTGGAACCAGACGCCCACGCGCGAGGGGGCGGCGGCTTCGCTGTTTTCGTTCTTCGCCATCGGTTACTCCGCCAGGTCCTGCGGCGAGATGTCATCCACCAGCCGGCCGTGGTCGAGGATCAGCACGCGCTTGCGCATGCGGCGCAGCAGCGGCAGGTCATGGCTGACCACCAGCACGCTGGTGCCACGCGAGGGCAGCTCGGCGAACAGCGCCATGATCTCCGCCGCCAGGGTCGGGTCGAGGTTGCCGGTCGGCTCATCGGCCACCAGCAGCTTGGGCTCACCGACAATGGCGCGGGCGATGCCGACGCGCTGCTGCTCGCCGGCCGACAGCTGCGAGGGCAGCGCCTTTTCGCGATGGCCCAGGCCCATCCGTTCCAGCACCGAGCGCACGCGCTTGCTGATGTCGCCACGGCGGGTGCCGCGCAGAATCAGCGGCAGCGCCACGTTCTCGGCGATCGAGCGGTCCATCAGCAGGCGGTGGTCCTGGTAGACCGCCCCCACCGCGCGTCGGTGGCGGGGCACGTCGCCACCGCGCACTTTCAGCAGGTTGCGCTCGTCGAACACCACCGCGCCGCGGCTGGGCCGCTCATCGAGGTGGATCAACTTGAGCAGGGTGCTCTTGCCCGCACCGGAATGGCCGGTGACGAACAGCATCTCGCCCGGCGCGACCTCGAAGCTGACATCGATCAGCGCCTCGTGGCCACCGGCGTACTGTTTGCTGACATTGTCGAAGCGCAGGACACTCATGCCCCGATTATGCAGGAGCGGCGCCACCGATCGGTAGCGCCCGGGCGCTACCCTTCCCTGCGGGCGTGCAGGACCACCAGCGCGTTGTTGTCGCGGTATTCATCCCAGAAGCCGGCAGGCCGACCCTCGCACTCCGCCGCTGTCGGCGCCGGCACCTGCCACTGCAGCCCGGGCAGTCCCGCGCGGGCGGCCGCCTGCTCGTGCTGGTCCGCGCGCCATTGATGGTCGGTGACGCGGGCCTCGGCGGCATCGGCGAACGCGACCTCCACCAGGTGATGATCCTCCAGCGCCTGCTGCCGGACGATGCGTGCGCCGTAGCGCGAGAAGTCGCCCCGGGCCAAGCGGAAGGCCGGATGGGTGACGATGCCCAGCAGCCGTCCGCCCGGCCTGAGGACACGGGCTGCCGCCCGGTACATGCGCTCCAGTTCCTGCAGCGTATCGGCGTGGTTGAACAGCCAGACCGCCACGGCAATATCGAAGCGGGCCGGCAGGTCCAGGCGGGTCGCGTCGCCCTGCAGGAACTGCATGGCGTCACCGCCTTGCCCGGAAAGCCGGCGCGCCTGCTCGATCATCGCGGCGGACAGATCGACACCGAGGGCACTACGTGCCCCGTGCAACAGAAGGTGGCGGCCGAAATCGCCGGAGCCGCAGGCCAGATCGATGACATCCCGCCCCTGCAGTGGACCGGCCAGCTCCAGCAGTGTCCGGCGTTCCAGCGGACGCGATGCAGAAGCCGCCACGTGCTGCGCGTAATGCAGATCGAATGCGTCGTAACAGGGTACGGATGCCATCACGTGACGCCTCCAGATGCGGGAGGCGCCAGCTTGGCTGGAGGCCGCGAGGCGCGGCCAGAGTCAGATGCGACAGGGTTGCGTGGCCGGCGGCTGCGCGGCATGCCGGCCAGCGGCCGGCACTACCCTTCAAAGCCACCCGACCGACGGTCGGGTGCTACCGGTCCGGCTTGGTGGGTGCCGACCGTTGGTCGGCACACCCCTGATGTCGCCCGACCAACGGTCGGGCGCTACCGGCTCAGTTGCCCGACAGCATCCGACGGATCTTGCGGCCGATGCGGGTCAGGAACGAATCGCCAGTATCGGCCGCCGTGCGCACCGGCTTGGCCACCACCTGCACCGGGGTCACCGGGCTGGCGCCATTGCCGGCGCTGGCCTGCACGCCCTCGCCACCCTCGACCGGACGGCCATGGCGACGACGACGGCGCTTGCGCGGCTTGCGCTCGCCATCCACGGCACCTTCCGGTGCCCCCTCGGCACGCGGCGGGCGCGGCGGACGCGGGGCCTGGGCGACGGCGGCTTGAGCACCTTCAGCCGGGGCAGCTGCGGCCTGCTCGCCTTCCACGCGCGGCTTGCGCGGGCCACGCGAACGGCGCTCGCCGCCGCGCTCGCCGTCGCGACGCTCGCCACGGCCGCCGCCGGAGCGGCCACCACTGCGACCACCACCACGACGCTCTTCTTCGGCGGCACGTGCTTCGCGCGCTTCACGGAAGATCTGGCCGACGCTCTCGTTCTCCTCACCTTCCTCGCCAGCGGCCGGTGCCGGGCGTTCCGGGCGCGGCAGCGGGGTCAGCAGTTCCTTGGTGACCGGCTCGGACGGGATCTTCTGCTCGATGTAGGCCTCGATGTCCGGCAGGCCCATGGCGTAGCGTTCGCAGGCGAAGCTGATCGCATCACCCTCTTCGCCCAGGCGCGCGGTACGACCGATGCGGTGCACGTAGTCTTCGGCGTCGAACGGCAGGTCGTAGTTGTAGACGTACTTGATGCCGTCGATATGCAGGCCGCGCGCGGCCACGTCGGTGGCCACCAGGATCTCCAGCTGGCCCTTCTGGAAGCGGTTGAGCAGGCTCTCGCGCTTCTTCTGCGGCACGTCGCCGGACAGCACGCCGACACGGTAGCCGGCCTTTTCCAGCGAACGGGCGACGCGCTCGACGAACACCTTGGTATTGACGAACACCATGGTGCGCGCGCCTTCGCTGCGCGACAGCAGGCCCAGCAGCAGCGGGATCTTCTCGTCGTCGGCCGGGAAGTAGATGCGCTGGCGCACGCGCGCGGCGGTGATGGTCTCGGCTTCGACCACCAGCTTCTGCGGCTCGTTCATGTGCTCGTAGGCCAGCTCCAGCACGCGATGGCTGAGGGTGGCGCTGAACAGCAGGGTCTGGCGGATGGTGCGTTCCGGCATGCGGCGCAGCAGGAAGCGGATGTCCTTGATGAAGCCCAGATCGAACATGCGATCGGCTTCGTCCAGCACGCAGATCTCGCAGGCGTGCAGCGAAACCACCTTGTGCTGCTTGACGTAGTCGATCAGGCGGCCCGGGGTGGCGATGATCACGTCCACGCCCTGCTGCAGCAGCTCGCGCTGCTTGTCATAGTCGACGCCGCCGTAGACCAGCGCGAAACGCAGGCCCAGGTCGGAACCGAACTTCACCGCATCCTTGTGGATCTGGATGGCCAGTTCGCGGGTCGGGGCAAGGATCAGCGCGCGCGGATCTTCCGGCTTGCGGTCGGCCAGGGCCGGGCGGGTCAGCAGGCGGTTCACGACAGCGACCAGGAAGGCCAGGGTCTTGCCGGTGCCGGTCTGGGCCTGGCCGGCAACATCACCACCGGGCAGCGCGACCGGCAGGGTCAGCGCCTGGATCGGGGTGCAGCGGGTGAATCCGGCTCCTTCAAGGCCGGCCTGCAGGGCCGGATGCAACTCGAAGGAGGAGAAGGTCAAATCGGTCAGCGGTTTGTCGCTCATGAGTCCGTCTTGGTATGGCCGCCGGCCCGTGGGGCGGCTGGCACTTCATCGTCTAGGGGCACCGTCGCAAACTGCGGCCCCTGCGGCGGGTTGGCAGGCTGGGACCACCCGGTCCGCGCGCCGCACAATGCCCCAGTTTACCGCACTCGGGCAGGCAAACCGGAATGCGGCGTCTCACAACCTGCGGAGACGCCGCCTTCACCCAGCCACACCGGACTTGAACGGCCTGCCCGGGGTCGCTGGTGTCGCCCACTGCCAGCCCCATGTACAGGAAGACAGTGAAATCCGACACATACCGGCCATCGAAGCGATCACGATACGCTGGGTTCCAGCCGGCGCCTGTCCCTGCCCTGCGATAGGGGTACACTGCCGGCCGTGAGCGTCCAGGCATCCCGCCGAACGCACCGCGGCAGTGCGCCGCGAGGCAACGACGAGGGTCGCGCCACCGGGCATGGCCCAGTTCACCCACCTCCGGCATGGCCGGGTGCAATCCAAGACGAGAAACCAAGATGAGCGACAAGGTTGTACATGTCGGCGACGCCGACTTTGATAGCGCAGTGCTGAATTCCAAGGAACCGGTGCTGGTCGATTTCTGGGCCGAGTGGTGTGGCCCCTGCAAGATGATTGCCCCGGCGCTGGACGAACTGGCCGATGCCTACCAGGGCCGCGCCAAGATCGCCAAGGTCAACGTCGACCACAACCGCGCGCTGGCCGCCAAGTACCACGTGCGTTCGATTCCGTACCTGGTCGTGTTCAAGGACGGCGAGAAGGTCGGCGAGCAGATCGGTGCGGTGGGCAAGGCCCAGCTGGCCGGCCTGCTGGACAAGGCCCTGGCCTGATCCTGCTGTTCCCGGCAGCCGCCGCCCGCGGCTGCCGGCGGGCGCCCCGCGTCCATCATGAATGCTGTTCCCGGCGACCCTTGCAAGCCGCCGCAGGCCGATGATAGTGTCGGCATATCCGGCCGCGTTCGCGTGCCGCACCCTCTGGACGCAGTTTCTTCCAGACCCATTCCCAACGTTCGCCGCCCCAGCCGGGCGCTCGCACCTTCAAGCGAGGAATAACGCTCTTGTCCGATAACACTTCCGAAACCGGCAGCGCCGATGCGCCCGCCGAAAAGCGCGTGCGCAAGCCCCGCGTGAGCAAGGCCGCCGCTCCGGCAGCCGCCGAAACCAGCGCCGCTCCGGCGCAGCCGACCCTGCCGCTGGCAGCCGCGCCCGAAGCGCCGGCACCGGCTGCAGCCGCCCCCGCGCCGAGCGCGCCTGCCGCTGAAGCCCCCGCCTCCGGCGGCGGTGAGGGTGGCGAAGGCCGCGAATCCGGACAGCGCCAGCAGAACCACCAGGGCGGTGGCCAGAACCAGAACCAGGGCCAGGGTCAGAACAACAACCCGTACAACCAGAACGGCCAGCAGGGCCAGGGCAATCGCCGCGACCGTTTCCGCAACCGTCGCGACCGTGACCGCAACCGCGGTGGCCGTGATGACGGCATGCCGCAGGACGGTGGCGATCAGCAGCCCTTCGTGCCGCGTCCGCACGCCAATGTGCCGGAAGGCTTCCCGGTCTACTCGCTGAGCGACCTCAAGCGCATGCCGGCACAGAAGCTGCTGGAAATCGCCGAGCAGCTGCAGATCTCCGAAGGCGTGGCCCGTGCCCGCAAGCAGGACGTGATCTTCGCCCTGCTGAAGGTGCTGACCCGCCACGGCGACGGCGTTGCCGCCGATGGCGTGCTGGAAATCCTGCCGGACGGCTTCGGCTTCCTGCGCGCGGCCGAAGCCAGCTACCTGGCCGGCCCGGACGACACCTACATCTCGCCCAGCCAGATCCGCCGCTTCAACCTGCGCACCGGCGACCACATCTCCGGCCGCATCCGCTTCCCGAAGGATGGCGAGCGCTACTTCGCGCTGAACATCGTCGACACCATCAACGGCGAGCCGATCGAAGCGTCGAAGAACAAGGTGCTGTTCGAGAACCTGACCGCGCTGTTCCCGCGCCGCCGCTTCACCCTGGAGCGTGGCAACGGTTCGTCGGAAGACATTACCGGCCGCATCCTCGATCTGATGGCGCCGCAGGGCAAGGGCCAGCGTTCGCTCATCGTGTCCCAGCCGAAGGCGGGCAAGACGATGATGATGCAGCAGGTCGCCACGGCCATCACCACCAACCATCCGGACGTGCACCTGATCGTGCTGCTGATCGATGAGCGCCCGGAAGAAGTGACCGAAATGCAGCGCACCGTGCGCGGCGAGGTCATCAGCTCGACCTTCGACGAGCCGGCCGCGCGCCACGTGCAGGTGGCCGAAATGGTCATCGAGCGCGCCAAGCGCCTGGTCGAGCACAAGAAGGACGTGGTGATCCTGCTCGACTCGATCACCCGCCTGGCCCGCGCCTACAACAACGTGGTGCCGAGCTCGGGCAAGGTGCTGACCGGTGGTGTGGACGCCAACGCCCTGCATCGCCCGAAGCGCTTCTTCGGTGCCGCGCGCAACGTGGAAGAAGGCGGCAGCCTGACCATCATCGCCACCGCGCTGGTCGACACCGGCTCGAAGATGGACGAGGTGATCTACGAAGAGTTCAAGGGCACCGGCAACAGCGAAGTGCACCTGAGCCGTCGTATCGCTGAAAAGCGTGTGTTCCCGGCCATCGACATCAACCGTTCCGGCACCCGCCGCGAAGACCTGCTGATCGAGCCGGAGCTGCTGCAGAAGATCTGGATCCTGCGCAAGCTGCTGCATCCGATGGATGAGATGGCCGCGATGGAGTTCCTGCTGGACAAGATGAAGAACACCAAGTCCAACGACGAGTTCTTCGGATCGATGAAGCGCTGATCCACTGCGTTGCATCGAAAAGGACCTGCCGCTCGCTGCGGCAGGTTTTTTTTTGCCTGCAGGGCGACCCACTTCACTTTGCCGCCGCCCGCTTTTGGCGATAATTCGCCCGATACCCTGCCCGGCCCTGCGGGCGTGGGCACCGATTCCCGCTGTCGCCCCTTCCGGAGAACCGGTCGGGTCCAGCCTCCTGCCGGATCCGTCGACGCATGCCAACGCTGTCTCCCCGCCTCAACCTGGGCAAGCTGATCCTCGCCCTGGCCCTGCTCAGCGCCATCATCGCCCTGGCCAATACCCTGCTGGCCAGCTACCGCGTGCAGCGCGACCAGCTGGTCGGCAATACCCTGGAAGCCAACCGCGTCTATGCCACCAAGCTGGCCGAGACCACCCAGAACTTCCTGCTGGCCGCGCAACAGGAGCTGGCCTACGCCGCCACCCGGCTCGGCCAGAGCGACCTGGATCCGAAGCAGGCCCAGGATGAAGCCAGCCGCCTGCAGCTGCAGACCAACAGCTTCAACTCCTCGCTGGTAGTGGACGCCGATGGCCTGGTGATCGCCACCTCGCCGCAGACCCTGCAGCTGCAGGGCGAGATCCTGCACAGCGTCGGCAACAACGCCGCACTGGCCGCGCGCCAGCCGATGATCAGTGACCCGTACCAGTCGGCCACGGGCAAGCTGCTGGTCTCGCTGTCGCACCCGATCTTCGATCGTCAGGGCCGCTACCGCGGCTACGTCAGCGGCACCCTGTACCTGCGCCAGCGCAGCGCGCTGCATACACTGCTGGGCAAGCACTACTATCGCGACGGCTCCTACCTGTACGTGGTCGACCGCCATGGCCGTCTGCTGTACCACGCCGACGGCAAGCGGGTGGGCGACTACGTGGTCGGCAACCCGGCGGTGAAGGCGGTGGTGCGCGGCGAACGCGGCGCACAGCAGGTCCGCAACAACCTGGGCGTGTCGATGCTGGCCGGCTATGCACCGGTACCGGCCACGGGCTGGGGCATCATCGCCCAGCGGCCGACCGAGGCCACGTTGCAGCCGTTGTCGCGGTTGATGACCGCAGTGATCTGGAACGCGATCCCGCTCGGCCTGCTGTCACTGCTGATCACCTGGTGGTTCGCCCGGCGCATCTCGATGCCGCTGTGGCAGCTGGCGCGCAACGTGCAGGGTGGCGAGGACACCGGCAACGCGATCAACCACGTCAGCGGCATCCGCGCGTGGTACTTCGAGGTTGCCCAGCTCAAGCAGGCGGTACTGCACAGCTTCAACGCCCTGCAGGACCGCATCGGCACGCTCAACCGCGCCAGCCGCACCGATCCGCTCACCGGCCTGCTCAACCGCCGTGGCCTGCAGCAGGCGCTGGATGCACTGCAGGTGCAGGGCATTCCTTTCGCGATCCTGGCGCTGGACATCGATCGCTTCAAATCGATCAACGACAGCCACGGCCACGACGTCGGTGACGCCGCCATCGTCCATATCGCCGACCAGATGCGCCGCTACTCACGCGACAGCGACATCCTCTGCCGTGCCGGTGGCGAGGAATTCCTGCTGCTGTTGCCGGGCATCAGCACCGACTCGGCGCGCCAGGCCGGCGAGCGCCTGCGCCAGCACATTGCAGATCATCCGTTCGAGCCGGTGGGCGCTATCACCGTCTCGCTGGGCGTGGCCCACTTCCCCAGCTTCCATGTCGATGCCGAACAGGCGCTGCGGCTGGCCGACAAGGCCCTGTACATGGCCAAGGAACAGGGCCGCAACCGGGTGGTGGTCTACCCGTACGCGGACTGAGAAGCAGCCGGCCAGGCCGGCCGCTTCACCGCGCCGGTCTCAGCGCTGGGCCAGCGGCGTCAGCAGGCGCAGGCCGCGCTGGGTGCCATCGACCATGTACACACCGCCGGCCGGCAGCAGATCACTGCCCACCTGTCCGGCGGTATCCGGCTTGCGCCACGGTGCGGCCTGGCGCGGGCCGGGGATGAAGGCACGCCAGCGGCCATAGCGTTCCGGCTGGCCGTTGTCGCTGTTGTTCAGGGCGAAGGTGACCGGCACGCGCACGGTCCAGGAGTCCAGCGTGCTCTCCTCGCCGGTGGTCGGCGGCACGAAGGTCCACTTGCGGGCCGCACTGATGCTGGCCTTGGCGAGGATGTCACGCATCCTGGCCATGGTCCGTTCCGGTGCGACCACCGTCATGTTCACCTGTTCGGCAACGACATCGGCGACGGTGCCGTCGCGCGCAACCTGGACCAGCAGCAGTACGTCACCCTGCCCACCATTGCGGAAGGCATCCTCGGGGTAGCGCGGTGGCGGCATGCGCTTCTGGGTGACCGAGTCGGTAGCCTTCGGATCATAGTCACTGAAGTCGACACTGGTCATGCTGACCTGGTAGCTGCCGTCGTCCTGCTCCTTGCCACGCAGGCGTACCCGCAACGGCGCGTGGACGGCCACCGGCTTGCCGTCGTGCAGCGTCGGTTCGAACTGCCAGCCGCGGATGGTGCCTTCCACGAACGATGCGATGCCTGGTGCGAGCATCGCCTGCTGGTCCAGCACCAGCTTGCTGACCGACCCGTCGGCCGCCACATCGATGCTGCCCGACAGCGCCATGCTCATCTCGGCAGTGGCGCGCACCGCGCGCGCGTTCTGGGCAGCGGCGTCGGCCGGCAGCAGCGGAGCACCGGCGGTGAACGCCAGGGCCAGCGCAAGGAACAGAGGGGAACGCATCATTGCCGGATCCATGGTGATGAGGTGAACCCCGAGCGTACCCCAGTCTGGACGGGACCGGCAGGCGGTTCACGCCAATCCGCTCAGGCCAGGCGATGGGCCACCGCGTAGGGCGGCGTATCCGGATAGTCACCGCCGGCGAAGCGCGCCTGCAGGCCCTGCCACCACGCGGGGTCGAACAGGTGCCGGTAATGTTCGCGCACCGCGGCCAGCTCGCCCGCCGGCAGGCCCATGAACGGGCCGAAGCGTTCGGGAAACACGTCGCGTGGCCCGACATGGAACCAGGGTTCGTCGGCCATGGCTTCCTCCGGCGTACGCGGCTGCGGCCAGGCGCGGAACACGCAGTCGCTGACCAGGCACAGCTCGTCATAGTCGTAGAAGACTGCCCGGCCATGCCGCGATACGCCGAAGTTCTTCGGCAGCATGTCGCCCGGGAAGATGTTGTTGCGCGCCATGTCGGTAATCGCCTGCGCGTAGTCGAGGACCGCTGCGCGTACCGCCTCACCGCCCTGCTCGCGCAGGTACAGGTTCAAGGGACGGAAGCGACGCTGCACGTAGCACAGTGCGACTTCCACCTGATCGCCATCGACGCGCACGCTCTGCGCGCACTGCGCCAGCAGCTCTTCCAGCAAGGCCGGTGCGAAGCGGTCGCGCGGGAAACGCAGGTGGCGATACGGCTGCGCATCGAGCAGGCGACCGACGCGGTCCAGGTTGAACACCAGCGCATACTTCTCTTCCACCTGCTGGCGCGACATCGACTTCGGCCAGGCGAAGCGGTCGCGGATCAGCTTGAATACCAGCGGATAGCTGGGCAGGGTGAACACCGCCATGACCATGCCCGGCGTGCCTTCGGCAGGCACCAGCCGCTCCTGCGGATGTTCGTTGAAGTGGCGGAAGAAGGTGCGGTAGCGCTCGGTCTTGCCTTGCTTGGCACGGCCCAGAACGGTGTAGATCTCATCGATGGGCTTGCCTGGCAGCAGGCTGCGCAGGAACACCACCGCATCGCCAACCGTGGCGAGGTCGGCCTGGAAATAACTGCGCGACACGCCGAACAGGTGGGCGACATCGCGGCGCCGGGTCAGCACCGCATCGGCACGCAGGCCCTGCCCATCGTTGACCAGTGCGATCACGCACGGTGAAAAGCGGTGCTCGCCGAACACGCGACCCACCAGATAGGCGCGGCGTTCGCGATAGAACACGGTGTCGAGCAGCTCGATGCTGCGCACCGGCGTATCGCCCCAGTGGGCAAGATCATCCTGCAGGCGCACGGCGATGGCCGCCGCGCAGCGCAGCTGGTGCGCATACGGAATGTCGAAGCGGTAATCGGCCAGCACGCGCTGGAGAGCCTCCACCGGACGCGTCGGTGAGACCGCATAGGTATGCCGTGCGACCGGGTGAGTAATCGCATCGGATGGCTCGACATCGAAGGCGATGAACTCCAGTGCCGGGTCCACGCCACGGGTGGAGAACAAGCGCCGCGACAGCGTGTTGTAGAACGTCTTGTACAGTTCGGCGTCGATCAGCCCCCGCAGCAGCGCGCTGTAGCGCGCATGCACCTGCAGCCACAGCGCGCGCTCCCCGATCGCTTCGCCGGCAAGGCGGCGCAGCGCATCCATCTGTTCGGCGATGCACAGGTCGTACAACGCGATGCGCTCGACTGCATCCTGGCGCGCGCCCGCCCAGTCGCGCCGCTCGAACCGCTGCCGCGCATGGGCGGTGATCGCCGCGAAGCGGGCGTGGTATTGCTCGAAGCCGGCGTGGATGGCGCCGGCGATGCGCGTTGCCAGCTCGGCAACGATGTCAGGCTCGGACATGCAGGGCTCACCCGGGAGGACCGGCCTCACCATACGCTGGCATGGGGTGGCTTGTGTAGCACCACTGCGTGCCGCGACAAACGCAACGATTCCTACAGACCTGGTGCCTCCCCGCTGCCTACCCTTTCAGGCCCAACAACGGCACGAGGTGACGCATGCAGCAAATGACCTTTATCCCACGCGTGGAGGAAGGCAACGTCATCCCGCAGCGCGCCCGCGACGGCTACATCAGTGCCACCGCCCTGTGCCAGTCCGTCGGCAAGCGCTGGTCCGACTACCGGGCGCTGAAATCGACGGAGGAGTTCCTGCAGGAGCTCATGGCGCAGACGACGCTGGGCGAGAATGAACTGATCCACGTGGTATCCGGTGGGAACCCGGCGATGCAGGGCACCTGGATCCATCCGTACCTCGCCATCAACCTCGGCCAGTGGCTGTCGCGCAAGTTCGCAGTGAAGGTCTCGCAGTGGGTGGTGGAATGGCAGCAGGGTCGCGCCAATGCACTGCTGCCCGTGCACATCGATCGCTACATGCAGAACCGTGCCAAGGTGCCGTACACCCATTTCTCGATGCTCAACGAGCTGACGTTGAACCTGATCGCACCGCTGGAGCAGGCGGGCTACACGCTCCCGCAGGCGCTGGTGCCGGACATCTCCGAAGGCCGCCTGTTCTGCAAATGGCTGAGGGATCATCGCGGCGTCAACACCGATGCACTGCCCACGTATGACCACACCTACCCGGACGGCCGCACGGTGCAGGCCAAGCTGTATCCCAACGAGTTCTACGAAGACTTCCGCCGCCATTTCAACGAAGTGTGGCTGCCCCAGAAGGCGCACACCTACTTCGCCGAGCGCGACAGCAAAGCGCTTTCGTTCGTGACCAAGCTGCTGCTTCCACCGCAGTGAGCGTAGCGCCGGACGTGCTCGGCTGCTTCGGCTGAAAGCAGCCGGGCATGGCCCGGCTCTACAGAGGCCGGCCGCTCAGATCGCCAGTTCGGTCTCCACGTCCTGCACCTTGCGCCGGGCCAATGCCAGGTTGGACTTGGTACGGTCCAGCACGATGTAGAAGAACAGGCCCTTCTTCTTCGCCACCGGACGCATGATGTGGTACGCCTTGCCCAGCGAGATCAGGATGTCCTCGATGCTGTCGTTGAGGTTCAACGACGCGGCGGTCTTCATCTTGGCGCGGATCACTTCGGTGTTGCCGGCGGCGGCCACTTCCATGTCCATGCCGGCACCAGCTTCGCCCAGCAGCATGCCGCTTTCATAATCGACCAGCGCCACTGCTTGCGCGCCGTCGATGCCCATCAGTGCATTCAATGATTCATTCAATCCAGCCACGTCGCACCCCTTGTCGATGTTGGTTCGAGCCCCTCGTTCCCCTGCGGCCGGGCTCACGATCCGCCGAGTTCGGCCAGGATCGCCTGGCCACATTCCCTGCTCTGCCACAGCACCTGGCCGATCACGCTGCGCTGGTCGCAGGCCGCCATCAGCAGCAGCGGTGCGCGCCCTTCGGCCTGGATCGCCAGCATCAGCACCTTGCCGCCCGCCGCTTCCAGCATCAGTGTCTGCAGATCGCCCAGCAGCAGTTCGCGCCCGACCGCCGCGGCCAGCGCCAGCATCGCGCTGGTCATCGCCGCCAGCCGTTCACCGCGCCCTTCGGCCCCGGCACTGACCAGGGCGAAGCCATCGACACTGGCCAGCACCACCGTGCGCACGCCTTCGACCCGCTGCTGCAGGTCCTGCAGCAGGGGTTGCAGGCGCTCACGCTGACCGGCATCGGGCAGTACCGTCACCTGCCCGTCAGCCATGCGCAGCCACCAGTGCGTGCGCTTCCATTTCGCTCATCAACACATCCATCAGCAGCAGTCCCTGTTCGCGGTCACGGGCATCTACGGCCAGCAGCGGCAGCGGCTGCTCGTCAAGGAAGGCACGGACGGCCCAGTCATCCAGTGCGGCCTGTGGTGCCTGGTCCAGGTGGGTGACCGCCACCACCAGCGCCAAGGATGATGCGAACGGCTGCAGCACCTGCAGGTAGCCCTCCAGCTCGGTGGCCATGCCGGCACGACGCGCATCCAGCAGCAGCACCGCGCCACGTGCGCCCTGCAGCAGGATCGGCCAGAGGAAATCGAAGCGCTGCTGGCCAGGTGTGCCGTAGAGACGCAGGCGTTCGCCGTTGGGCAGGTCGATGTCTGCGTAGTCCAGCGCCACGGTGGTGGACGCCTTGTCGGCGCCGAGGCGGTCACTGTTGGCCACATCGGTGTCGATCACCGCGCCCGCTGCGATGCTGCGCACCAGGGTCGACTTGCCGCTGCCCATGCCGCCCAGCACGACCACCTTGTGCTCACGCATTGCGCTCACTCCCGCGCAGGTGCCGCCACAGCCGGGCAAGCAATCCGTTGTCGGTGCGGGTGCCACCTGTCGCCATCATCGGCGTCGTAGGCGCGGCCTGCAGCTGCGCGTAGCCACACAGGTAGGCGGCATGGATGAAATCGCGAACGGCCGCCGCCGGCAGTTCGAGCAGAATCGCGCATTCTTCAACCGTGCACGCACGCTTGAGCAGCAACGAGCACAGGCGGAAGCCATCGTGGTCGTGGCCCAGCACGCGGAAATCCGGCCAGCGCAGCAGCTTCACCGAGGCGCCGCGCAGGCGCTCGTCCAGCGCCTGCCAATGGCGGCTGCGTTGCGCCCATTGCCAGAGCAGCGGCCGCAGCGGCTGGCGTGGCCGCTCGCCGGCCAGGGCCTGCAGGCGCGCGGGTGTCAGCGCGTCCAGCTGCAGGCGTTCGAAGGCATCGGCCAGGCGCTCCACCAGCGCGCTCGCGGGCTCCTGCAACAGCACGGCCTGATCATGCTCCAGGTCCATCAGCAGCAATGGCTCGCCTGCATCACTCAACAATGCCTGCCCTTGCCTCAAAGGCAGCCGCTTGCGCAGCAGGCGGGTGATGGCGTGCGCGCCATCGGCCAGACGGATCGGTGCGGGTGCGTGCATGGCCATGGACTCCGGTGCCAACTGCATGCGGCGCAGCGCGCGGCCGATGGCACCATCGTCAAGCACATCCTGGTGCCCGTCGCCGTCACGCAGCTGGCCGCCGATATCCTCGATCCAGCACTGCAATCGCGGGCGTTGCTGGCGCATGCGCTGGGCCGCGTTGCGCAGTGCCGGGGTATCGCGGATGACCAGCAGGTCGCAATCGTCCAGATCCTGGCTGCGGCGGACCTGGCCATCCGGCAGTGCCGAGGCCAGGCGCAGCCGTTGCAGCAGGGCCTGCTCGCCCTGGATGTCGGTTCCCACTACCAGCACGCGTGCCATCCGTGTTCCCCGTGCGGCCACCTCCCCGGTGGCCTCGTGTCGCCAAGGCTAGGGCATCGTCGGCGGCAGCCGTCGTGATCTATTGCTCAGATCGCGGGCGGTCGCAGACTCACTCTTATCTGTTCTGCGACGGCCATCGCAGGCAAGTTTCATGCCCCTTTGACGGCATTCCGACTGCCGACGGATGTCACGCTTCTGAATCCCAGTAGATCCACGCCATGCGTGGATGAAGGGCGGCAGCAATCCTGTCCAAAAAAGAAACCCGCGCCGAAGCGCGGGTTCCGGTGTCACGGCCGAGCGGCGATGGATCAGTCGCGCAGCTGCTCCAGCGCGGCGTTGAAGGTCGCGCTCGGGCGCATCGCCTTGCTGGCCTTGGCCACGTCCGGGCGGTAGTAACCGCCGATGTCCACGGCCTTGCCCTGCACCGCGATCAGCTCTTCGACGATCTTCTGCTCGTTGTCGGTCAGCGCCTTGGCCAGCGGGGCGAAGCGTGCCTTCAGCGCGGCATCTTCATTCTGCGCGGCCAGGGCCTGGGCCCAGTACAGCGCGATGTAGAAGTGGCTGCCGCGGTTGTCGATGCCACCCAGCTTGCGCGACGGCGACTTGTCGTTGTCCAGGAACTGGCCGTTGGCTTCGTCCAGTGCCTTGGCCAGCACGCGGGCTGCGGCGTTGTCGTAGCGGTTGCCCAGGTGTTCCAGCGACGCCGCCAGGGCCAGGAATTCGCCCAGCGAATCCCAGCGCAGGTAGTCCTCTTCGACGAACTGCTGCACGTGCTTCGGGGCCGAACCACCGGCGCCGGTCTCGAACAGGCCGCCACCGGCCATCAGCGGCACGATCGACAGCATCTTGGCGCTGGTGCCCAGCTCCATGATCGGGAACAGGTCGGTGAGGTAATCGCGCAGCACGTTGCCGGTCACCGAGATGGTGTCCTCGCCCTTGCGGATGCGGTCCAGCGAAAACGCGGTGGCTTCCACCGGCGGCAGGATGCGGATATCCAAGCCGTTGGTGTCGTGGTTCTTCAGGTAGGTTTCGACCTTGGCGATGACCTGCGCGTCGTGGGCGCGGGCGGCATCCAGCCAGAACACGGCCGGGGTGCTGCTGAGGCGGGCGCGTTCGACGGCCAGCTTGACCCAGTCCTGGATCGGCGCGTCCTTGGTCTGGCACATGCGCCAGATGTCACCGGCTTCCACGGCGTGCTCGAACACCACGGTGCCGGCATCGTCGGTGACCTTGACCACGCCATCGGAGGCGATCTGGAAGGTCTTGTCGTGCGAGCCGTACTCTTCGGCCTTCTGCGCCATCAGGCCGACATTCGGCACCGAACCCATGGTGGCCGGGTCGAAGGCGCCGTGCGCCTTGCAGTCGTCGATGACGGCCTGGTACACACCGGCGTAACAGCGGTCCGGAATGACCGCCTTGGTGTCCTGCAGCTTGCCTTCGGCGTTCCACATCTTGCCGGAGTCGCGGATCATCGCCGGCATCGAGGCGTCGACGATGACGTCGCTCGGCACGTGCAGGTTGGTGATGCCCTTGTCCGAGTTGACCATGGCCACGCCCGGACGCTGTGCGTACTCGGCAGCCAGGTCGGCTTCGATCGCGGCGCGGGTGGCGTCGGGCAGCGACGGCAGGCGCGCAGCCAGGTCACCGATGCCGTTGTTGGCATCGAAACCCGCCTGCTTGAGCACGTCGGCGTGCTTGGCCAGCACGTCCTTGTAGAACTCGTTGACCGCCACGCCGAACATGATCGGGTCGGAGACCTTCATCATGGTCGCCTTCAGGTGCAGCGAGAACAGCACGCCCTGGGCCTTGGCGTCGGCGATCTGCTCACCAATGAACGCGGCCAGTGCCTTGCGGCTCATGACGGCGGCGTCGACGATTTCGCCGGCCTTGACCACGGTCTTTTCCTTCAGCACGACGGTGCTGCCGTCGTTGCCGTGGAAGGTGATCTTCAGCGCACCAGCGTTGGCCAGGGTGGCCGACTTTTCGCTGCCGTAGAAATCACCAGCCGCCATGTGCGCGACGTGCGACTTCGAATCCGACGCCCAGGCGCCCATGCGGTGCGGGTGCTTGCGGGCATAGTTCTTCACCGACAGCGGTGCGCGGCGGTCGGAGTTGCCTTCGCGCAGCACCGGGTTCACCGCGCTGCCCTTGACCTTGTCATAGCGCGCCTTGTAGTCACGCTGCTGGTCGTCGGCCGGGGTTTCCGGGTAATCCGGCAGCGGATAGCCCTGGCCCTGCAGTTCCTTGATGGCCGCCTTCAGCTGCGGCACCGAGGCGGAGATGTTCGGCAGCTTGATGATGTTGGCGTCCGGGGTGGTCGCCAGCTGGCCCAGCTCGGCCAGGTCGTCGCTGACCTTCTGCGCATCGGCCAGCAGTTCCGGGAACTGCGAGAGGATGCGGCCGGACAGCGAGATGTCACGGGTTTCCACCACGATGCCGGCAGTGGCGGTGTAGGCATCGACGATCGGCAGCAGCGACTGGGTGGCCAGGAACGGGGCTTCGTCGGTCAGCGTGTAGAGGATCTTGGACATGGGGGACTTGGACTCTGTAGCAGTGCTCAGGGGAAGGCCGGCGCCAGCGCCGGGCCACGTGCAACCGTGTCGCTTTCCCCCGTCGCCGTCAGGGTGGGCGCGCGGCGGGGAAACCCCTGCATTGTCGCGTTTTCAGCCGCGCGGGGCAAAGCCGTGCCATACGCGGCGGTACTGGACCGCTGTGTTTCGTCGTTGGCTCGCTTCCGGTCAGGAAGCTGAGGCTTGATGGCTAATTCGACTTCTCGCTCGTTGAGGCACGCATGACCCACTCCGACAATCGCTGCCCCCACTCGGCACGCCTTGGACAGATCAATGTCTGCGAGCGCTTGCTTTGCTGGAAGTTGCAGATTCGGAATCCCCCAACGACGGCGGCCAGGCTGGCGAGTTCATCAGCCGTCGCTGCAGAGCCTCGGATATGCAGCGAACCGGCGCCAGATGATCCGGGTCGAACGTAGACGTCGTACCGGGTGGAAGGTCCTTCCGTCCTTGCATACCCCGACACGACATATCCGCCATCCGTGATGCGCAGATCCGGCGTGCTTCCTGGCACAGGCTTTTCGGGGGCATCGCCCTCGTAGATCAAGGCGACTTCCCTACCATCACGCCTGATGCGGTGCAGACCAAAGTCAACAGGTGCTTCGTAGGTCACGGACATGTCTGTCGGCACCCGTACACAGGCGCCGTATAGGAAGTGGTCGCAACTGTAGCTCCACAGGCTAGATTCCTGGGCCCACGAAGTGAGCGGGAATAAGAAAGCGAAGAAAACCAAAATGCGTGCAAGCATCTCAACGCTCCCGTTTCTGGACTGCCGAATCGCCGTCCACAATTCCACCGATGGCATGGCTGTCAACCAAACCGGGAACCCTATTCATGATTCCGTCGCCGCGTGCAGGATTGGGCAGCCCCGTTGTCTTGTCATAGAGATCATCCACACCGCCAAGATGTGACACTTCATGAGGAACAACACCCTTGTCAAATCTATCCAGGACATTGATCTCGCCCTTCTTTCCGCCCAACTCCGCAAAACTCCGTCCGCTGCGGTGGGAGGTTTCCCCGTTGACAAGCTTTATCTCATTACGGGCGGCCCGCGGGGTACTTTTTTCAATGTCAGTGACCTCGACCGTCACGCGCGTCTCCTTCCCGCCAATATCATAGGTTCCTGACATTTACGCCACCTGCTCTTTGAAGGTCGCTATGTTCTTGGGTGTCGCGCCATCCCCTGAAAACTTTGTTGGGAAGCTGATTTTCACCGACCCGTCCTTCATCCGCGTAACTACAGGAACTCTGCCGTCCGGATCGACAAAGTTGTAAGGACTGCTATTGGCGTATCGGTACCTGTTGAAGAGGGAAGACTTCCCACCATAGGCAGCGACGGGATCTACACTGAGAAAGGCACCTATTTCGGGAGAGTAATATCGTTGCTGCATGTAATTGAGACCTGTCGTGGAATCAAAAACATGGCCTGAGTAACCAGGACCATCTGCCGCGGCGATTCCAACGACAGAGCCATAAGGCTCGTATGCGAATCTCTCGATCACCTTCCCGTTTGAGTCCGTAATAGCCACCGGGCTCCCGAGTGCATCCGTATGAACATAGGTGACTACTTCACCGTCCGTCGACGCCATTGCCAGCGTGAGAACAATCCAGTTGAGCATCCCATCTCTCCCACCTTTCCATATTCCGTTCAGCGTACCCGAGATTCTCCTCGATCGAGTATCGCCCAATAAAAAAGGACGCAGCCTCGCGGCTGCGTCCATCGTGAGCCCTGCCGGGAGAGAGTCGGCAGGACTTACTTGACCTCGAACTCCTGCGGCGTTCCGGCCGCCTTGCCATCGACGGTGACTTCGGCGCGGTACTTGCCGGCCGGCCAGCCCTTTGCATTCTTGAACGTGACGTTGGTGGTTTCCGCACCGCTGGTGTTCAGGGTGGCGTTCTGTTCGCCGGCCACCTGGCCGTCCTGGTAGGTCAGCTTCGCGCCAACGGTGACGTTGTTGGCAGCACCGTCGGTCTTGACCGAGACGATGACGTCATCCTTCGGTGCGAACAATGCCGTCGTCGCAACCGACTTGTCGGCGGCTGCGGTCTTGCCGACGGTGACCGAGGAGACGCTGACCGCAGCGGCTTCGGCCATCGGCGGCGGTGCGCCGGTCATCGGCGCGGGAGCTGCAGGTTCGGCCGGGGCGGTCGCTGCCGGAGCGGCGTTGCTGTCGGTCGACTCTTCCTTCTTCTTGCAACCGACCAGGGCAACGCTGCCCAGCAGGGCGGCGATCAGGGCGGTCTGGAGCGGGGTGGTCTTGATCATTCGGGGTTCCTCCCAGGGATTGTCGGACGGCGTTCGATCGCCGGCTTACTTCGGCGGCAGTTTCAGGGTCTGGCCCGGGAAGATCTTGTCCGGGTCGTCGAGCACATCGCGGTTGGCTTCGAAGATCTTCTTCCAGGCATTGGCATCGCCCAGGTGCTGCTTGGCGATCTTCGACAGCGAGTCACCCTTCTGCACGGTGTAGGTGCCGCCGCTCACAACGTCGGCGGTGCTGTCCACCGAAGCGCTGACGCCGGAGAAGTCCGCCTTCGGTACCTGCTCGGCGGTACTGTCGACGCTGCCACTGACGCCGGAGAAATCGGCTTTCTTCTCGGTACTCATCCACAACTCCCGTTTGCATGACTACGTGGTTCGCACGTTGCCATGGTGGTTGTTAAATGGGGATGGTGCAGATGTGAAGCCGCCACCGGGGGAGGCTGAACAATCGGGTCTCAAGCGGTAGCGCCGGGCCATGCCCGGCGGCTTTGGCTCTGGCCGCTGCGCTCGCCGGGCATGGCCCGGCGCTACCCGTGACAGAGCGGCCCCCCGGTAGTGCCGGCCGCTGGCCGGCTTGCCCTGGCCCTCGACGCGGGTTCCTTGCAGTTGCCGGCCAGCGGCCGGCACTAGCCGTAACCGCCTGCGGCCGTTACTGCCGCAGTTCGCGGTAGGTCGCAGCCGGAGCCGCGATGCCGGGGCTGGCCCGCCAGGGATTGATATCCAGGCCACCACGGCGGGTGTAGTGGGCCTCCACTTCCAGCCACTGCGGCTGGCAGCGCGCGGACACCTCGCTGAAGATCCGTTCAACGCACTGCTCGTGGAACTCGGCGTGCTCGCGGTAGCTGACCAGGTAGCGCAGCAGGCCCGCGCGGTCGATCTTCGGCCCGCGGTAACGCAGGCTGACCGTCGCCCAGTCCGGCTGGCCGGTCACCGGGCAGTTGGACTTCAGCAGCGCCGAGACCAGCGTCTCCTCCACCACCTCGCCCGCGTCGGCAGTCAGAAAGTCCGCCTGCGGCGGGCCGTAGCAGTCGATCTCCACGTCCAGCCCGTCGATGGATTCACCGAGCGGCGTCTCGCGCAGGCCCGGCAAACCGAACGCGACCTGGACCGGCGCACCGGCGCAGGCTGACAGGTCAGCCACCAGGCGCTCGCGCATTGCCTCGGCGCTGTCGATACGCGTGCTGTTGAGGGAGTTCAGATACAGCTTGAACGACTTCGACTCGATCAGCCGCGGCGAGGTGCACGGCACCTGCACGGTGGCGACGGCGACCTGCGGCTTGCCACGCGGGTCGAGCCAGCTCAGCTCGAATGCATGCCAGCGGTCATGGCCGACGAACGGCAGCGCAGCGTCATCGAGGCCGATCTCGGCGCGGGCGCCGCTGCGCGGGATGGGAAACAGCAGGCCGGGATCGTACTGCGACGGGTAACTGACCTCGCGACCGAGGCTGGAATCCTGTGGGGTGTTCATGGGGGTCATTGTATCGCGCCCAGGGCGGGCCTTCGGCCGGGCCGGCCAACGGCGGAGCCCCTCCGTGGTGGTTCAGGGCACGATCTCGGGATCGGCCGGGAGGGTGGGTTGGCTGGGGGCCGCTGCAAGTACGTCCATGTAAGCTCGGTCGCCGCATCCATGCGGCTCACGCCCCCAGCCAACCCACCCTCCCGGCCACGGACAATTTCCCGCGCCACCACGGGAAAGATCAGGAAAATCAAAATCAAAAGCCAATCCTTCAGACATTCCGGATGTCTGCCCGTGTCGACCAAGGTCGACACCTAGCAACAGCCGCGTGAACCTGTCTGGGGCGGGGCGGTGTGGGCCTGCAGGACCGTTGGCGCCATGGATGGCGCCATCGAGCCCCCATGGACGGGTTTACGGCGTGTCCTGCAGGCCCACACCGCCCCGCCCAATCAACAGAAATCCAGCACCGCTCTTACCGTTGACGTTGCCGTTGCTTCGGCGGGTGCAGGGCGCAGCCCTGCCTGAAACCCTCAGCCAGCAGGAGTGCCTGCACCGTGCAGGTAATCCAGACTCACCTGCAGCAGCGCGCGGAATCCAACATCCAACGCCTTCTCATCCAGCAGGAACTTCGGCGAATGGTTGGCCGGCGCCGTCGCCGGGTCGATGCCCACGCTGGTCGAACCCACGAAGAAGAACATGCCCGGCACCTCCTTCGCGTACAGCGAGAAATCCTCCGCACCCATCTGCAGCGGCGGCTCGTACACGTTGTCCTTGCCCACCACCGCCTGCAGGCTCGGCAACATCTTCGCGGTCAGCGCCGGGTCGTTCACCGTGGCTGGGTTGCCTTCCGACTCGTAGATGTCGGTCACCGCCTTGGCACCGTGCGCGGCGGCGGTGTGCTCGGCCACATTGCGCAGGTCGGCGAAGATCTGCTGGCGCATGCCTTCGTCGAAGGTGCGGATGGTGCCGACCATCTCCACTTCATCGGGAATGATGTTGTAGCGGATGCCACCGTTGATCGCGCCGAAGGTCAGCACCGCCGGCTGCTTGGACAGGTTGGCGCGGCGGCTGACGATGGTCTGCGCGGTGCCGACCAGATCAGCGGTGGCGACGATCGGATCGACACCGTTCCACGGCGCCGAACCGTGCGTCTGGCGCCCGATCACCTTGATCCCGAACCGGTCCGAGGCGGCCATCAACGGGCCACCGCGCACCGCGATCTGCCCTACCTGCACGCTGGAGAACACATGCAGGCCGAACACTGCTTCCGGCTTGAAATCAGCGAACAGGCCTTCCTTCAGCATCAGCGCGGCACCACCCTCTTCCGGCGGCGGTGCGCCCTCCTCGGCCGGCTGGAAGATCAGCATCACCTGGCCGGGCAGATCTTTCTTCATCGCGACCAGTGCTTCGGCCACGCCGAGCAGGGTGGCGGTATGCGCGTCATGGCCGCAGGCATGCATCACGCCCACGGTCTGACCGCGGTACTGGTCAGTGGCCTTCGAGGCGAACGGCAGGCTGGTCTGCTCGGTCACCGGCAACGCGTCCATGTCGGCGCGCAGCGCGATCTTCGGGCCTGGCTTGCCGCCTTCGATGATCGCCACCACGCCGTGATGGGCGATGCCGGTCTTCGGCTTCAGGCCCATCGCACGCAGGCGCTTGGCGACCTCGGCCGAGGTGCGTGCCTCGCGGTTGGACAACTCCGGATGCTGGTGAAAGTCGCGGCGCCATTCGACCACCTTGGCCTGCAGCCGCTGCGCGACGGCGGTCACCTCCGGGCGCTGCCCGTCCTGGGCGTGGGCAAGGGCCGGCAGGGCCAGCAGCAGGGCGGACAGCAGCAGCGAACGGCGCATCGCAATCTCCACAGCAGAAGGGTTCCAGCTGAATGTAGGGCAACACCGCCGCCACGGGAACCTCCGGCGCTGGATCCGGTCATAGCGCCCGTCCCATCCGTCATGCAGGAAACGTGATGTGGCACAGGTATGCTTTGCGCATTGCCCCGGCGTCCCGCCTGGTCCAGCCCTCTCGGAGTCCTCGTAATGTCACGTGTTTGGAAGATCGTGCTGCTGGTCGTGGCAGTGCTGGTGCTGGCCGTGGTCGGCCTGCGCGTCATGGGCGGAGGCAAGGACAAGGCCGGTGGTCCAGCTGCGGGGGCGCGCCAGGGCGGCGAGGATCCGAATGCCGGCCCGGTGCCGGTGACCGTGGTGGATGCCACGCGCCAGGACGTGCCGGTGTATGCCAGCGCGCTGGGTACGGTGACCGCGATGAACACCGTTACCGTCAGCCCGCAGGTCGGCGGCCAGCTGATGAGCCTGAATTTCCGCGAAGGCCAGGAAGTGAAGCAGGGCGATGTGCTGGCGGTGATCGATCCGCGCACGGCCCAGGCCAGCTACGACCAGGCCGCTGCGGCCAAGCGCCAGAACGAAGCCCTGCTGGCCACCGCGCGCTCCAACTTCCAGCGCTCGAACGCGCCTGAGTATCGCCAATACGTCGCCAAGACCGATCTGGATACACAGCGAAACCAAGTGGCACAGTACGAAAGCGCAGTCGCAGCGAACGAGGCCAGCATGCGTTCGGCACAGGTGCAGCTGCAGTACACCAAGGTCACCGCACCGATCTCCGGCATCGCCGGCATCCGCGCGGTCGATGCTGGAAACGTGGTCAACGCAGGTACCGCGCTGGTCACGCTGACCCAGATCCACCCGATCCACGTGCTGTTCAACCTGCCCGAGCGCCAGCTCGGCGACGTGCGCCAGGCGCAGGCCGCCGGCACGGTGCCGGTGGCCGCGCTGGACCGTGCCGATTCGCACGTGTTGTCCGGCGACGGCAAGCTCGACGTGGTCGACAACCTGATCAGTGCCGACAGCGGCACGTTCAAGGCGCGCGCCCTGTTCGACAACGCCGACAACGGCCTGTGGCCGGGCCAGTTCGTCAACGTGCGCATGCAGCTGCGCACGATCGCCGGCGGCGTGGTCATCCCCACCCAGGCGGTGCTGCGTGGCCCGGACGGCGAGTACGTCTACATCGTGCAGGGCGACAACACGGTAAAGATGCAGACCGTGCGCAGCGGCGTGGAAGTGGGCGACAGCCAGGTGCAGATCGCTGAAGGCCTGAAGGGCGGCGAGCGGGTAGTCAGTGAAGGCCAGTTCCGCCTGAAGCCGGGCAGCAAGGTCACCGCGCTGAAGCCGGGCGAGACCCCCGCCGCACCGACCGAGGCCGAGCTGAAGGCCGCCGAGCAGAAGAACGGCGGCAGTGGCCGTCGCGGTGGTGGCCCGCGCTGAGCGCAGGCTACTGACCTCCCTCGCGCCGGCGAACCTGCCGGCGCCGACATTGAAGTGCCAGCAAGGATCAGTCCGTGGGCTTTTCGACGATCTTCATCCGCCGCCCGATCGCCACCTCGCTGTTGATGGCGGGCCTGTTGCTGCTGGGCATCCTCGGTTATCGCAAGCTGCCGGTGTCGGCGCTGCCGGAAATTGATGCGCCCAGCCTGGTGGTCACCACCCAGTACCCCGGCGCCAACGCCACCACCATGGCTTCGCTGGTCACCACCCCGCTGGAGCGCCAGTTCGGGCAGATCTCCGGGCTGGAACTGATGACCTCCGACTCGTCGGCGGGTCTGTCGACGATCATCCTGCAGTTCTCGATGGACCGCGACATCGACATCGCCGCGCAGGACGTGCAGGCGGCGATCCGCCAGGCCACCCTGCCTTCGTCGCTGCCCTACCAGCCGGTCTACAACCGGGTGAACCCGGCCGACGCGGCCATCGTCACCCTGAAGCTGACCTCCGACACGCGTCCGCTGCGCGACGTCAATAATTACGCCGACTCCATCCTGGCCCAGCGCCTGTCGCAGGTGCAGGGCGTCGGTCTGGTTTCGATCGCCGGCAATGTGCGCCCGGCCGTGCGCATCCAGGTCAACCCGGCGCAGCTGTCGAACATGGGCCTGACCCTGGAGCAGCTGCGCAGCGCGCTGACCCAGGCCAACGTCAATGCGCCCAAGGGCTCGTTGAACGGCAAGACGCAGTCCTACAGCATCGGCACCAACGACCAGCTGGCCAGCGCCGCCGAGTACCGCGACACCATCATCAGCTACAAGAACGGCCGCCCGGTGCGGCTGTCGGACGTGGCCGAGGTGATCGATGGCGTGGAGAACGACCAGCTTGCCGCCTGGGCCGACGGCAAGCCGGCGGTGCTGCTGGAAGTGCGCCGCCAGCCCGGTGCCAACATCGTGCAGACCGTTGAGCGCATCCGCGCGATCCTGCCGCAGCTGCAGGGCGTGCTGCCGGCCGACGTGCACCTGGAGATATTCAACGACCGCACCGAGACCATCCGCGCCTCGGTGCATGAAGTGCAGTTCACCCTGATCCTGACCATCGGCTTGGTGGTAGCGGTGATCTTCGTGTTCCTGCGCCGGTTGTGGGCCACGATCATTCCGTCGGTGGCGGTACCGCTGTCACTGGCCGGCACCTTCGCGGTGATGGCCTTCGCCGGCATGTCGCTGGACAACCTCTCGCTGATGGCGCTGGTGGTGGCCACCGGCTTCGTGGTCGACGATGCGATCGTGATGATCGAGAACATCGTGCGCTACATCGAGCAGGGCAAGAGTGGCAAGGAAGCGGCCGAGATCGGTGCGCGCCAGATCGGCTTCACCGTGCTGTCGCTGACCGTTTCGCTGGTGGCGGTGTTCCTGCCGCTGCTGCTGATGCCCGGCGTCACCGGCCGCCTGTTCCACGAGTTCGCGTGGGTGCTGAGCATCGCGGTGGTGCTGTCGATGCTGATCTCGCTGACACTCACCCCGATGATGTGCGCCTACCTGCTCAAGCCCGATGCCCTGCCCGAGGGCGAGGACGCGCATGAGCGCGCGGCGGCCGCCGGCAAGCAGAACCTGTGGACGCGCACCGTCGGCCTGTACGAACACAGCCTGGACTGGGTGCTTGGACACCAGCGCCTGACCCTGGCTGTGGCCGGCGGCGCGCTGGTGCTGACCGTGCTGCTGTACCTGCTGATTCCCAAGGGCCTGCTGCCCGAGCAGGACACCGGCCTGATCACCGGCGTGGTACAGGCCGACCAGAACATCGCCTTCCCGCAGATGGAACAGCGCACCAAGCAGGTGGCCGAGGCACTGCGGCACGATCCGGATGTGACCGGCGTGTCGGCGTTCATCGGTGCCGGCAGCATGAACCCCACGCTCAACCAGGGCCAGCTGTCGATCGTGCTGAAGGAGCGCAGCCAGCGCGATGGCCTGGACGAGATCCTGCCGCGCCTGCAGAAGGCGGTGGCCGGCATTCCGGGCGTGGCGCTGTACCTGAAGCCGGTGCAGGACGTGACCCTGGATACCCGCGTGGCCGCCACCGAGTACCAGTACTCGCTGTCGGACGTGGATTCGGCGACGGTGGCCAGCCAGGCCACGCGCCTGACCGAAGCGCTGCGCAAGCGTCCGGAACTGGCTGACGTCGACAACAACCTGTCCAACCAGGGCCGCGCCCTGGAGCTGAACATCGACCGCGACAAGGCCAGCGTGCTGGGCGTGCCGATGCAGACCATCGACGACACGCTCTACGATGCATTCGGCCAGCGCCAGATCTCGACCATCTTCACAGAGCTCAACCAGTACCGCGTCGTGCTGGAAGTGGCGCCGGAGTTCCGCACCAGCACCGCGCTGATGGAGCAGCTGGCCGTGGCCTCCAACGGTGCCGGCGCATTGACCGGCACCAATGCCACCAGCTTCGGCCAGGTCACCTCGTCGAACTCGTCGACCGCCACCGGCATCGGCGCGCAGAACACCGGCATCACCGTCGGCGCCGGCAACATCATCCCGCTGTCGGCACTGGCCGAAGGCAAGGTCAGCAGTGCGCCGCTGCTGGTCAGCCACCAGCAGCAGCTGCCGGCGGTGACGGTCTCGTTCAACGTCGCGCCCGGTTATTCGCTGTCCGATGCGGTACGTGCCATCCAGGAAACCAAGGACAGCCTGGACATGCCGGCCCATCTGCATGCCGAATTCATCGGCAAGGCCGCCGAGTTCACCGGCAGCCAGACCGATGTGGTGTGGCTGCTGCTGGCCTCGCTGGTGGTGATCTACATCGTGCTGGGCGTGCTGTACGAGAGCTACATCCATCCGATCACGATCATCTCCACGCTGCCGCCAGCTGGTGTAGGCGCGCTGCTGGCGCTGATGCTGTGTGGCCTGAGCCTGTCGGTGGACGGCATCGTCGGCATCGTGCTGCTGATCGGCATCGTCAAGAAGAACGGCATCATGATGGTCGACTTCGCGATCGAGGCGCGCCGCGCTGGTGCCAACGCGCACGAGGCGATCCGCCGTGCCTGCCTGCTGCGCTTCCGCCCGATCATGATGACCACCGCCGCGGCCATGCTCGGTGCGCTGCCGCTGGCACTGGGTACCGGCATCGGCTCGGAGCTGCGCCGCCCGCTGGGCATCGCCATCGTCGGTGGCCTGCTGCTGTCGCAGCTGGTGACCCTGTACACCACGCCGGTGATCTACCTGTACATGGAGCGCTTCTCCGAGTGGCTTGCGCGCCGGCGCGAGCAGCGTGCGCTGCGCAACGGCTCGCTGCAGGAGCCGCAGGCATGATCCTCGCCCCGCTGTTGCGGGGGGCCGCACGATGAACCTGTCCGGCCCCTTCATCCGCCGCCCGATCGGCACCGCGCTGCTGGCCATCGGCCTGTTCATGGTCGGCCTGATCTGCTATCTGCGGCTGGGTGTCTCGGCACTGCCGAACATCGAGATCCCGGTGATCTTCGTGCATGCCAGCCAGTCCGGCGCCGACGCGGCGACCATGGCCTCCACGGTCACCGCGCCGCTGGAACGCCATCTCGGCCAGCTGCCGGGCATCGACCGCATGCGCTCATCGAGTTCGGAAGGCAGCTCGCTGGTGTTCATGATCTTCCAGAGCGGCCACAACATCGATTCGGCGGCACTGGACGTGCAGACGGCGATCAACTCGGCTCAGGCCGACCTGCCCTCGGGCATGGGCTCGCCGATGTACCAGAAGGCGAACCCGAACGACGATCCGGTGATCGCCATCGCGCTGACCTCGCAGACGCAGTCGGCCGATGAGCTGTACAACGTCGCCGACTCGCTGCTGGCGCAGCGCATCCGCCAGATCAGCGGCGTCGCCTCGGTCGACATCGCTGGCGCTTCGACGCCGGCGGTGCGCGTGGACGTCAACCTGCGCCTGATGAACGCGCTGGGCCTGACCGCCGATGACCTGCGCAACGCGGTGCGTGCAGCCAATGTGACCTCGCCCACCGGCTTCCTCAGCGATGGCAACACCACCACCGCGATCATCGCCAACGATTCGGTCGCACGCGCCGCCGACTTCGCCGACCTGGTGGTGAAGACCCAGGGCGATGGCCGGGTGATCCGCCTGAAGGACATCGCCAACGTCTACGACGGCCAGCAGGATGCCTACCAGGCCGCGTGGTTCGATCACAAACCGGCGGTGGTGATGTACGTGTTCACCCGTGCCGGCGCGAACATCGTGGAGACCGTGGACCGGGTCAAGGCGCAGATCCCAACCCTGCGCGACTACCTGCAGCCCGGCACCACGATGACACCGTACTTCGACCGTACGCCGACCATCCGCTCGTCGCTGCATGAAGTGCAGATCACCCTGCTGATCAGCCTGGCGATGGTGGTGCTGACCATGGCGCTGTTCCTGCGCCGGCTGGCACCGACGCTGATCGCCGCGGTGACCGTGCCGCTGTCGCTGGCCGGTGCCGCGCTGGTGATGTACGTGATGGGCTTCACCCTGAACAACCTGAGCCTGCTGGCGCTGGTGATCGCGATCGGCTTCGTGGTGGACGATGCGATCGTGGTGATCGAGAACATCATGCGCCATCTCGACGAGGGCATGCCGCGCATGCAGGCGGCGCTGACCGGGGCGCGCGAGATCGGCTTCACCATCGTCTCGATCACCGCCTCGCTGGTGGCGGTGTTCATCCCGCTGCTGTTCGCCAGCGGCATGATGGGCGCGTTCTTCCGCGAATTCACCGTCACCCTGGTCGCGGCCATCGTGGTCTCGATGATCGTCTCGCTGACACTGACCCCGGCGCTGTGCAGCCGCTTCCTCAGCGCCCACGATCATGCTGCACCGCCGTCGCGCTTCGGCCGCTGGCTGGATGCCGGCCACGAGCGGATGCTGCGCGTCTACACCGTGTTCCTCGACTTCTCGCTGCGCCACGCGCTGCTGCTGTCGCTGACGCCGCTGATCCTGATCGGCGTCACCATCTTCCTGTTCGGCGCGGTGAAGAAGGGCGCGTTCCCACCGCAGGACACCGGCCTGATCTGGGGCCGCGCCAACTCCAGTGCCACCGTCTCCTTCGAGGACATGGTCGCCCGCCAACGCCGCATCACCGACATGCTGATGGCCGACCCGGCGGTGAAGACCGTGGGTGTGCGCCTGGGCAGCGGCCGCCAAGGCTCGAGCGCACAGTTCAACATCGAGCTGAAGTCGCGCAGCGACGGCCGCCGCGAAACCACGGCACATGCGTTGGCGCGACTCAGTGCCAAGGCCGACCGCTATCCGGACCTGCAACTGCGCCTGCGCGCGATCCAGGACCTGCCCAGCAACGATGGCGGCGGTTCCAGCCAGGGCGCGCAGTACCGCATATCCCTGCAGGGCAATGACCTCGCCGCACTGCAGGAATGGCTGCCCAAGCTGCAGGCGGAACTGAAGAAGAACCCGAAGCTGCGCGATGTCGGCACCGACGTGGACAATGCCGGCCTGCGCCAGAACATCCAGATCGACCGTGCCAAGGCCGCGCGCCTGGGCATCACCGTGGGTGCCATCGACGGCGCGCTGTACGGTGCGTTCGGCCAGCGCCAGATCTCCACCATCTATTCGGACATCAACCAGTACAGCGTGGTGGTCAATGCGCTGCCCTCGCAGACCGCCACCCCGGCGGCACTGGATGAGGTGTACGTGCGTGCGCGCAACGGCGACATGGTACCGATCACCGCGGTGGCCACCCAGATGCCCGGCCTGGCACCCTCGCAGATCACCCACGAAAACCAGTACACGACGATGGACCTCAGCTACAACCTGGCGCCGAACGTGAGCATGGGTGAGGCCAAGGCGATCATCGATGCGACCGTAGCCGGCATGCGCATGCCCGGCGACATCCGCCTGGCCGACGATGCGGGCTTCGGCTTCAATTCCGATCCCAGCGACATGCTGATCCTGGTACTGGCCGCCATCCTGACCGTGTACCTGGTGCTGGGCATGCTCTACGAGAGCCTGATCCACCCGGTCACCATCCTGTCCACGCTGCCGGCGGCGGGCGTCGGTGCGCTGCTGGCGTTGTTCGGCACCAACACCGAACTGTCGGTGATCTCGATGATCGCGCTGGTACTGCTGATCGGCATCGTCAAGAAGAACGCGATCATGATGATCGACTTCGCACTGGTGGCGCAGCGCGAGCATGGGTTGGCACCGCGCGACGCCGCGCGCGAGGCCAGCATCGTGCGCTTCCGCCCGATCATGATGACCACGATGGTGGCCATCCTGGCGGCGGTGCCGCTGGCGATCGGCCTGGGGGAAGGGTCCGAACTGCGCCGCCCGCTGGGCATCGCGATGATCGGCGGCCTGCTGTTCTCGCAGAGCCTGACCCTGCTCAGCACGCCGGCGCTGTACGTGATCTTCTCCTGCCTGGCCGAACGCTGGCGGGCACGCCGCGCACGCAAGCGCGAAGCGAAGCTGCTCAAGCGCGCGCAGCGGGCCTGATCGGATCCGCCGGCCAGCGGCCGGCGCTACCGTGGGTGCGGATGGTGGGTGCGGATCGTTGGTCCGCACGCCTCCGGGTTTGACGCGCCGTAACGAAAAGAGAACAATTCTCATCCAGCCATGGTCCTGCGCCCGTTCGCGGCGCCCCGCTGCCATCTCCGGCCAGCCTGCGTGATCCCAGCCACTGCACATTCCCCCACCCGTGGGCGGATGGCCCGTGGCCGTCCGTCGAGGACCACCATCGATGCTGCCTTCCCGTTCTCCCCGCCTGGCCCTGCTGGCCGTAGCCCTGTCCGCCGCCTGTACCGCCCACGCCGAAGCGCCGGCCGGCAGTCGTAGCGCCACCGATCTGGATACGGTGAAAGTCACCGCCGAACGCACCCATACCGACGCCGGCGCACTGGGCGACCGTGCGCTGCGCGATACCCCGTTTGCGATTACCGCCGTTGGCCGCGAGCAGATCGAGCAGCGCCAGGTGGTCTCGCTGGGTGAAGCCTTCCTGCTCGACCCCTCGGTCAGCACCCAGGTCAGCGCCTATGCCAGTGGCTGGAGCTCGCCCATCCGCAACCGCGGCCTGGAGCTGAACTACGACAGCTACCGGGTCAATGGCCTGCAGGTCTCTTCCTGGGGCACCGAATGGCCGCTGGAAGTGATGGAACAGGTCGATCTGCTGAAAGGCCCGGGCGGATTCCTGTATGGCTTCGGCACCCCTGGCGGCATCGTCAACTACATCACCAGGAAGCCGACCGACACGCCCACCTTCTCCGCCCAGCTGGGCTGGCGCGAACAGGGCGTCGTCAGCGGCGGCATCGACGTTGGCGGCCGCTTCGGCAACGAGCAGATGTTCGGCTACCGCTTCAACGCCTTCCAGGAAAAGGGCGAGACCTTCAACGGCGGGCATGTCGATCGCAAGGTGGGCGCGCTGTCGCTGGACGCGCGCCTGAGTGATGCACTCACCTGGACCTTCGACGGTGTGTTCCAGTCGCGCGACCTGCGCGAGGAATCGCCGCAGTACTACTTCCGTGGCCTGACCTCGTTGCCGCGGCCGATCGCCGGAGATACCGACAACAGCGTACCCGGCACCTACTACGACACCCGATCCAGCCTGCTGTCGACCGGCTTGAACTGGCAGATCAACAGTGACTGGAAGGCCAGCCTGAGTTATGGCGTCACCACCTCATGGAATGACGTCAACAAGATTTTCGCCTACATCGACGATCTCAACGGCGACTACGACGTCAACGTCTACGAACTGGGGGGCAAGAGCGAGTGGAAGCTGGCCCAGGCCATGCTGCAGGGCAGCTTCCGCACCGGTCCGCTGCAGCATCAGGTGGTGGCGGGCATCAGCCACCAGACCGGGCTGGGCTGGGACCGTCCCTACGAGTGGAACCTGATCGGCCGCGCCAACCTGTACCAGCGCCATGCCATCCGCCACGACGCCGTCGGTTCGCGGGTGATGACCCGTGGTAACGAGACGGTGCAGCAGGCGGTGTTCGCAAGCGATACGGTGAACCTCGGCAGCGGCTGGTCGGTGCTGGCAGGCTGGCGCTACAACGACTTCGAAACCAAGGGGCGATACCACACCTACCCGGTCACCCCGACCTACGCCGTGATGTTCAAGCCCAGCGAAGCGGTCACCCTGTATGCCAGCTACATCGAATCGCTGGAAGCAGGCAGCCGCGTAGGCAACAGCTACATCAATGCCGGCGACGTGCTCGATCCCACCATCAGCAAGCAGTACGAGATCGGTGCGAAGGTCGAGGCGGCACGCTGGAATGCGAACCTTGCGGCGTTCCGGCTGGAGCGTGGCGCCAACATCGATGCGCTCACGCCGGCCGGCAAGCGCCTGGTACAGGACGGCATCACGCTGTACGAAGGCATCGAGGCCAGTGCCGACCTGCACCTTACCGATGCACTGAACATCGGCGGTGGCGTCACCTGGCTGGACCCGACCTACGACAAGCTGTCCTCGGCCAGCGCCGCACAGGAAGGCAACCGTACCGCGGGTGCTGCGCGCTGGAGCGCGGTACTGCATGCCACCTACCAGCTGCCATGGGTGGATGGGCTGGAGACCTACGCCGCCGTGCGCTACTACGGCGATGTCTGGTATGACGCCGACAACACCCTGAAGCTGCCCGACTACACACTGGTCAATGCCGGCATCGGCTATCGCCTGCTCGCCTCCGGCCACCCGGTGACCGTGCGCGCCAGCGTCGAGAACCTGGCCAACCGGAAGTACTGGTCCAACGCCGGCGCCGGCCTGCCGCGCACGTTCGCTGTGAGCGTGCGGTTCGAAATGTAACGGGCCTCGGTAGCGCCGGGCCATGCCCGGCGGCTGCGTTTCACGCCGCGCTGCGCGCTCGCCGCGCATGGCGCGGCGCTACCGGATTTCACGCAAGGCCCGCAATAATGGTGGAAGACCCTTCCACCGAGCCTGCATGTCCGCCCGACAATCCCGCCTCAGCCGCCTGTGGGCCCACGAAAAGGCCAGTTACGGCCTGCGGGTGTTCATCGCCCTGACCGCGGCGCTGGCGGTGTGCTGGCAGCTGGATGCGCTTACGGCCCTGCCCGGCGTGTTCCTCGGCATCATCGCCAGCGCCATCGCCGAGACCGACGACAACTGGTGGGGCCGGACCAAGGCCGTGGCGCTGTCGCTGCTGTGCTTCTGCATCGCTGCGGCCTCGGTGATCTGGCTGTTCCCGTGGCCGTGGATCTTCATCGGCGCGCTGGCGCTGTCCACCTTCGGCCTGACCCTGCTCGGTGCGCTCGGCGAGCGCTATGCGTCCATCGCCCAGGCCACGGTGACGCTGGCGATCTACACCATGATCGGCCTCGAACAGCACGGCGCCAGCGACCTTCACAGTGCGCTGGAGGCGGTCAGCCACCTGCTGGCCGGTGCGGTCTGGTACGGCCTGCTGTCGATCCTGTGGACCGCGCTGTTCGCCAACCGACCGGTGCGCGAACGGGTGGCGCGCCTGTATGTGGAACTGGGCCGCTACCTGCAGTTGAAGGCCGCGCTGTTCGAACCGGTGCGCGAGGCCGACCTTCAGCGTCGCCAGCTGGACCTGGCCGAACAGAACCGGCGCGTGGTCGGCGCGCTGAACGAGGCCAAGACCGCAATCCTGGCCCGCTTCGGCCGCTCCGGCCGGCCGGGCGTCAATTCCGGCCTGTATCTGCGCCTGTACTACATGGCGCAGGATTTCCACGAGCGCGCCAGTTCCTCGCATTACCCGTACGGCGCGCTGGTCGATGCGTTCTTCCACAGCGACGTGCTGTACCGCTGCCAGCGCCTGCTCGACCTGCAGGGACAGGCCTGTGCCCGCCTGGGCGAGGCGATCCGCCTGCGCCGTCCGTTCGTATACGGCGAAAGCAACCAGCAGGCCGGGCGCGACCTGGCCGATGCGCTGGCCTACCTGCGCGACCAGCAGCGGCCGCAATGGCAGCGCCTGCTGGGCTCGCTGGACCTGCTGGTGCACAACCTGCGCAGCATCGAGCGCCGGCTGCTGGACGCCGAGCGCTCCGAGGCCAGCCTGGACAACGTCGATACCCGCCTGCGCGACAGCAACCCGCACACCCTGCGCGAGATGGGCGTGCGCATCCGCCAGCAGCTTACGCCCGGCTCGGTGCTGTTCCGCCACGGACTGCGCATGGCGCTGGCGCTGATCGCCGGCTTTGCAGCGATCCGCCTGTTCAATGCACAGAACGGCTCGTGGGTGCTGCTGACCATCGTGTTCGTGTGCCGGCCCAACTTCGGCGCCACCCGCCAGCGCCTGGCGCAGCGCATCGTCGGCACGCTGGCCGGCCTGGTGCTGACCTGGGCGCTGCTGCAGCTGTTCCCGCAGCTGCACGTGCAGCTGCTGATCGCCCTGTTCTCTGCGCTGCTGTTCTTCTTCACCCGCACCGACCGCTACCTGGTGGCGTCGGCGGCGATCACGGTGATGGCACTGACCTGCTTCAACCTGATCGGCGATGGCTTCGTGCTGATCGTGCCGCGCATGGTCGATACGGTGCTGGGTTGCGCGATCGCAGCGGCGGCCGCATTCCTGATCCTGCCTGACTGGCAGGGCCGGCAGCTGCATCTCGTCCTGGCACGCGTGCTGGACACTGCGGCTCGCTACCTGGATTCGGTGCTGGGCCAGTACCGCAGCGGCATGCGCGACGACCTGGCCTACCGCATCGCGCGGCGCGACATGCACAACGCCGATGCCGCGCTGTCCACCGCACTGTCGAACATGCTGCGCGAACCCGGCCATGTGCGCCGCAATCTGGATGCCGGCTTCCATTTCCTGGCGCTGTCCAACACGCTGCTCGGCCATCTGTCGGCGCTGGGCGCGCATCGCGACCAGGTGGACAGCTATGCTGGCGACCCGCTGGCATTGGCAGCCGGTGAGCGCGTGCGCAAGGCGCTGCAGCAGCTGGCGATGGCCCTGACCGCGCGGCAACCGGTCAGCGAGGACGACAACGACGCTGACCGTGCGGTAGCCGCCGAGCTGGAGCAGATCGACGAGGCGATGCCGCCGAAGCTGCAGTTGATCCGCACGCAGATGGCGCTGGTGCTGCGGCTGCTGCCGAAGGTGCGGGCAGCGGCCAATGAAGCGGTGACCAGCCTGGCCTGATCCCTCACCGCTGAATCTGGCACGCCATCCGTGCATGGCGTGGATCCGCTGCACCGTGTGCAACGGCGCGTTGCATCCAGCGCTGCAGTTCGATCACGCGGCCACGCGGATACTGGGCAATCCCCCGCTCCGGATCATCGCCATGAAAATCGAACTCAGCGGCCGTGCCGCGCTGGTCACCGCCTCCACCGCCGGCATCGGCCTTGCGATTGCCCAGGGCCTGGCCGCCGCAGGTGCGCGCGTCATTCTCAACGGCCGCAGCACCGACAGCGTCGAGCGCGCCCGGCGCCACCTGCTCGCCACCGTGCCGGGTGCCGACGTGCTGGGTGTCGCTGCCGATCTTTCCGATGCAGCAGGTGTCGAAACACTGCTGGCCGGCCTGCCCAAGGTCGACATCCTGGTCAACAACGCCGGCATCTTCGGCCCACAGGATTTCTTCGAAACCGATGACGCGACCTGGGAGCGCTACTGGCAGACCAACGTGATGTCCGGCGTGCGCCTGTCGCGTGCGCTGCTGCCGGCGATGGTCAATGCCGGCTGGGGCCGCGTGCTGTTCATTTCCTCCGAGTCGGCGCGCAACATCCCCGCCGACATGATCCATTACGGGGTCAGCAAGACCGCGCAGCTGTCGTTGTCGCGCGGCCTGGCCAAGCGCGTGGCCGGCAGTGGCGTCACCGTCAACGCGGTACTTCCCGGCCCGACCCTGTCCGATGGATTCGCGGCGATGTTCGAGGATGAACGCCGGCGCAGTGGCAAGCCGCTGGAGCAGATCGGCCGCGAGTTCGTGATGGCGCACCGGCCGTCCTCGGTGATCCAGCGTACTGCCACGGTCGAGGAAGTGGCCAACATGGTGGTGTACCTGGCCTCGACGCAGGCCTCGGCGACCTCGGGTGCAGCGCTGCGCGTGGATGGCGGCGTGGTCGACGATATCGTCTGACACCTTTCAAAGTGTGCGGACCAACGGTCCGCACCCACAGGTCCGCACCCACAGCGGATAGGCAGGAATGCTAGGCTGCGCCGGTCAAGGAGGTTCCATGTCCGGTCACAACCAGTTCGCCCTGCTGCGCCAGCGCCGTTTCCTGCCGTTCTTCGTGGTCCAGGCGCTCGGTGCCTTCAACGACAACGTGTACCGGCAGGCGATCATCAGCATGTTGCTGTTCATGGCCGTGCCGGAGGAGGAACTGGGGCTGTACGCCACGCTGGCGCCGGCCATCTTCATCCTGCCGTATTTCCTGTTCTCGGCGCTGGCCGGGCAGATCGCCGACAAACTGGAGAAATCGCGGCTGATCGTGATCACCACCAGCATGGAGATCGTGATCATGTCGCTGGCGGCCACCGGCTTCCTCACCCAGAGCCTGCCGGTGCTGCTGGTCGCACTGTTCTGTACCGGCATGCAGTCGACCCTGTTCGGCCCGGTGAAGTATTCGGTGCTGCCGTCGGTGCTCAGGCCCGAAGAGCTGACCGGTGGCAATGGCCTGGTCGAGATGGGCACCTCGATGTCGATCCTCTCCGGCATGATCGTCGGCGGCCTGGTGTTCACCGTGGCCGGCAGCCACGGCACGGTGGTGGCTGCGTGCGCGATCATCGCCCTGGCGATCTGCGGCAACATCGCCGCCCGCCTGATCCCCAAGGTCGATGCCGGCGACCCGAACCTGAAGATCAACTGGAACCCGTTGCCGGAATCGCTGGCGGTACTGCGCATGGCGCGCCAGCAGAAGGCCGTACGCAACTCGATCCTGGGCGTGTCCTGGTTCTGGTTCGTCGGCACCGTGCTGACCTCGCAGCTGCCGGCCTACGCGGTGACCAACCTGGGCGGCCAGCCGACCCTGTACATCTTCGCGCTGGCCCTGTTCTCGGTCGGCACCGGCGTCGGCTCGCTGTTGTGCGAGAAGCTGTCAGCCCGTACGGTGGAAATCGGCCTGGTACCGCTGGGCGCGTTCGGCATGACCGCATTCCTGCTCGACCTGTACTTCGCCCGCAGCGGCGAAGCGACGGTGCACGGCCTGACCATCGGGCCGTTCCTGCAGCAGCCCGGCAGCCTCCGCATCGTCATCGACCTGATCGGCATCGGCCTGTTCACCGGCATCTTCGTGGTACCGCTGTTCGCACTGATCCAGAGCCGCACGCCGAAGGCGCAGATGTCGCGCGTGTTCGCCGCACTGAACATCCAGAACTCGGGCTTCATCGTCGCTGCGGCGCTGCTGTCGCTGGCCGCGCACAAGCTGCTGCACTGGACCATTCCCCAGCAGTTCCTGGCGCTGGCCATCGCCAACGCACTGGTGGCGATCTACATCTTCACCATCGTCCCCGAATTCCTGATGCGCTTCCTCAGCTGGCTGATGGTGCGCACCCTGTACCGGCTGCGCCCGCACGGCATCGAGGCCAACGTGCCGGACGAAGGCGCCGCATTGCTGGTCTGCAACCACGTCAGCTACATGGACGCGCTGATCCTGTCGGCGACCATCCCGCGCCCGGTGCGCTTCGTCATGTACTACAAGATCTTCAATATCCCGGTGATGCGCTGGATCTTCCGGACCGCCAAGGCGATCCCGATTGCCGGGGCGCGCGAAGACCCGGCGCTGATGCAACGCGCGTTCGATGAGATCGACGCCGCGTTGGCCGAAGGCGAACTGGTCTGCATCTTCCCCGAGGGCGCGCTGACCCGCGACGGGCAGATGGCGCCGTTCAAGTCCGGCGTCGAGAAGATCCTCGAGCGGCGGCCGGTTCCGGTGGTGCCGATGGCGCTGCGCGGCATGTGGTCGAGCATGTGGAGCCGCCGCGACAGCCGCCTTGGCCGCATGCGCGTGCCGCGCCGTTTCCGCGCCACGGTCGAGGTGGTGGCAGCGCCGGCCGTGGATGGCCACACCACCAGCGCCCCGGTGCTGGAGGCCCAGGTGCGGGTCCTGCGTGGTGATCACGCCTGATCGACCGCAGGGCCGCGGGTAAAGCGTCCAAACGACAGCCCCATCCCCCTGGGAAGACGGCCTCTGTTTCATCACACAGGCCTGTCAGATGCGTCAAATCAATGGCCATACACGCCAGTATCTGGCTGTAACCGCATACATGCAGCGCGGGTTGAGGTAGATTACGCACCCACAGGGGGGAGGTTCGGCCAATGCACCAGGGGCCGGCCACCAAGGAACGGAGTCTCGCTTTGAATCAACCGCCACCGCTCAGCCGTCCGGTCTACATTCCCAACCATCTGGTCTGGGCGATCCTGACGACGCTGTTCTGCTGCCTGCCGTTGGGCGTGGTGTCGATCGTCTATGCCTCCCAGGTCGATGGCCGCCGCGCCGCCGGCGACCTGCCGGGGGCCTACAGCGCGTCGCGCAAGGCAGGCTGGTGGGCGGTGGCTTCGGCCGTGGCCCTGCCGGTCCTGTTGCTGTTGTGGTTCGGGCTGTTCGGCGGCTTGGCCGTACTGGGCGCTCTTTCCGACCAATGATTCACCACCACCACCCATCAAGGAGCTTGAACCCATGAACACCGCCACTCCGCAGGTCCCGAACAATCTGGTCTGGGCCATCCTGAGCACCCTGTTCTGCTGCCTGCCGGCAGGCATCGTGTCGATCGTCTATGCCGCCCAGGTCAACGGCAAGCTGGCCGCTGGCGACATCGCCGGTGCCCAGGACTCCGCCGCCAAGGCCAAGAAGTGGGCGATCTGGTCGGCCATCGCCGCCGTCGTGGTCGGCGTGCTGTACGGCATCCTGATCGTCGCTCTCGGCGGCATGGGTGCGATGAGCAACGGCGGCTACTGATCCGCGTGGACGGATCCGGCGTCCGCGCCGGATCCGTTGCTGCAATGTCCGCACTTCCCGCCCGCTCCCGACTCGCCCGCTGGGCACCGCTGCTGGCCGCCACCGGCCTGGCCGCAGGTGCCGCGGTGGTGCTGCGCAACGTCAATCCGTATGTCGCCGGCAATCCTTTGCCGAGCTGCCCGCTGTACGCGCTGACCGGCCTGTACTGCCCGGGCTGCGGCAGCACCCGCTGCCTCTATTCACTGGTCCATTTCGACCTGCCCGGCGCGATGGCGATGAACCCGCTGCTGGTCATCAGCGTGCCCTTCCTGCTGCTGATGCTGCTGAACGTCGCCGGCATCCGGCCGCGCGTGCTCGACCCGCTGATGCGGGTGCTGGCCAATCCCACGTTCTGGCTCTGGGTGCTGCCCGGGTATGCGCTGCTGCGCAACCTGCCGTGGGCACCGTTCACCGCACTGGCACCGATCTAGGTTTCCAGCCAACGGCGCAGCCCCTCGTGGTGGGCGAGTGCATTGATACGGGATCTGGCCGGGCGGTGTGGGCTGCGCAGGGGACGCCGTAAACCCATCCATGGGGGCTTGTCCGCGGCATCCATGCCGCAGACACCCCTGCACAGCCCACACCGCCCGGCCACGGACAGTTTCCGTGTGCGTCCACCACGGAAAAGAAAAAGAAGATCAAAAGCGAAAGCGGATCGCTTCGCTCCGCATCCACGCATGGCGTGGATCTACCGTGTCGACCAAGGTCGACACCCACCGGCAGTCGCAGTTGACCCACCGTCACCGGGAACTGTCGGGGGTGGGGCGGTGTGGGGCTGCAGGACCGTTGGCGCCATGGATGGCGCCATCGAGCCCCCAGGGACGGGTTTACGGCGTGTCCTGCAGCCCCACACCGCCCCGCCCAACCCTCAGCAACCCAGAGCCGCTTTGGCTTTGGCTTTGGCTTTGGCGTTGGCCTCTGCAGGTGCAGGGCTGCAAGCCCTGCAAAGCAACTACGTCACCCAGCCTGCAATCACCAGCAGGGCGAGGATCGCCAGCCACAGCAGCAGCATCCGCCACACCAGGCTCATCGCATCACGCAGGTCCGGCAGCCGCTGCCACACCGGCAGCAACCCGGCCTCGGTGTAATCGTGCGCATCCTCGCGCAGCTCAGCGTTGACACTGGCCCGCGCCACCGCGCCGAGGAAACCGATGCCGCCCGCCAGGCGTTCGCCATGGGCCTGGCGCCAGGCCTTCCACGCCGTATCGAAGTTGCCCACCAGCGCCATCGAAAACGCCATCAGCTGCGCCACCGGCCACTCGATCCATCCCAACAGGCGCTGCGCCAACGCCAGCGGCTCCACCGGCACGCGTGCACGCATCGGGCTCTCCGCCATCAGCGCCAGCAGCCGGTAACCCAGCGCACCGGCCGGGCCCAGCAGCAGGAACCAGAACAGCACCGCGAACCAGCGGCGCAGCGCATTGAGCACAGTCGCCTCGACCAGCGACGGCACATCCTCGCGCAGGCTGCCACCGGCGGCCTGCAGGTTGCGCGCGGCGGCCTGCCGCGTCGCGGCGTCGTCCGCGTCGATGATCGCTTCGATATCACGATCCAGGTCGCGTGGCCCCCAGCACCAGGCCAGCACCGCCACGCCCAGCAGCAGCGATGGCAGGCCGAACAGCACTCCGCGCAGCAGCCACGCCACCACGCCCATCAGCAGCAACGGCGGCAACAGCGCCAGCGCGACGCCTGCCACGCCCTGCCAGGCCCTGCCGCCATGCGCGTCCAGCCAGCCCAGCCATCGCCGGAAACCGTCGAAACGGCGCAGCGAGGCCGCAGCGGCCGGGGCAACGTGGCCCAGGGCCAGTGCCACCAGCACGGCAGCCAGAGTGGTGAACATGGCAGGTCTCCCTACGAAACAGAACGCTCGGCGCCGCTACCTTACCTGTCGCAGCGGCGCCCTCCGCGATGAGCCGCACTGTAACCCGGGCCGTGTTCAGGTGGCGGCAATACAGGCGCCGCAGCCGGCCGGGTTCAGCCCTTGTGCTGGCGGTACCAGTGTTCGATCAGGCCCCGCGAAATCGAGATCGGCGGCGACAGGCGGATGCCCTGGCCATCGTCCTCCACATCGCGTGCCAGCGCAGCGCCGACCTCTTCAGCACTGAACCAGCGCGCATCCTCCAGCTCGCCATCCACGGTCGGCAGGTCGTCCTGCGCCTGTGCACGGAACCCGACCATCAACGCGCCGGGAAACGGCCACGGCTGCGAGCCGAGGTACTGGCAGGCGGTCACCCGCACTTTGCTTTCCTCATGGACTTCGCGCACCACGGTCTGCTCGAAGGTCTCGCCAGGTTCGACGAAGCCGGCCAGCACCGAGTAGCGGCGCGGCGCCCAGTTCGACTGCCGGCCCAGCAGCAAGCGGCCCTGGTTCTCCACTGCCACGATAACCGCCGGGTCGACACGCGGGTAATGCTCGGTGGCGCACTGCCCGCAGCGGCCGACGAAGCCACCACGGGCAAACGCCACGGCACCGCCGCACACGCCGCAGAAGCGGGTACGCGAGTGCCAGTACGACATGCCGCGGGCATAGCTGAAAGCGGTCGCATCGGCCATCGACCACAGCAATGCGGCCTGGCGCAGATCAAGCCGGCGTGGTGCGCTGATGGTGACGTTGGCGGCTTCAACCGAGAACCACGCCTGCTCCCCGCGCAGGCCGAGGAAGATCGCGGCACCCGGGCCGCCACCGATGTCGGCGCCGGTCAGTGCCAGCGGCTGATCGTCATCGCTGGTGAAGGCGCTGCCGTCCTGATCCAGCACGAGAATACGCGCGCCCGGCCACAGGCGCGCCAGTGCATCGGCATCTTCGCGCAGGGCATCGGCGCGCTCCAGCGGTTCGCCAACGAAGGCGAAACCGGAAAGCGGCGAAGGAGTATTGGGCATCCGGCAAGCGTGCCGTCAATCGATGCGGGTGGCAAGCCGCAGACTTTGCGCAAACCAGCTATGGGGGTGGAGCTTGCTCCACACACCTTGTCGCGCAGGGGGGCGGGCCCCGCGCCCTGCCTACATGCTGAAGCTGCTGCCGCAGCCGCAGGTGGTCTTCGCGTTCGGGTTGCGGATCACGAACTGGGCACCGGTCAGGCTTTCGGTGTAATCCACCTCGGCGCCCATCAGGTACTGCAGGCTCAGCGGGTCGACCAGCAGGGTCACCCCGCTGGTCTGTACCGCCAGGTCGTCTTCGGCACGGTTCTCGTCGAACTCGAACCCATACTGGAAGCCCGAACAGCCACCTCCCTCGATGTACACGCGCAGGGCCAGGTCGGGGTTGCCCTCTTCCTGGATCAGGGATTTGACCTTGGCGGCCGCTGACTCGGTGAAGTTCAGCGGGCGCTCCAGCGACTGGTAATCGGGCGCGGCAACCTGGGTGGCGCCGGGCAGGGAGACTAGCGTGCTCATGGTGTCAGCATGGGGGTGCCGGCGATGGCTTTCAAGCCATCGCCTCGGCCAGCTTGCGGCGTGCGGCGGTGTCGCCCTTGCCATCATTGGCGTCGTCGCCTTCCGGCGCCGGCAGGGCCGCCATCGGCGCGCTCGCGTGGATCAGGCGGCCGTTCAGCTGGGCGCCCGCATTCATCTCCACCACCTGGTAATGGACGTTGCCATTGACCCGTGCGCTCGGGGTCAGCTCGACCTTCTCGGTGGCGTGCACATCGCCGTCCAGGCGGCCACTGATGACCACCACCTGGGCGCGGATCTCACCCTCGATCACGCCATGCTCGGCGACCGTCAGGGTCGCGCCACTGGCGCCTTCGGCGGCGATCACCTTGCCGTGGATGCGGCCTTCCACATACAGGCCCCCGCTGAATTCCACATCACCGCGGATCACCACCTGGTTGCCGATCAGGGCATCCACCACCAGCTGGCCTTCACGGTTGGATTTGCTGCTTCCGAACATCTGCCTACTCCCCTTTGCTGGCCGGCGCACCGGCCTGTTTCCAGTCGAATACCTGGGTGGTACCCCCCGTACCACTCCCCAATGTCACCCGCACGCGTTGCGGGGTGAAGTCAGCCGGCAGCATCACGCTGCCGGTGAGCTGCTGGAAGTACCGGAACGAGTAATCCTGTCCCGGCACCTTGCTGCGCTGGTGCAGATCATCCCAGCTGATCGTGGCCAGCTTGCCGTTCTTCACACCTTCCACGGTGAAGCGCATCTGCCCCTGGCTGATGGCACCGCGGTTGAGGTTCTGGGTCAGCACGGCGGTGTACTGCCAGGTGCCGGCTGCTCCCGGGCTGAACTCGATCGAGTGGGTATTCAGGCCCTTGCGCTGGCTGGTCGAACCGACCAGGCGCTCATAGAAGGCGACGTCGGCGCGCAGGCCGGCGATTTCCTCATCGCGCTCGGCCAGCGAGGATTGCACCTCGGTGTTGGCGGCGCGGCTGATGCGGTCGGAGGCTTCCAGCGTGGCCTGCTTCTGGCGCAGTTCGGTCAGCTGCGCCTGCAGCGTCTCGGCACGCTTCTCGGCGGCCTGCAGGCGCTGGCCCTGGGCATCGCGCGGCGTGGCCATCCAGCAGCCGCCGAGCACCGCCAGCACCAGGCTCAGCAGCCAGATGCCGCCGAGCACCAGCAGGCGGCGGCGGTCGGCAGGCGGTTGCGGCGAGCCGGGCAGGCGAACCTGCACGCGCATGGGAGGACGGTTGGTCATGGGTGGTTTCCGGGGTATCGCAAGGGCGACACCGGTACGGCCCCTGTGGCAAACGACGGGCTAGTGTATGACAGGACGGGTGGGTTTCCTGCGCAGTGGCCGGCCACGGTCTGTGGCGTTCAGGCACGCCATCGTCGATAGTGTGGCCCCCTGCACAGTTCCGTCGCCGGAGCACCGCCATGACCGAAGCCCACCTGTTCGTGATCGGCATCCTGCTGGCCTGGCTGGCCGGCATCCGCGTCTACCTCACCGTGTTCGGTGTCGGCCTGGCCGGCCTGCTCGGCTGGGTCGACCTGCCCCCCGCCCTGCAGGCCACTGAATCATGGTGGGTGCTGGGCACATCGGCGGCGCTGGCCGTCGCCGAGTTCTTCGCCGACAAGATCCCCGGCGTGGACTCGGTCTGGGACCTTGTGCAGACGCTCGCGCGCGTACCCGCCGGCGCATTCCTCGCGGCGGCCACGCTGTCGCCGGATGGCCAGCTGGGCACCGGTGCGCTCGCCGCCGGTGCCGGCGTCGCCCTGGCCAGCCATGGCCTGAAGGCCGGTACCCGCGCCCTGCTCAACACCTCGCCGGAACCGGCCAGCAACTGGGTCGCCTCTGCGGCCGAAGACACCGTGGTGATCGGTGGACTGGCGCTGGCGCTGGCGCACCCGTGGATCGCCCTGATCGTGGTGCTTGCCTGCAGCCTGGCCGGCGCACTGCTGGTATGGCTGGTCTGGCGCGCACTGTGGAAGGGCGTGCGCTGGCTGGCGCGCGGTGCATCGGCAGCACCGCCGGGGCACACCGGTACCGGTTGAGCACCGGGCTTGTCGCATAATGGACGCGAACACCAGGAGCACCGATGGCCGCAAACGAATCCCCCGCGGGCGCCCGCCCGGGACGCGCTGAAACCCCTCCGGCCGATCATTGGCAGCGCTGGGCGCCCGAGGCGGCAAGCCCCGCTGTGGCCGCACCGACGGTTGCGACCCCGCCGCCCATCGCGACCGATGCCCCGGCGCCGGGCAACGGCGCACCGCCGCCGCTGCCCGGCCCGATCGCACTGGCCGAAGCCGGCAACAACGATCTGGCCCCACCGCCATCGGACTCGCCCTACCGCGTGCTGATCGTGGAAGACGATCGCGCCCAGGCGCTGTTCGCGCAGAGCGTGCTGCACGGCGCCGGCATGCAGGCGATCGTGCACAGCGATGCCGATGCCGCGCTGCAGGCGATCAAGGAGCACCGCCCCGACCTGATCCTGATGGACCTGCACCTGCCGGGGCTGGATGGCATGCGCCTGACCGCGCTGATCCGCCAGCAGCCTGGCCTGCAGCTGCTGCCGATCGTGTTCCTCAGTGGCGATCCGGATCCGGAACGGCAGTTCGAGGTGCTCGACAGCGGCGCCGACGACTACCTGAGCAAGCCGATCCGGCCCCGCCACCTGATCGCAGCGGTGGCCAACCGCATCCGCCGTGCACGTGCGCAGGCCGCGACCCTGCCGGGCGCCACCGGCGCACCGGCCACCAGCAATCCGGAAACCGGCCTGCCGACGCGCCACCACGTGCTGCAGCAGCTCAACACCGCACTCGCCCACCGCGATCACGGCGGGGTGTTCTTCATCGAAGTGGCCAGTGCGCTGGGCCTGCGCGAACGCTATGGCTACGCCGCGTTTGAACGGCTGATGGTGCAGGCCGGCCAGCGCCTGGCCGAGGCCGGCCATCCGCACCTGCTTGCGCGCCTGAACGACAACAGCTTCCTGCTGCTGGCCCGCAACGCCGACGAAGACGCCCTCGAAGGCATCGCCGCCACCCTGCGCGAGCAGCTGTCGGCACGCGCCTTCGTGATCCGCGACGACGAATCCGTGCACCTGCGCGGCGTGGTCGGCTATGCGCCGCTGTCGCCCGGTTTCGAGGATGCCAACAGTGCGCTGGAAGCGGTTGAGCGCACCACCCTGCAGGCACGCCTGCTCAGCGCCGGCGTGGCGGGCCACGTGCATCGCCAGGCGGTCACCGAACAGGAACACCTGGCGCTGCTGGAAGGCCAGCTGGAACTGGCCTACCAGCCGATCGTCGCCGTGGCAGGGGGCAACACCGCGCAGTACCAGCTGCTGCTGCGCCTGCGCCAGACCGATGGCACGGTGCTGGCGGCTGGCCAGGTGATCCCGGCTGCGGAAGCCGCCGGGCGCATCGCCGACCTCGACCAGCAGGTGATGGACCACGCACTGGGCCTGCTGGATCTGTACCGGCACGCGACGCAGCCGCTGAACCTGTTCGTCTCGCAGTCGCTGCGTACCCTGCAGCGCGATGCCTTCGCCGACTGGCTGCTGGAATCACTGCAGCAGCGTGACCTGCCCGGCGGCGCCCTGGTGATCGACGTGCGCCTGCCCGACGCACTGATCCACACCGTGCCGCTGCAGCAGTTCTGCCAGCGCATGGCCAGTGCCGGGGTCCGCTTCTGCCTGAGCCAGTTCGAACCCAGCGGCGAGGCCGATGCACTGCTGACCCAGCTGCCGCTGTCGTTCGTGCGCATGGCCGCGCGCTTCTCCAGCAGCCATGCCAATCCGTCCACGCGCGAGGAACTGCGCAAGGCGATCGAACAGGCCCATGCCGCCGGGCTGCAGATCATCGGCCAGCAGATCGAGGATCCGCAGGCTGCAGCAGCGATGTGGGTCGGCGGCGTCGACTACATCCAGGGCAACATGGTGCAGTCGGCCGGCAGCGATCTGAACTTCGACTTCCACAACGCGGTGCTCTGACGTGCCGCTGTGGGGCGTGCTGCTGGTTGCCCTTGCTGCGGCCGCCATCGCGTTGCTGCTGGGACTGCGCCTGCGCGCGCGCAACCTTGCGCTGGCGCAGCTGCAGCGCACTTACAGTGCGCTGGCCGCCGAACGCGACCAGCTTCGCCATACCACCGAACGCCAGGGGCAGCTGGAACAACAGCTGCTGCAGGCCAAGCAGGCCGCCGAGGCGGCCGTACTGGCCAAGGGCGAGTTCCTGGCCACGATGAGCCACGAGATCCGCACCCCGCTCAACGGCATCCTGCCCATGCTGGAGCTGATCGCGCGCGGACCGCTGGGCGAAGACCAGCGGCAGATGCTGGCTACCGCCTCGGCCAGCTCGCAGCAGCTGCTGCGCATCGTCGACGACATCCTCGACTACTCCCGGCTGGAAGCGCAGGCGCTGGAACTGGAGATCACCAGCTTCAACCTGCGCGACCTGCTCGATGGCGTGGTGCAGCTGATGCAGCGGGCCGCAGACGCCAAGGGCCTGGCCCTGGGCCTGCAACTGGATCCATCGGTGCGCCTGCCGGTGCGCGGCGACCCGGTGCGCCTGCGCCAGGTGCTGAGCAACCTGCTGGCCAACGCCATCAAGTTCACCGCCCGCGGCCAGGTGCAGCTGCGCGTGCTGCGCCTGGGCGAAGGTGCCGCGCAGCACCAGCTGCGCTTCGAGATCATCGATACCGGCATCGGCATCGACGACGCGCTGCAGGCGCGCCTGTTCCAGTCCTTCAGCCAGGCCGACGCATCCACCACCCGCATCTATGGCGGCACCGGTCTGGGCCTGGCCATCTGCAAGCGCATCATCGACCTGATGCACGGGCATATCGGCGTGCAGTCCACGCCCGGCCAGGGCGCGACATTCTGGTTCGAGATCCCGCTGCTGAAGGTCCCTGGCGACCTGCCGGCGATGGCGCGCGCGCCGGCGCCGCTGCTGCTGTTCAGTGCCGATGCAACGCTGCAGGCACGCATCGAGCGCATCGCCGCCCACCATGGGCTGCAGGTGCAGGTGCTGGCGCAGCTGGATGCCGTGGTCGAGCGCCTGCGCGCTCCTGCGCGGCCCGGACAACCGGCACCGGCATGGTTGCTGGTCGATGCCCGCGCACGCCGCAACGGTGAGGCTACGCTGCAGCTGGCGCTGGGTGATCGCGGTGACGACGATGCACTGCAGGTGCTCTGGCTGCAGGAGGGCGCACTTCCGCAACGCCCGCGCCAGCGCCAGCTGCCCCCGCACTTCGACGATGCGGCCCTGCATGCACTGCTGGCTGCACCGGTTGCCCACGCCCGCCCCGCTGCGCTGCTGGCCAGCGCGGACAACGAGCAACCGGCTGCCACGCTGCCACCGTTGCATCTGCGTGTGCTGCTGGTGGAGGACAATACGGTCAACAGGATGGTGGCCGAACAGCTGCTGCGGGTGTTCCAGTGCGAGGTGCGCAACGCCGCCGATGGCGAGCAGGCACTGACCGCGCTCCGCGAAGGCGACGTGGACATCGTGTTGATGGATTGCCAGATGCCAGTGCTGGACGGCTACGCCGCCACGCGCCGTTGGCGCGCCGAAGAAGCGGAGACCGGGCGTGCGCGCCTGCCGATCATCGCAATGACCGCCAATGCCATGGCCGGTGACCGCGAGCGCTGCCTGCAGGCGGGCATGGACGATTACCTGTCCAAGCCGATCGCGCGCGCCACGCTGCATGCGCTGCTGCAGCGTTGGGTGCAGCGATCGCGCGTTGTCGCAGCATCGAGCATGCTCGATGGCGACACACACGTGGCCCGTCGGGTCCTGCCAACCGAGCAGGGCTCGGCGCTACAAGGCGATGACAGCCGCGTCGGGGCTCTGCCGAAACCGGTGCTCGACCGCGACGTGCTGGATGAACTGCACGGGGTGATCGGCGACGCTGCCACCCAGATCGTCATGGTCTTTCTTGAAGATGCGCCGGCGATGGTGCAGCAGTTGCAGCTGGCCGCGCAGAACGGCGATGAGCCGCGCTTGCAGGCCGTTGCGCACAGCCTGAAATCATCGAGTGCGAACGTGGGCGCGTCGTCGCTGTCGGCGATCGCGCAGCGGATCGAGCATGAAGCCCGCAGCGGCAGCCTGCAGCGCCCCGCCGTGGCAGTGGCGCTGCTGGTTGCGGAATTTGCCCGCGCGCGCGTGGCGCTGACGGGCTACCTGGCACAGCATCGCGCCGGCCAGGGCAGCTGACTCACTCTTCCAGCTTGCTGAGCAGGTACTTCGGCTCGCCGATGCGCTCGATCAGGTCCAGCTGGGTTTCCAGCCAGTCGATGTGCTCTTCTTCCGAGTCGAGGATCTTCACGAACAGCTGGCGGCTGACGTAGTCGCCAACCGAATCGGAATAGGCCACGGCCTCGCGCAGGGTGACCACGCCATCGCGTTCCAGCGACAGGTCGCACTGCAGGATCTCGGTCGGGTTCTCGCCGATGCGCAGCTTGCCCAGCGCCTGGAAGTTCGGCAGGCCTTCAAGGAACAGGATGCGGTCGGCAAGCATGTCGGCATGCTTCATCTCGTCGATCGATTCCTTGTACTCGTGTTCGGCCAGCTCCTTGATGCCCCAGTTCTTCAGCATCTTGGCGTGCAGGAAGTACTGGTTGATCGCGGTCAGCTCGTTGTAGAGGACCTTGTTGAGGAATTCGATGACCTTGGTGTCGCCCTTCATGGGGGTGCTCCTGCACGCTGAAAACGCAGGCACTTTAACGCCTTGCGTGCGGTCGTGAAGGAACGCGAATCGTGCGCATTGGCCTGCGCGGCCGCACATGAAGGATGCGAAAGCGCGGCGTCAACGCGCCGCGAAAAGGCGATCAGGCAACCTGGGCCAGGCCCAATACCGGCAGCGGCAGATCGTGGGTCGCACGTGCCTTGGCCAGCAGGTCGCCGGCCATGTCCAGGCAGGAACCGCAGGTGGCACCACAGCCTGTACGCATGGTCAGTTCGGCCACCGTGCTGACGCCGTGGGTGGCGGCTTCGCGGATCTGGTGGTCGGTGACTCCGTTGCAGATGCAGACGTACACAGGCGGGAACCGGGCTGACAGGCCAGAAGCGGCCTGTTGGCTATTCCAATGGAAACGAGAATGGTTGTCAATCAGAGACCTGAACCATTCTCGATACCGTTCAGCCGGTCAGCCGGTCAGCTGGTCGGGCCGTCGCCCGTGGCCTTCTTCGGCCAGTAGCCCCGGGTGCGCGGGCGCTTGCGCGGGCGGTCGTGCCCGGCCGTGTGCCCCGGCATCCAGGCCTCGGCGGCGCTCTTGGGCATGGCGGTGACGCCCTGTCCGGCCACGCCGCGCGCCAGTGGCGCCAGGTGTCGCAGGGCACGCGCATAGACGCCGCGTTTGAACATCACCACGTGCTCCACCGGGTACCAGAAGTCCACCCAGCGCCAGTGGTCGAACTCGGGCGAGTCGGTGTGGTCCAGCGTCACGTGGGATTCGTCGCCGGTCAGGCGCAGCAGGAACCAGACCTGCTTCTGGCCGATGCAGACCTGCCGCTCGTTGCGGCGGATGGCCCGCGCCGGCAGCTTGTAGCGCAACCAACCGGGCGTCGCCCCGAGCACTTCCACATGCTCAGGCAGCAGGCCGGTCTCTTCCTGCAGTTCACGATACATGGCCTCGACAGGCGTCTCGTCGGTATTCATGCCACCCTGCGGGAACTGCCAGCCATCCCGGCGCACGCGTCGTGCCCAGAACACCTGACCATCCTGCCGCATCAGCACGATGCCGACGTTCGGTCGATAGCCGTCCGGATCGATCACGATGCGGACTCCTAAAAAATCTACTGGTCGGGACTATCCCATGCCCTCTGTCGGCCCACAAGCACGGCACAAAAGTGTTGACAGGGGCGATACACATCCGCAGAATAGCGGGCTCACCAAGGCTATGTAGCTCAGCCGGTTAGAGCACAGCACTCATAATGCTGGGGTCGGTGGTTCGAGTCCACCCATAGCCACCACACTGAAAATCAAGTTGTTTTTCAGTGTGAAAAGTGAGAAAATAGTTGCACGTTTTGCCCCGTCGCCAAGCGGTAAGGCACCTGACTCTGACTCAGGCATTCGGTGGTTCGAATCCATCCGGGGCAGCCAAATTAAAAGCAAAAGGCCAGGTCGAAAGATCTGGCCTTTTGCTTTTAATTTGGTCGCGCATTCCACCTTATCCCCGCGCCTGTCGGCGCGCCCCCTTGAGCAACAAGGGGGCTCTTCTCCAGAGAGGAGCCCGGGGTCGGATCCTTTTCTGCACGATCCCACCCTGCTGACATGCGACGCCCCGGGTAGTGCCGTCCGCTGGCCGGCAACCTGGAAATGCATGACCCCGAAACGACAAAAGCCCGGCCAAAGCCGGGCTTTTGCTTTTCCAACCAGCGGGCTCCCGGAGGAGCCCAACCAGGCGCGGTAAATCAGCGCTTGGAGAACTGGGTGGCGCGGCGGGCCTTGTGCAGACCGACCTTCTTACGCTCGACTTCACGGGCGTCACGGGTCATGAAGCCAGCCTTGCGCAGCTCGGACTTCAGGGTTTCGTCGTACTCGACCAGAGCACGGGCGATGCCCAGACGGATCGCACCGGCCTGGCCGGTGGTGCCGCCGCCAGCGGCGGTGACCAGGATGTCGAAGCTTTCGGTGTTCTTGGTCAGCTCGAGCGGCTGGCGCACGATCATGCGCGCGGTCTCACGACCGAAGAACTCGTCCAGCGGACGACCATTGACGGTGATGTTGCCCGAACCCTTGCGCAGGAACACGCGAGCGGTGGAGGACTTGCGGCGGCCAGTGCCGTAGTTTTGAGTGATAGCCATGATTAGATATCCAGAACCTGCGGCTGCTGTGCGGCGTGCGGATGCTCAGTGCCGGCGTAGACCTTGAGCTTGCGGTACATCTGGCGACCCAGCGGGCCCTTCGGCAGCATGCCCTTGACGGCGATCTCGATCACGCGCTCCGGGTGGCGCTCCAGCGCCTGGGCCAGGGACTCGGTCTTCAGGTTGCCGATGTAGCCGGTGAAACGGTGATACATCTTGTCCTGCAGCTTCTTGCCGGTGACGGCAATCTTTTCTGCATTGATGACGACCAGGTAGTCGCCGGTATCAACGTGGGGGGTGTAGACCGGCTTGTGCTTGCCGCGCAGACGGCGGGCCAGCTCGGTGGCGAGACGGCCCAGGGTCTTGCCCTCGGCGTCGACGAGGTACCAGTCGCGCTGGACGGTCTCGTTCTTGGCAGTGAAAGTGCTCATGAAGAACTCTAGGTTAGGTCGGGCTCATTGCGGCGAACGACTCGCCGGAACTCTGCCACGCGTTGTGAAAGGTGAAGCGTAAGAGGCGGGATTGTACGCAGGTCAAGCCCCCGGTGCAAGCTGGCCCTGCCCCGGGTTGGCAGGGGGACGGGGGCGGGCGAGAATCGGCGGGTCTTCCGCCCCGCCACGTACCGCCATGACCGTGCTCCGCCAGACCACCCCGCTGGACCACCTGCTGACCGAAGCGCAGCGCGCCCTGGACACGGTGTTCGGCAACCCACCGGCGGCCCGCCCCTACCCGGCTGCGGACACCGGCGAGCCGGGCATGGACAACGCCGAGCGCCGACATGCGGCGGGCCTCATGCGGATCAACCATGTCGGCGAGGTCTGCGCACAGGGCCTGTACTTCGGCCAGGCGGCCGTGGCCCGCGACCCGGCCACCCGTGAACACCTGCTGGAGGCGGCCCAGGAAGAGACCGATCACCTGGCCTGGTGCGCGACCCGGCTGGGTGAACTGGACAGCCGCCCCAGCCTGTTCAATCCGCTGTGGTACGCGGGCAGCTACACCATCGGCACCCTGGCCGGGCTGCGCGGCGACGGCTGGAACCTGGGCTTCGTGGTCGAAACCGAGCGCCAGGTGGAAGCCCACCTGGACGAGCATCTGGTCGATCTGCCGGCCGGCGACCTGCGCAGCCGTGCGGTCATCGAGGTGATGAAGGAAGACGAAGCCCGCCATGCGGAGCACGCCGAGCAGGCCGGCGCACGCCGCCTGCCGTTCCCGATCCCGGGCGCGATGGCGCTGGCTTCCAAGGTGATGAAGGCCATCGCGTACCGCATTTGATGGGTTTGCCCGCACCAACGGTGCGGGCCTACCAGGAGGTGCGGTGGGGCCCGGTGGTGGGGTCCGACCGTTGGTCGGGCCGTCGGGCCGCCTTAGTTCGGCGAGACCAGCTTCAGGCCGATCACGCCGGCCACGATCAGGCCCACGCAGGCCAGGCGGGCCGGCGACGCACTGTCGTTGAACAGATAGATGCCCAGCACCGCCACGCCCATGGCGCCGATGCCGGTCCAGATCGCATAGGCGGTGCCGACCGGGATGCTCTTCATCGCCTGGCTCATCAGGTACAGGCTGATCAGGGCGGACACCACCGTGGCAACGGTGGGCAGGGGTTTGCTGAAGCCTTCGGAGTACTTCATTCCGAGGGCGAAACCGATCTCGAACAGGCCGGCCAGCAGCAGGTAAATCCAGGGCATGGGTGGGGGCTCCTTACCTTTTTTGAGAAAAACGAAACGGCCCGGTGTTTTCACACCGGGCCGTGGGTCGGTACATCACCGTGGAACCATATCGCGCGCGACACCAGTTCCACGGGGCGGGTCGTCCCGCCTGGGCGGCGATGCCTGCAGGCATCGCGCATGGGGCTTACTCGGACAGGTTCCGGCCGTGGAACAGCTCTTCGATCTCGCGCTTGAGCAGCGCTTCGATCTTCATGCGTTCCTTGAACGACAGGTTCTTGGCCTTTTCCTCGAACAGGTACTGGTCCAGGTCGAAGTCCTTCAGGTGCATCTTCGTGTGGAAGATGTTTTCCTGGTAGACGTTGACGTCGAACATCTCGTAACGCGACTTGATGTTCTTGGCCAGGAAGTTCTGGATCGAGTTGATCTTGTGATCGATATAGTGCTTCTTGCCCTTCACATCGCGGGTGAAGCCACGGACACGGTAGTCCATGATCACGATGTCCGATTCCAGGCTCTCGATCAGGTAGTTCAGGGCCTTCAGCGGCGAAATGACGCCACAGGTGGCCACGTCGATGTCCGCGCGGAACGTCGCGATGCCTTCCTGCGGATGGGTTTCCGGGTAGGTATGGACGGTGATGTGGCTCTTGTCCATGTGCGCGACCACGGCGTCGGAGATCAGCTCCTTGCCGGCCTGCTTCTTATCGATCACCGGTTCTTCGGAGATCAGGATGGTCACCGAGGCACCCTGCGGGTCGTAGTCCTGGCGGGCCACGTTCAGGATGTTGGCGCCGATGATCTCGGCGACATCGGTCAAGATTTGAGTCAGCCTGTCGGCGTTGTACTCTTCATCGATGTATTCAATGTAACGCTGACGCTCCTCTTCGGTGCGCGCGTAACACACGTCATAGATGTTGAAGCTCAGCGCCTTGGTGAGGTTGTTGAAACCCTGCAGCCTCAGGCGAGGCAACGGCTTGACCACGGCGGTCGATTCCTGTGTAAGAAGGGAAAGGAGGAATTATGGGGCAAACTGCCCTCGGGGGGAACGTGAAGACGCAAGAGTTCTGGCACACTGTTTGCCCTTAACAATTGCGCTGGTTAAGCTCCGCTATCGACCCCGTGAATCCGTTCATGCGCAGAGGGAGCGCCCCTATCGTGTCAACCGTGCGCCTAGCTAGCAGTCCACTGGCCCTGGATATCGCCACAATCGATCGTTTCCTGGCGCACAGCCACAGGCGGCGATATCCCACCCGTACCGACGTCTTCCGACCCGGTGACCCGGCGGGAACCCTGTATTACGTCATCAGCGGCTCGGTTTCGATCATGGCCGAGGAAGATGACGATCGCGAGCTTGTGCTGGGCTACTTCGGTGCCGGCGAGTTCGTCGGCGAGATGGGCCTGTTCGTTGAATCGGACCGCCGCGAGGTGATCCTGCGGACCCGTACCGCCTGCGAGCTGGCTGAAATCAGCTACGAGCGCCTGCACCAGCTGTTCCTCGGCCCGCTGTCGGCCGATGCCCCGCGCCTGCTGTACGCGCTGGGACAGCAGATCTCCAAGCGCCTGCTCGACACCAGCCGCAAGGCCAGCCGCCTGGCATTCCTGGACGTTACCGACCGGATCGTGCGCACCCTGCACGACCTGGCGCAGGAACCGGAGGCGATGAGCCATCCACAGGGCAGCCAGCTGCGCGTCTCCCGCCAGGAGCTGGCACGCCTGGTGGGCTGCTCGCGTGAAATGGCCGGCCGCGTGCTGAAGAAGCTGCAGACCGACGGCCTGCTGCATGCCCGCGGCAAGACCGTGGTGCTGTACGGCACCCGTTGACCGTTGAGCACCCGGTGGGTGCGGACCTTGGTCCGCACTCCTTCGCGCGCTAGGCTCGGTACATGGAACTGAGCAGCGCATTCTGGTGGTTCATCCTCATCGGCCTCGGCGCCCAGCTGGTCGACGGCGCACTGGGCATGGCGTTCGGCCTGGTGTCGTCGTCGGTGATGCTGGCCATGGGCATTCCGCCCGCGCAGGCCAGCGCCGCCATCCACACCGCCGAGGTCTTCACCACTGGCGCCTCCGGCGTGTCGCATCTGGTCGCCGGCAATGTCGATAAGCGCTTGTTCCTGCGCCTGGCGCTGCCCGGCGCAGTAGGCGGTGCCGTGGGTGCCTACGGCCTGACCCAGCTGCCCGGCGAGCTGATCCGCCCGCTCATCTATCTCTACCTGCTGGTGCTGGCCATCATCATCCTGGCACGTGCCGCCGGCCGCCTGATGCCCAAGGGCGAGGTCAAGCGGGTGCCCGTGCTGGGCTTCGTGGCCGGCTTCCTGGATGCCAGCGGCGGGGGCGGCTGGGGGCCGGTGGCCACCTCCACCCTGCTCGCACGCGGCGGCCAGGCACGCACCACCATCGGCACGGTGAATGCGGCCGAGTTCGTGGTCACCCTGACGGTTTCGGCAACGTTCCTGCTGTCGATGGGGCTGCATCACCTGCAGATCGTGGCCGGCCTGCTGATCGGCGGCATGATGGCCGCACCGGTGGCCGCACTGCTGGTGAAGCGCCTGAAGGAGCGCTGGGTGCTGGTGGCCGTCGGCGTGCTGGTACTGGGCATCAGCCTGTTCCAGATCGGCCATGCGGTGTACGGGTACCTGTACCGCTGACCGCTCGTCGGGCATGGCCCGGCGCTACCCTTTCCGCTCTGGTAGCGCCGGGCCATGCCCGGCGGATCGGTCATCGTGCGATGGGGTCAGGCCTTGTCGCCACCGCGGTCCACGCAACCCCAGTTGAGGATGCGGGTGCCGGCCGGCAGCACGCGGCGGAAGAAGTCCACCCGCCCCGGCTTCGGGTTCACCACCACTGGCGCCTTGGCGGCCAGCAGCAGCGGCAGATCGGCGGTGCTGTCGGAGTACGCGATGTCGATGTCGCCATAGCCGCGCTCGCGCAGCATGCGCATCTTCTCTTCGTTGTGGCAGTGGCGGGTCGGGCCGACACCGCCCAGCCGCGGGCCGACCTCGGTGCCGATCACCGGCACGTCCTGGTGGGCGACGAAAGCCAGGATCGCGCGCGCCAGCTCCGGCGGCGCACCGGTGGCAACCACCACACGGTCGCCCTTGGCGCGGTGCGCAGCGAACACCTGCAGCGCCTGCGGCAGCAGCTTGGCGCGCATCTGTGCCTCGTTGCGCAGCACATAGGCGTCAATCACCTTGTTGAAGTCACGCGCGCGATGCAGGCCGAAGCTGCCGATCCACACATAGACCGAAATGCCAGCACGACGGGTCGGCAGCATCGCCACCATCGGCCCGGCGATCGGCGTGACCAGCAGCGCCGCCAGCATGCGCAACGGATTGCGCTTGATCAGCGAGGCGAACAGATGGGTGCCCGAATCGCCGTCGTAGAGGGTGTGGTCGAAGTCGAAGACCACCAGCGGCGCATCCCCGCGCGGCGTTGGATAGTGCGTTGTCATGCCGCGAAGAATAGCTGACGCAGGCCCTCGCCCGGCTCTTCCACGCGCATGAAGGCTTCGCCGACCAGGAACGCATGGATGCCGGCGTCGCGCATCAGCGCCACGTCCTGCGGGCCGAGGATGCCGCTCTCGGTGACCAGCAGGCGGTCACGCGGCACGGCGTTCTGCATGTCCAGCGTGGTCTGCAGCGACACCTCGAAGGTGCGCAGGTTGCGGTTGTTGATGCCGATCATCGGCGCCGGCACCTGCAGTGCGCGCTCCAGCTCGTCGATGTCGTGCACTTCCACCAGCACGTCCATGCCCAGCGACAGCGCCAGTTCGGACAGCGTGGCCAGCTGGGTGTCGTCCAGCGCCGCCACGATCAGCAGGATGCAGTCGGCGCCCAGCACGCGTGCCTCGTACACCTGGTAGGCGTCGATGACGAAGTCCTTGCGCAGCACCGGCAGCGTGCAGGCTTCGCGCGCCTGCTGCAGGTAGGCGTCGGCGCCCTGGAAGAAGTCGACGTCGGTCAGCACCGACAGGCAGCTGGCGCCACCGAACTCATAGCTGACGGCAATGTCGGCCGGGCGAAAGTCCGGGCGGATGACGCCCTTGGAGGGGCTGGCCTTCTTCACCTCGGCGATCACCGCCGGGTCGCCGTTGGCCACCGCCGCCTGCAGCGCGCGCACGAAGCCACGTACCGGCGGGGCGCTGGCCAGAGCGGCCTGCAGCTCCTCGAGCGGGCGCTGGGCGCGGCGCTGGGCCACTTCTTCGGCCTTGCGGGCCAGGATCGTCTGCAGGATGTCGCTCATCGTCGTCGGTTCAATGCGGGGGCGGTGAGGACGGCCATTATCGGCCATCGAGGGGGTCAGTCTGAACCGCGCGCTCAGGCAACCAGCGCGCGGGTGGTCTCCACATACTGCTGCAGGCGCTGGCGGGCACTGCCATTGGCAATGGCGGCACGGGCGCGGGCCAGGCCGTCGCCGATGTCGCTGGCCACGCCGGCCACGTACAGGGCGGCGCCGGCATTGAGCGCCACGATGTCCAGCGCCGGGCCGGGCTCGTTGTCCAGCACCGCGCGCAGCATCGCGATGGACTGCTCCGGGCTCTCCACGCGCAGGTTGCGGCTGGCCGACATGGCGATGCCGAAGTCTTCCGGGTGGATCTCGTACTCGCGTACCTTGCCATCACGCAGCTCGCCTACCAGGGTGCCGGCACCCAGCGAGATCTCGTCCATGTTGTCGCGGCCCCAGACCACCATGGCGCGCTCGGTGCCCAGCTCGCGCAGCACCCGCGCCTGGATGCCCACCAGATCGGGATGGAACACGCCCATCAGCACCGACGGCGCGCTGGCCGGATTGGTCAGCGGGCCGAGGATGTTGAAGATGGTGCGCACGCCCATCTCGCGGCGTACCGGCGCGACCACCTTCATCGACGGGTGATGGATCGGCGCGAACATGAAGCCGATGCCGGTCTGTTCGATGGCCGCGGCCACCTGCGCCGGCTGCAGCTCGATGGCCGCGCCCAGCGCTTCGACTGCATCGGCGCTGCCGGACTTGGACGACACGCTGCGGTTGCCGTGCTTGGCCACGCGCGCACCGGCCGCGGCGGCGACGAACATCGCGCAGGTGGAGATGTTGAAGGTGTGCGAACCATCGCCACCGGTGCCGACGATGTCGACCAGGTGGGTGGTATCGGCCACCGGCACCGCCAGCGCGAATTCACGCATGACCGTGGCCGCAGCGGCAATCTCGTCGATGGTTTCCTTCTTCACGCGCAGGCCGGTGAGGATGGCGGCGGTCATCATCGGCGACACGTCGCCGCGCATGATCTGCCGCATCAGGTCGACCATCTCGTCGAAGAAGATTTCGCGGTGCTCGATGGTGCGTTGCAGGGCTTCCTGGGGGGAGAAGCTCATGGGAATGCTCCTTGGATCAGGCCGCCGGGCGCTGCAGGAAATTGCGCAGCAGGGCGTGGCCGTGTTCGGTGAGGATGGATTCGGGATGGAACTGCACGCCTTCCACCGGGAACTGGCGGTGGCGCAGGCCCATGATCTCTTCGATCGAGCCGTCGTCGTTCTCGGTCCAGGCGGTCACTTCCAGCGCGTCGGGCAGGCTGTTCTTGTCCACCACCAGCGAGTGGTAGCGGGTGGCCTGGTAGCGGTCCGGCAGGCCGGCGAACACGCCCTTGCCTTCATGGCGGATCGGCGAGGTCTTGCCGTGCATGATGTTGCCGGCACGGATGACCGTGCCGCCATAGACCTGGCCGATGCCCTGGTGGCCCAGGCACACGCCGAGGATCGGCGTGGTTGGGCCGAGGCGCTGGATAAGTTCCAGCGACACTCCCGCTTCGTTGGGCGTGCAGGGGCCAGGCGAGATGACGATGCGCTCGGGCTTCTGCGCGGCGATCTCGTCCACGCTCATCGCATCGTTGCGCACCACCTTCACCTCGGCGCCCAGCGTCTGCAAGTACTGCACGAGGTTGTAGGTGAAGCTGTCGTAGTTGTCGATCATCCACAACATGGTCAGGTTCCGTCGCTTATCAGGAAAATGGCGTATACGTTTTCGGTGTAGGTGATGGGGCCGGCTTCCACCGACTCGCGCAGGCGGGAGCCCGTGGTCTCGATGCTGTTCATCGGTGCCTCGGGCGCGGGCGGCGAGGGCGGCGTCACCAGATCCCCACTGCTGGGCCAACTGCCCGCCTGGATGCCATAGGCGAAGTTCGGCGCCACGTCGGAAATGCTGTACAGACCGCGCAGCTGGGTGCCGTAGGCCTTGGCCAGGCCCTGCGCGGAGTCGCGGGTCTGGGCTGCCGCCTCGCCCTTGAGCTCGCGGCGCAGTGCCACTTCACCCGAGTAGGTCGGGGCCACGCTGCTGACCTGCACGTTCTCGTTGGCCTTCAGCGCGCCCAGCACGTCCTGCATCGCCTTCACGCTGGCGAAACTGGCACGCAGCTGGCGCGACACGCGGGTGCCGATGAAGACCTGCCGGTTCTGCTCGTAGCGCGTCGCCGGGCCGATCCGCAGGTTGTCCGCACGCACGCTGCCCTCCACCGCCTTGTTCTGCTTGAACAGCGCCAGCGCGCGGGCAACGTTGTCCTGCACGCGGCGCCGCGCCGCGTCGGCGTCCATGTCGGTCTCTTCGATGTTCAACTGCAGGCCGAACCGGTCCGGCATCACCACGCGGCGCGCCTCCCCCTTCACCAGCAGATGCGGCTGCGAGGGAATGGTGTTGGCCTGCGCCCACGCAGACGGGGCCATCGTGGCCAGCAGTGACGACCACAGCAATGCGCTCAGCAGCTTCATGCGGTACTCCTTGTCTTGATTGGGAACAGCGGAGGGTGCCGCGGCGCAGGCCACGGCACGGGGAGAATCACAGGCCCTTGGCGGCCTGGGCGACGGCGCGGAACAGCGCGCGGCCCTTGTTCATCGTCTCGTCCCATTCCTTGTCCGGGTCCGAGTCGTAGACGATGCCGGCGCCGGCCTGCACATACAGGCGGCCATCCTTGATCACCGCGGTGCGGATCGCGATCGCGGTATCGGCATCGCCATGCCAGCCGATGTAGCCGATGCTGCCGGCGTAGACATTGCGCTTGATCGGTTCCAGCTCACGGATCACTTCCAGCGCGCGGATCTTCGGCGCGCCGCTGACCGTACCCGCCGGGAAGGTGGCACGCAGCACGTCGGCATAGCTCAGGCCCGGCTGCAGCTGCCCGCTCACTTCGCTGACGATGTGCATGACGTGGCTGTAACGTTCGATCACGAACTGCTCGCCCACTTCCACGGTGCCGGCCTTCGATACGCGGCCGGCGTCGTTGCGGCCGAGGTCGATCAGCATCAGGTGCTCGGCGCGTTCCTTCGGATCGGCCAGCAGTTCGGCTTCCAGCGCCTGATCCAGCTCGGGCGTGGCACCGCGCGGACGGGTGCCGGCGATCGGACGCACGGTGACTTCGCCGTCCTGCAAGCGCACCAGGATTTCCGGCGAGGAACCGACCACCTGCAGGTCGCCGACATCGAGGAAATACATGTAGGGCGACGGGTTCAGTGCACGCAGCGCACGGTACACATCCACCGGGCGCGCCTTGAACGGCACGCTCAGGCGCTGGCTGAGCACCACCTGGAAGATGTCGCCGGCACGGATGTATTCCTTGCTGCGCTGGACCGCATCGACGAAGCCTTCGCGGGTAAACCCGGAAACAAAATCGGACTCGTCCAGCACGTCACTGTTGAGCGGCGCCGGATAGCCGGCGCCCGGTGCACGCAGCTTCGCGGTCAGTGCATCCAGGCGCGCCTGCGCCTGTTCGAACGCACCCTCGACACGCGGGTCGGCATGCACGATCAGGTACAGCCGGCCCTTGAGGTTGTCGAACACCGCCAGCTCGTTGGAGTCCAGCAGCAGGATGTCCGGCGTGCCCAGTTCGTCGCGACCGGCCGGCGGTGCCAGGCGCGGTTCGATGTAGCCGATGCACTCGAAGCCGAACCAGCCGACCAGGCCGCCGGTGAAGCCCGGCAGGCCGTCCAGCTTGGGCACCGAGTGGGCGCTGCGCAGCGCCTCGACTTCGGCGAACGGGTCGGCCACCTCGCGGGTGTCCACCACCTGGCCGTCTTCGCGCACGGTCAGCGTGTGGCCATGGAAGGCGTACACGCGGCGCGCCGGCAGGCCAATGATCGAGTAACGACCAAAGCGCTCGCCGCCTTCGACGGATTCAAACAGGTAGGTATTGGGGCCGTCGGCGAGCTTCAGATAGACCGAAAGCGGCGTGTCCAGGTCGGACAGCACTTCACGGACGACGGGAATATGGGTGTGGCCTTCAGCGGCCTGCAGCAGAAACTGAGCGTGCGAGTTCAAGACGACTTTCCTTCCGGGACACAGCGTTATGGGGACGGACGACGGCAACAGGCCACCATCGCCACCAACGGCGTGCGGAAGAAAGGGTATGCGGGGTCGTCAGGCTGGACACCCCCTGACTGTATCGCAGCTTGGACGGGAGGGGAACCCTATGAAACTGAACCACAGGACGCCCGGGGCGTGCGCAGAGACCGGCGCTACGCCGGGGCGTTCGCAGCAGAGGCCCCGGCAAGCAACGGGCAGTCGGCCGGCAGATGCATCCTCACCCTGCCCGGCACGCACGCGATGCGGAACTGGTGGGCCTGCACCGGTTCACCGTCCAGGTTGAGCGTCAACGGGCGCTCGGATTCCACCTGCAGCCACGGCAGGCGCGCGCGCGTCGCCAGCTGTTCCAGCGCGGCCTGGGTGCCGGACTTCAGCATCTGGCCAAGCGTAGCGGTGACTTCACCCTCCAGCTCCGGAAGTACGGTTACATCCAGCAGCCCATCGTCGATCAGTGCCTGCGGGCACAACTGCTGGCCACCGCCGGCCTGCCGGCCATTGCCGATGCCGAGCGCGATGAAGTCGCCTTCCCACGCGAAATCCGGACCCGACAGGCGTGCATGGATCGGCTCGATCCGCCCCAGCTTGGCGATACCGGTGATCACGTAGGCCAGCCCGCCCAGCATCTTCTTCAAGCCGGCATCGGTCTCCACCGTCACCTGCGTGCCGAAGCCACCGCTGGCGAGATTCGCGCACCACCAGGGCGTGCCATCGGCATCCACGCGCAGCAGATCGATGGCATGCGGCGTGGCCTGTCCGATCAACGCAAAAGCGGCCTTCGGCTCGGTCGGAATACCCGCAGCCGTGGCGAAGTCGTTGGCGGTCCCCAGCGGGATCAGCGCCAGCGAGGGCAACGCATCCGCCGCTTCCTCGCGATGTGCCAGGGTTTCGGCCACCGCGCTGAGCGTGCCGTCACCACCGGCGGCAACGATCACGTCCACGCCGTGATCGATGGCCTCAGCGACGTAGCGCTCGGCGTCACCGTCCTCCCAGGTCACCCGCACCTCCAGCTGCACGCCCTGCCCGCGCCAATGGCCGACAGCCTCGCGCAGTTCCTCGTTGCCTGCGGATTTGCCATTGAGGATCAGGCGCCAGCGCGGTGCGGTCATGCGGAGCTTCCAGGAGGGGGCGGCACAGGCTAGCAATGCGCTGTTTGTCCGCAGTGAATGTCACGCAGGTGTCATTCAGCTGCTGGAGAATGGAAGGCCATAGCAGGGACGATGGATGGAGGCAGGATCAGCCTCCCACGCATGCAGCGAGGCCACGCCAGTGATTGGCGTGGCTTTTTTTTGGGGTGCGCTGGGAGTGCGAACCGAGGTTCGCACCCACCGGGTTGCGGTTCACACCCACTAGCCTGCGGTTCGCACCCACCCGGTGGGTAGATCCACGCCATGCGTGGATGCACTCGCCTCAACCGTTGGCGAAATCGTGCAGCGCCTGGCCCTGCAACCGATACACCGTCCACTCGTCCTGCGGCGTGGCGCCGGCGGCGGTGTAGAACTCGATGGCCGGGGTATTCCAGTCCAGCACCGACCATTCGAAACGACCGCAACCCTCGGCCACGGCCTGGCGTGCGATGTACTTCAGCAGCGCCTTGCCGGCGCCCACACCACGCTTTTCCTGGCTGACATACAGGTCTTCCAGGTAGATGCCCTTGCGGCCCAGCCAGGTCGAGTAGTTGTAGAAGTACACGGCGTAACCAATGGCCTGGCCGTCGGCTTCGCAGATCAGCGCGCGCGCCGTGGCATCGGCACCGAACAGGCTTTCGGCGATGCCGATCTCGTCGGTCTGCACCGAATGCTCGGCCCTCTCGTAGATGGCCAGCTCTCGGATGAAATGCAGGATCAGGCCGGCATCGGCAACGGTGGCCGGGCGGATGTTCAACACGGCCACCGTGCTCATGGCTCAGCCCCGCGCCGCAGCGACGTTGGCGCGCATCTGCGCGATCACGTCCTGGTAGCTGGTCTTGGCGTTGAAGATGGCCGAACCAGCGACGAAGGTGTCGGCGCCGGCGGCGGCGATCTCGCCGATGTTGTCGGCCTTCACGCCGCCGTCGATCTCCAGGCGGATGTCCTTGCCGCTGGCATCGATCATCTTGCGCACCACTTTCAGCTTGTCCAGCGCCGAGGGAATGAAGGCCTGGCCGCCGAAGCCCGGGTTTACCGACATCAGCAGCACCAGGTCCAGGTCATCCAGTACCCAGTCGAGGATGTCCACCGGGGTGGCCGGATTGAGCACGATGCCCGGCTTGCAGCCCAGCGAGCGGATCAGCTGGATGGTGCGGTGCACGTGGCGGCTCGCTTCCGGGTGGAAGCTGATGTAGGTGGCACCGGCCTCGGCGAAGTCCGGGATGATGCGGTCCACCGGCTCGACCATCAGGTGCACGTCGATCGGCGCGGTGACGCCGTGCTTGCGCAGCGCCTGGCAGACCATCGGGCCGATGGTCAGGTTCGGCACGTAGTGGTTGTCCATCACGTCGAAGTGGACCCAGTCCGCGCCGGCGGCAAGGACGTTGTCGACTTCCTCGCCGAGGCGGGCGAAGTTGGCGGACAGGATGGACGGGGCGATGAGGCAGTTGGACATGGCCGGGGCCTTCGGAACGGGGAAAAGGTTCTCCCGCCCGCAGGCGGGACTCTGGAATCAGCGCTTGCGCAGGGTCTTGATGCGGTCGTAGGCGGCATTGATCCGCCGCGACTTCTGCTCGGCCTGCTGCTGCAGCTCGGGGGCGGCGCCGCCGAGCTTGTCGGGGTGGTACTGCGAGATCAGCTTGCGGTAGGCGCGCTCGACCTCGGCATCGGTGGCTTCGGAGGTCAGCCCCAGCTCCCGGTACGGGTTCTCCTTGTTCAGGCGGAACCAGTCCGAGTCGAAGGCGTGGCCGATCAACAGGCCGACTACCGCGCCGAACAGCGGATTGGGCCGGAACAGCAGGGCGCCGGCGATGAATCCGAGCAGTTTTCCGTACCAGCGCATGGCGCTCCGGGGTCGACCGACGAAATGGACGCTCATTTTACGTCACAGCGGGCCCGGACCGCTTTACACTAGGCCGCCCGCTGGTCAGCGGGCCCGCCGGGTCCGTTGGGCAGCAGCCGTATCGACAACGCCCCAGGAGTGCCCGTGCCAACCACGCTGTTGCAATCCGATCTCCCCGGCCTGCCCTTGCGCCATCGCGGCAAGGTGCGTGATGTGTTCGATATCCCGCGCGAGCGGCTGCCAGCCGGAACCCCGCCGGGCGAGTACCTGCTGATGGTGGCCACCGATCGCCTGTCGGCGTTCGACGTGGTCCTGCCCGACCCGATCCCGGGCAAGGGCGAGATGCTCTGCCAGGTCTCCAACTTCTGGTTCGCCAAGACCGCGCACCTGATGCCCAACCACCTGACCGGCATCGACGTGGCCAGCGTGCTGCCCGAAGGCGTGGACCCGGCCCTGTACGCCAAGCGCGCAGTGGTCACCCGCAAGCTGAAGCCGGTGCCGGTGGAAGCGATCGCCCGCGGCTACCTGATCGGCAGCGGCTGGAAGGACTACCAGCGCACCGGCAAGGTCAGCGGCATCGACCTGCCCGACGGCCTGCGCCAGGCCGAACAGCTGCCCGAGCCGATCTTCACCCCCTCGACCAAGGCCGCCGTCGGCGACCATGACGAGAACATCGACTTCGATGCGATGGTGAAGCAGGTCGGCGCGGACCTGGCCGAGCGCGTGCGCGACGCCACCCTGCGCATCTACAAGTTCGCCGCAGACTACGCCCGCGAGCGCGGCATCATCCTGGCCGATACCAAGTTCGAGTTCGGTACCGACGCCGATGGCCGCCTGTACATCATGGACGAGATGCTGACGCCGGATTCCTCGCGTTACTGGCCGGCCGACGAGTACGAAGTGGGCACCAGCCCGCCGAGCTACGACAAGCAGTTCGTACGTGATTACCTGGAGACGCTGGACTGGGGCAAGACCGCCCCGGGCCCGGCCATCCCGGCCGAGATCATCGAGCGCACCCGCGCCAAGTACGCCGAGGCGCTGCAGCGCCTGGCCGGGATCAGCGTCGACTGATCCGCCTGCGCCCCCCGCCGGAAAGGCCGGGGGGCGTTCTGAATGCGGTAGTGCCGGCGGCTGGCCGGCAAAACCCCGCAAGCCTGCAGCCAGGCATGGCCTGGCTCTACTGACGGCTCCGGCGGGAGTATGCTGGCCGCATGCAGACCTCCACCGAGCTTGCGCGGCCGATCGACCGCTATTTCGCCAGCTACTCCGACGACCACCGCAATGTGATCAACCAGCGCATCCACGTGGTGGCGGTCCCGGCGATCCTGTGGTCGGTGGTGGCCCTGCTGTGGTGCCTGCCGCCGCTGATCACCTGGTTCCAGTACGGCATCTGGTCGGCGTTCGCGATGTTCAGCGCCTGGTGCTTCTACAACAAGCTGTCGCGCCCGCTGGGCATCGGCATGCTCATCCAGTTCTTCGTGTTCGGCTGCCTGTGCCGGCTGCTGGAGGCCGAGATCGGCATCCAAGCCCTGCGCTGGCTGGCAGTGGGCGTGTTCGTGGTGGCCTGGATCGCGCAGTTCATCGGCCACACGTTCGAGGGCCGCAAGCCCAGCTTCCTGACCGACCTGACCTACCTGCTGATCGGGCCGGCCTGGGTGATGGCCAAGTTCTACCGCAAGCTCGACTGGCGCTATTGACCTGTCGGGAGGCGACAGCGGTCGTCGTTTCCTGAACGGGCGGATTCCGTCACCCGTAGTCCACGGGAGCCCTGCCAGCCTGCGCCGGTGATCCGCTCCCCATCGCCCGCCCGTCGACGGCAGCCCCTGTGCGACAGGGCCTGCGGTCTCCCTGCGTGGGCGTAGGGTGTCCCCGAGGGCAACCCGGGAAGTGATGCAGGAAGGTAATGTTGCGCCGCAGAAAAAATGAATCAGCGAACGTTACATGCAATTGATCGCTGTTCGATGGGTTTCGGCGACATTTCGCAGCCTGTTATTCTCCCTGACCTGCTCGTGAATCATGGATTCCCTGCATGCTCCCCAGCCTGCCCCTGCTGCTGGCCCTGCCGTTCCTGATGGCAGCGGCTGTTGCGGCCTTCCCCCGTAGTTCGCGCTCGACTGCTGCCTGGCTGGCGGCGCTGGCGCCGTTGGGCGGGCTGGCCATCCTCGCTTGGCTGACCCCGTCGGTACTCGATGGCCAGGTGGTCCGCACCCTGGTGCCCTGGCTGCCGCAGATCGGCCTGGACTTCACCCTGCGCCTGGATGGGCTGGCCTGGATGTTCGCCGGGCTGGTGCTGGGCATCGGTGCGCTGGTGGTGCTGTATGCGCGCTACTACCTGAGCCAGCAGGACAACGCGCACCGCTTCTACTGCTACCTGCTGCTGTTCATGGGCGCCATGCTGGGCATGGTGCTGTCGGGCAACCTGCTGTTGCTGATGATCTTCTGGGAAATGACCAGCATCAGCTCGTTCCTGCTGATCGGCTTCTGGTCGCACCGCCAGGACGCCCGCGAAGGCGCTCGCATGGCGCTGGTCATCACCGGCGGCGGTGGCCTGGCCCTGCTCGGTGGCGTGCTGCTGATCGGCCGCATCGTCGGCAGCTTCGACCTGGACGTGGTACTGGCCGCCGGCGAGCAGATCCGCGCCAGCGCGCTGTACCCCTACGCCCTGTTCCTGGTGCTGGCCGGCATCTTCACCAAGAGCGCGCAGTTCCCGTTCCACTTCTGGCTGCCGCACGCGATGGCGGCGCCGACCCCGGTCTCGGCCTACCTGCACTCGGCCACCATGGTGAAGGCCGGCGTATTCCTGCTGGCGCGGCTGCATCCGGCACTGGCCGGCAGCGACCTGTTCTTCTACACGGTCAGCGGCGTCGGCGCGCTGACCCTGCTGATCGGTGCCTGGAATGCGATCTTCCAGCACGACCTGAAAGGCCTGCTGGCGTACTCGACCATTTCCCACCTGGGCCTGATCACCCTGCTGTTCGGCCTGTCCACGCCGATGGCGGTGGTGGCCGGCGTGTTCCACATCCTCAACCACGCCACCTTCAAGGCCTCGCTGTTCATGGCCGCCGGCATCATCGACCATGAGACCGGCACCCGTGACATGCGCAAGCTGGGCGGCCTGCGCAGGCTGATGCCGTTCACCAGCGCGCTGGCGATCATCGCCTCGCTGGCGATGGCCGGCATCCCGTTGCTCAACGGTTTCCTGTCCAAGGAAATGCTGTTCGCCGAAGCCATTACCGCGGGCGGCCCGGGCATCATGCGCGCAGCCGTATCGATCGCCGCGCTGCTGGCCGGTGTGTTCGGCGTGGCCTACAGCCTGCGCTTCGTGCACGACACCTTCTTCGGCCCCGGCCCGCACGAGCTCGACCGCGTGCCGCATGAGCCGCCGCGCTGGATGAAGGTGCCGGTGGAACTGCTGGTGGTGATCTGCATTGCGGTGGGCGTGGCGCCGGCGTTGACCGTGGCGCCGGTGCTGCATGCCGCCGCGGCCTCGATCCTCGGCAATGCCATGCCCGAGTACAGCCTGGCGGTATGGCACGGCTTCAACCTGCCGCTGGCGATGAGTGCGATCGGCGTGGTCGGGGGCGTGGCGCTGTACTTTGGGTTGCGCAAGCTGATCAACCTGCACGGCGTAACCAACGTCAGCACCGGCCGCAACGTCTTCCATGCGCAGCTGGATGCGGTTTCCGCGCTGGCCATGCGCCTGACCAACGGCATCGCCAATGGCAGCCTGCAGCGCATGCTGCTGGGCCTGGTGCTGGTGGCAATCGTGGTCGCCGCGGCGCCATTCGTGGCCAACCCGGCCTCCCCGAACTGGACCGCACCGCAGCCGATTCCGCTGCTGGGCTGGGCACTGTGGCTGGTGATGATGGCCTGCGCGGTCGCCACCCTGCGCGTCTACAAGCAGCGCCTGCTGGCGGTGCTGCTGGTCGGTGGCGTCGGCCTGATGGTGGCGCTGACCTTCGTGTTCCTGTCCGCGCCCGACCTGGCCCTGACCCAGCTGCTGGTGGAGATGGTGACCCTGGTGCTGATGCTGCTGGGCATGAACTACCTGCCCGCGCAGTCCGGGCCGGAACGGCCGCGCTGGCGCAAGCGCCGTGACGCGGTGATCGCGATCATCGCCGGCGCCGGGCTTGGCGCGCTGGCCTATTCCGCGATGACACTGCCGCCGAACACGATGGCCGGCGAGCTGCTCGCCCGCGCCCTGCCCGAGGCCTATGGCCAGAACGTGGTCAACGTGATCCTGGTCGACTTCCGCGGCTTCGATACCTTCGGCGAGATCACCGTGTTCGGCATCGCCGCGCTGGTGGTCCATGCCCTGCTGCGGCGCACGCGGATGGCACCGGAGCAGATCATGCCCGGCCCGCCGATCAAGCTGCCGGTGCCGGCCGACCTGGCGCAGATCATGTTCCCGCTGACCCTGACCGTGTCGATCTTCCTGTTCCTGCGCGGCCACAATGCGCCCGGCGGTGGCTTCATCGCCGGCCTGGTGCTGGCGGTGCCGCTGCTGATCCAGTACGTGATCCAGGGCACCGCATCGGTGGAATCGCGCTTCGGCTTCGACTACATCCGCTGCATCGGCATGGGCCTGCTGATCGCCATCCTCAGCGGCAGCGCTTCGATGCTGTTCGGCGTGCCGTTCCTGACCAGCGGCCACCTCGACCTGCACCTGCCGTTGATCGGCGACGTGCCGCTGGCCAGCGCGATCGGCTTCGATATCGGCGTCTATCTGGTGGTGTTCGGTGGCGCGATGCTGATGCTGTCGATGATGGCCACCGTGAAACCCTCTCGTACCCGCACCGCGCGCAAGGGCGAGATCGACCTGCAACGTCGTTCGGCACGCACCGGGGAGATGCACTGATGGAACTGGCCCTGGCTACCGCAATCGGCGTGCTGACCGCCATCGGCATCTACCTGCTGCTGCGTGCGCGCAGCTTCGATGTGATCCTCGGCATGACCTTCCTGTCCTACGCCACCAACCTGCTGATCTTCGCCGGCGGCCGCGTGGTGCTGGGCAAGGCGCCGGTGCTGCAGGAGGGCGTGGACAGCCACCTCGGCAACTACACCGATCCGCTGCCGCAGGCGCTGGTGCTGACCGCCATCGTGATCGCCTTCGCGATGACCGCCGTAAGCATCGTGCTGGCGATGCGCAGCCGCAGTGACAACCACAGCGACCACGTGGACGCCCACGAGCCGGATGACGACCTGCAGGATGAACGCATGCCGCCGCGCCAGGGCGAGGACCGCGCATGAACCACCTGGTGATCCTGCCGATCCTGATTCCGCTGCTGGGTGCCGCGCTGTCGCTGTTCGTCGAACACCGCCGCTATGGCCCCAGGGTGCAGCGCGCGGTGGCCTGGACCGCACTGTCGGCGCTGGCACTGGCAGTGGGCCTGCTGTTCGCGTCGACCGCAGGCGGTGACATCAACGTCTACCTGCTCGGCGACTGGCCGTCGCGGCTGGGCATCGCGCTGGTGGCCGACCGCCTGTCGGCATGGATGCTGCTGACCACCCTGCTGCTGGCCATTCCCTGCCTGCTGCATGCCTGCTCGGGCTGGGACCGCCGCGCACCGCACTTCCATGCGCTGTTCCAGTTCCAGCTGGTCGGCCTCAACGGTGCGTTCCTGACCGGCGACATCTTCAACCTGTTCGTGTTCTTCGAGGTGATGCTGATCGCCTCCTACGGCCTGCTGCTCAGTGGCGGCCGTGGCCTGCGCATGCGCATCGGCCTGCACTACGTGGTGTTCAACGTCACCGCCTCGACCCTGTTCCTGATCGCGCTGGGCCTGCTGTACGCGTCGCTGGGTTCGCTGAACATGGCCGAGTTGTCGCAGCGCATCGCCGAGGTGCCGCCGGCGCAGCTGACCCTGGTGAAGGCGACGATGGGCCTGTTGCTGCTGGTGTTCTGCGCCAAGGCTGCGCTGATGCCGCTGTACCTGTGGCTGCCGGAAGCCTATTCGCGTGCACCGGCGGCCGTGGCCGCGATGTTCGCGATCATGACCAAGGTCGGCCTGTATTCGGTGCTGCGCATCCAGATGCTGTGGTTCGGCGACGACGCGGGCGCGATGGCCGGCTACGGCCGCGACTGGCTGCTGTGGGCCGGCGTGGCCACGCTGGTGCTGGGTGGCCTCGGCGCCCTGGCCGCGACCCGCCTGCGCGTGCTGATCTCGTACCTGGTGATCGTGTCGGCGGCCACGCTGTTCATCGCCTTCTCGGTCGGCACGCCGAAGGTACTCTCGGCCGGCCTGTACTACCTGCCACACAGCAGCTTCGTCGCGGCGGCGCTGTTCCTGATTGCCGACCTGATCCGCCGCCGCCGTGGTGGCGCCAGCGACCGCAAGGAAGTGGTGGCACCGATGCCGGGCAAGGAAACGCCGGCGGTGCTGTTCCTGATCGGCGCGGTGTCGGTGGCTGGCCTGCCGCCGCTGTCCGGCTTCCTGGCCAAGGCCGCGCTGCTGGCGGGCATGCCGGCGCAGTACACCGGGCCGGTGTGGACCGCGGTGCTGGTCAGCAGCCTGCTGGTGATCATGGGCCTGACCCGCGGCGGCATCCGCCTGTTCTGGCGCGTGCCGCCTGTCGATCCGGAAGCGCCGATGCCGCGCAAGGCACGCCTGCGCCGGGTCGAGCTGTACGCCGCCTGCATCCTGCTGGCCTACGGTATCGCCATGACACTGGCCGCTGCACCGCTGACGCGCTACACCGACGCCACCGCTGCACAGCTGCTGCAACCCAGCGAGTACGTGCAGCAGCTGCGCGCGACCACGCCGGAGATCCGCCAGCCATGACCGCCCAGCGCTCCCTGTTCCGTCGCCTGATTCCCTCGCCGATGCTCAGCATCATGGTGGTGGCGTTCTGGCTGCTGATGTCCGACAGCTTCACCCTCGGCCAGATCGTGCTGGGCCTGCTGCTGGGCGTGGTGGTGCCGCTGTTCGCCGCGCGCCTGGACCGCGAGTTCGCCCGCATCGGCACGCTGCGCCCGTTGCCCAAGCTGCTGTGCGTGACCCTGTGGGACATCCTGATGTCCAACATCCGCGTGGCGATCCAGGTACTGGGCCCGGAGAAGAACATCCACCCCGGTTTCATCTGGCTGCCGCTGGACATCGCCAACATCCACGGCATCGCCGCGCTGACCAGCATGATCACCCTGACCCCGGGCACGGTCTCGGCCGCGCTCAGCGACGACCGCAAGTTCCTGCTGGTGCACGTGCTGCACCTGGAGGACCCACAGGACCTGATCGATACGATCAAGCGCCGCTACGAGGCGCCGTTGATGGAGATCTTCCCATGACTGGATTCCAGATCATCCAGACCACGCTGGTGGTGTGCATGCACGTGGTCGGCCTGGCCATGCTGCTGGCCACCTGGCGCCTGCTGCGCGGTCCGACCGTGCCCGACCGCATCCTCGCACTGGACACCCTGTCGGTGACCGCCATCGCCGAGCTGATGCTGTTCGGCATGTACCTCAACTCCGCGATCTACTTCGAAGCCGCACTGGTCATCGCCATGCTCGGCTTCGGCAGCACCGTGGTGCTGAGCAAGTTCGTGCTGCGCCGGGACATCGTCGAATGATCACCGCGATCCAGATCGGCCTGTCGATCCTGCTGCTGTTCGGCTGCTTCTTCATCCTGGTCGGCGCACTGGGGCTGGTGAAGCTGTCCACCTTCTTCAAGCGCCTGCATGCACCGACCAAGGCGAGCACGCTGGGCGTGGGCTGCGTGCTGGTGTGTTCGGTCTGCTACCACATCTTCCTGGGCCAGGACCCGCAGCCGCGCGAGCTGCTGATCACCGTGTTCCTGTTCATCACCGCGCCGATCAGCGCCCACATGATGGCCAAGGCCGCGCTGTCGCTGCTGATGGAAACCCGCCCCAGCCTGCCGGGCAACGAACCGGCCGCCGAAGAGCAGTTGCCGCCGCCGGAACCGGTGCGGGAAGAAGAGCACGCGCAGAATCGGTAGTGCCGGCCGCTGGCCGGCAGGGTGACGCCCGGTGGGTGCCGACCGTTGGTCGGCACGAAATCAACCGCATCCACGCATGGCGTGGATCTACAACGCCGGTGCGCCCACCAGCAGCAGTTCGAGCACGAACCAGCCGACGAACGCGACCAGCAGGATCCCGCCTTCGCTGCGGCTGATCTTCAGGTCGCCACGCAGCATCGGGTACAGCACCAGCGCGAAGGCCAGCAGCGCCGGCAGTTCCAGGCGCACGAACGAGGCCGGCAACGCCAACGGCTGCAGCATCGCCATCGCACCGATCACCAGCAGCAGGTTGACCACGCTGGAGCCCAGCACGTGGCCCAGCACCATATGGCCGTGACCGCGACGCGCGGCGGCGATGGCCGTCGCGACCTCGGGCAATGCGGTGCCGATCGCCACCGGCAGCAGGCCGACCAGCAGCGGCGTCCAGCCCAACGCGGCACCGAAGTCCGCTGCGGCACCCACCACCAGACGCGCGCCCCAGTACAGGGTCAGCGCAGCAATCAGCACCCGCAGCACGTTCAACGGCAGGCTGGTGCGGCTCAGCGCGGATTCGGCGATGGCCGCCTGCACCTCGACGCTCTCGACACGGCCGCGGCGCAGCAGCAGCACCTGCATGACGATGAAGCCCGCCACCAGTACGCCACCTTCCCAGCGCGCCAGGCGACCATCCAGCCCGAACAGGATCAGCAGGATGCCGGCCGCCAGCAGCGACCACCACAGCACCGCCTGCAGGCGCGCGCGCAGCAGCAGGGGCGCGGCAATCGCCGCCACCGCCAGGGTCAAGCCCAGGTTGACGATGCTGCTGCCGACCGCATTGCCCAGTGCGAGCTCCGGTTGGCCGACTGCCAGCGCGCGCGCGTTGACGGCAAGTTCTGGCAACGAGGTGGCCACCCCGAGCAGCAACAGCCCTGCAGTAAACGGGCTGGCCCCGAAGCGCTGGGCCAGGCCGGACACGGCCTTGACGATGGAGTCCCCACCCAGCGCCAGCAACAGCAGGCCGAGCAGGAACCAGGCAATGGCAATGGTGATCATCGAGCACTCCCCCAGCGGTCGTGGCGCGATTCTACGCTGGCCCCGCGCGCATGGCTGGGCCGTGGATCAAGGATCAGCCACAGCCTTCCACATAATCGACCTGCGGGGTCTGCCCGACGCGCCAGGCACCCACCCGGCCATCGGCACCGAGCGCGAAATCGATCACCGCCCCACCCTCCTGCGCCGGACGCACGCGCAGGTGCTGGGCCTTATCGTCGTACTTGTCGGGGCCGACATCACCGCGCTCGGGATACAGCACCTGCAGCTCGCCCAGGGTCATGCCGACCTTGCCGCCGCCCGGTGCGGCGATGGCGGCGCTGCGCACGTCGTAGCGCACCAGCTTGCGGCCCTCGATCATCAGGCGCGGGTCTTCGGCGTCCTGCGGGCGCAGGAAGTAGCAGCCGTCATTGCCGTCGTCGGCCCGCAGCGGCTTGCCGCTGGCGTCGGTGCCCAGCCCCTGCAACGGTGTGCCAAAGCCGCTGCGGACCTCGGCGATACCAGCGCCCAGCTTTGCACCGGCGAATCCATCCAGGCGCGCGGGACTGTCTTCGCGGCGGTCATTGGCTGGACGGGCTGCCAGATCAGGATCCGTCGACTGCGCGGGCCCCGTTGCCGAAGCGGTTTCGGCCGGGGTGTCGCTGCCACTGCCGGCTGCCCCCTGTTTGTCATGGCCGCCGCAGGCGGTGAGCGAAAGCAGCAACAGACCAGCAAGCGGAAGGTGCTTCATCGATGCGGTTCCCTGGCACGAAGGTGGCTGCACGCTAGCCCATCCCGTGTGCAGGCGCTGCATTGTCATCGCGGTTTCATCGCCTTCGTTCAGGCTCGGCGTGCACCGACTTGGCTGTCCCTTCCATGCAACCGCGCAAGACCGATCTCGCCCGAACCGCGCTGCAGGCCCACCGCGCGCCGCTGGACATGCGCCAGCGCCGGTTGCTGATCCTGTGCGACGGCCAACGCAGCATCGCCGACCTGACCGGGCTGCTCGGCCCCGAGGCTCCGGCGATGGTCATCCAGCTGGTGCAGGCCGGCTACCTGAGCACCGGTACCGCCGCCACGACCCCACCGCCGTCGCCGGCACCCGCGGCAGCGCCGGTTCCGCCCGCACCACCATCCGCGGCACCTGTGGCAACCCTGGCCACCGCAGTGGAGCGCCGCCGCTCGCTGGTAGCTGCGCGCATCTACGTGCTGGGCATACTGGAAATGCAGCGCCACCCGCAGGCGGCGGCGCTGTTCGGCGACCTGCAGCAGGCACGCGCCGAAAGTGAAGTACTGCAGGTGCTGCACTCGGCGATGCAGATGCTGCCCGGGCTGACCTCGGAGGGCTATTGCCAGCGCGTGCGCCAACGCCTGCTGGAAGCGCTGCCGCTGGAGCATTGCGACGCGTTCGCCGAAGTAGCGTAAGCGCAGGTTCCGGCGGGAATCATCCACGCATGGCGTGGATCTACGGCTCCACGTCCCGACCGCCCTTCGGTAGATCCACGCCATGCGTGGATACGATCAGAATCCGTGCCGACCAAGGTCGGCACCTACCAAGAGCGGCAACCGGTAGATCCACGCCATGCGTGGATACGGTCAGGATCCGTGCCGACCAAGGTCGGCACCTACCCCGCTAGCGGGACGACCGGTAGTTGTTGCGCAGGCCGTTCCAGCACTGCTGGTAATCGCCCTGGCGATGGCCGGCAGCCAGGGCCTGCGCGGTCGGGCGGATGACGGCGCGGGTCTCGAACATGAAGGCCATCGTGTCCTTGATCACGTCCGCCTTGGACAGGTCCGCATTGGAGGCCTTGTCGAAGGTGGGCGCGTCCGGGCCGTGGCCGCTCATGCAGTTGTGCAGCGACGCGCCGCCCGGCACGAAGCCTTCGGCTTTGGCATCGTAGGCGCCATGTACCAGGCCCATGAACTCGCTGGCGATGTTGCGGTGGAACCACGGCGGACGGAAGGTGTTCTGCGCCACCAGCCAGCGCGGCGGGAAGATCGCGAAGTCCATGTTGCTGGTGCCGGGCGTGTCGCTGGGCGAATGCAGCACCAGGAAGATCGACGGGTCCGGATGGTCGTAGCTGATCGAACCGATGGTGTTGAAGCGGCGCAGGTCATACCGGTATGGCGCGTAATTGCCGTGCCAGGCCACCACGTCCAGCGGCGAATGGTCGATCGGCGCACGCCACAGGCGGCCCTCGAACTTGGCGATCAGTTCGAAATCACCGTCGACGTCCTCGAACGCCGCATGCGGGGTCTCGAAGTCACGCGGATTGGCCAGGCCGTTGGAACCGATCGGGCCGAGGTCCGGCAGCTTCAGCAATGCCCCATAGTTCTCGCAGATGTAGCCGCGGCTCGGACCATCGGGCAGCTCGACGCGGAACCGCACGCCACGCGGGATCACCGCGATCTGCTGCGGCTCGATCTCGATCACGCCCAGCTCGGTCAGCAGGCGCAGCGCGCCCAGCTGCGGCACGATCAGCAGTTCGCCGTCGGCGTCGTAGAAGTAGCGGCCAACCATGTCGCGGTTGGCAGCGTAGAGGTGGATGCCCACGCCGGCATGCGCATCGGGTGAGCCGTTGCCACCCATCGTGTACAGGCCTTCGACGAAGTCAGTCGGCAGCGCCGGCAGCGGCAGCGGGCTCCAGCGCAGCTGGTTGGGCGAGGCCGGCTGTGCGCCGAAATCACACTGCAGTTGCGACTGCGCGAACGGGGTGAACTCACCATGGGTCACCGCCGGGCGGATCCGGTACAGCCAGCTGCGGCGATTGCTGCCACGCGGCGCGGTGAACGCGGTGCCGGTCAACTGTTCGGCGTACAGGCCGTGGGCCACCTTCTGTGGCGAGTTCTGCCCGACCGGCAGCGCGCCGGCGACGGCCTCGGTGGCGAATTCGTTGCCGAAACCGGACTGGTAGCCGCGGGCGGTGATGGCGGGGGACATGGGGGCTCCTGGGTACGGCGAGACCGGAACGGAAAGCAGCCGAGCATGGCTCGGCTCTACAAGATGGGCAGGCGCCGGGACTGGCCCGGCGCTACCGATGACCTTACAGCACGCCGCGGCGGATCTGGTCGCGCTCGATGCTTTCGAACAGCGCGGTGAAGTTGCCTTCACCGAAGCCTTCGTTGCCCTTGCGCTGGATGATCTCGAAGAAGATCGGGCCGATGCAGTTCTGGGTGAAGATCTGCAGCAGCTTGCGCTGGTGGGTTTCCGGATCGGCGTCGATCAGGATCTTGTTCTTCGCCAGGCGCGCCACGTCTTCGCCGTGGTTCGGCACGCGCTGGTCGATCACGTCGAAATAGGTTTCCGGCGTGTCGAGGAAGTCGACGCCCTGCGCGCGCATCGCTTCGACGGTCTCGTAGATGTTCTCGGTGAAGCAGGCGATGTGCTGGATGCCCTCGCCCTTGTACGCGTCCAGGTACTCGTTGATCTGGCTCTTCGGGTCGGACGATTCGTTCAGCGGGATGCGCACGATGCCGTCCGGCGCGGTCATCGCCTTGGACACCAGGCCGGTCTTCAGGCCCTTGATGTCGAAGTAGCGGATCTCGCGGAAGTTGAACAGACGCTCGTAGTAGTCCGACCACTGCTGCATGTTGCCGAAGTACAGGTTGTGGGTCAGGTGGTCGATGAAGGTCAGGCCGAAGCCTACCGGGTGCAGGTCGGCACCGGCGATCGGCTCGTAATCGCCGTCGAAGATGCTGCCCGCGCTGCCGTAGCGGTCGACCAGGTACAGCATGCAGTCGCCGATGCCCTTGATGACCGGCGCACTGACCGCCTTGCTGTCCGGCTTGAAGGCGATGGCTTCGGCGCCGTTGCCCAGCGCGGTCTGGTAGACCTCCGCGCCCGGCTTCTTGAAGCGGATGGCGAAGCCGCAGGCGCACGGGCCGTGCTTTTCGGCGAAGTCCGAGGCGAACGAATCGGGGTCTTCATTGACCAGGAAGTTGACGTCGCCCTGGCGATAGACGGTAATCGGACGTTGCTTGTGCTTGAGCACCGCGCTGAAGCCCATCTTCCGGAAGTACTCGTGCAGCTCCTGGCCACGGCCGGCCGGGGCGGCGAATTCGACGAACTCGAAGCCGTCGATGCCCATCGGGTTCTCGAAGGTGGTGACCTGCATGCCGGGGTTGGGATGCGAGGCGGTCGGGACTGCGGTATTCATGGCGTGGCTCCGAATCGGTACCGCATCGGTACAAACCAGGTGCGGGCAGGTAGGGACCCGGCGAGAATGCAGGGTCTGGACCCACCCCTTATAGTTACACTTGAAACCACCAGCAAGGTGCACCGCAACATGAGCCCCGCCGATCCCGTTTCGACCCGCCTGCGTGCCTCGCACGTCCTGCTCGACCTGGAACAGTTCCTGCCGTACCGGCTGAGCGTGCTGTCCAACCGGGTCAGCGGCAACATCGCCAAGCTGTACGGCGATCGTTACGGCCTGGCGATCCCCGAGTGGCGGGTGATCACCATCCTGGCGCTGTACCCGGGCTCCTCGGCCAGCGAGGTCTCCGACCGCACGGCGATGGACAAGGTGGCGGTCAGCCGCGCCGTGGCCCGCCTGCTGGAGCGCGGCTTCATCAAGCGCGAGACCCACGGCGACGACCGCCGCCGCTCGGTGCTGGCACTGTCGGCCGCCGGTTTCGAGGTGTACGAGACCATCGCGCCGATGGTGATCGAGATCACCCGCAAGCTGATGTCGGTGCTGAGCGACGAGGAAGAGCAGGTGCTGGAGAAGCTGATCCTGCGCCTGGCTGGCGAAGGCCTGGAGCGGATGGGCGAAGGGGTCTGAAAGAAAAAGGGGACGGAGGGGATTAAGTCGCAATCAGCACATGTGTGCGTGATACGACTTAATCCCCTCCGTCCCCTTTTTTCAGCTCAGGTGCTTGCGGCGTGCATGGATCCAGGGCACGGCCAGCGCGGCGATGGCACCGCCGGCGAAGCCGAGCGAGGCGGCAACCGTGGCCGCTTCGACCGCCCCCGGCAGCGCCAGCGCGGCAGCCACCAGCAGCAGCGACGGCAGGCCGACGAAGGTGCCCAGGAAGAAGTGCCAGCGCGGTGACCAGGTGTTGAGCTGCAGCAGGCTGACCGGTTGCCAGGCATCCGACGCGGCATCTTCGGCGATCTTCGCCACGACCTTGCCCAGGTCCACTTCCGGCAGCGCGCGTCCCAGGCGCGCGGTTGCCAGCAGCTCCGCAACCGCCTCCACCGGCGGGAAGCTGGATGGCCACGCGACGGGGGCCGGCACGCCGTAGGCGGTCAGCAGCGGCACGCTCAGCCACGGTGCCACCAGCGGGCGCATGCGGCGGCGACCCTGCACGCACCAGATCTGTGGCTGGCCGTGCGCGGTGACGCTGTACAGCGCCAGTTCGTTGGCCGGCGGGTAGCCGAGCATGGTCACCCGCGCGGCCAGACTGTCCTGGCCCATCGCACGCAGGAAGCCCGGGCGGCTGCGCCCTTCCTGCATCCACGCCAACCCCAATGCCCCCACCAGATAGGCCTCGGCCACGTCCTTGCTGCCGGCGGTGGCGCGTTCGTCACTGGCCAGATACCACGCCAGCGATTTCGGTTCGGCGACATCGTCCAAGCCCCAGCGGCTGTCGTCCCCCAGCACGTGGCGCACCGGCAGGCGGGCGGGCCCGGTCTCGCCACGCTCGCCCGGCTGCAGGAACGGCAACACGCCCTGGATGAAGGTGGAAAGTTCGATCGCGCGCACGCCATGGCCCTGCCATTCCGGCGGCAGCAACCCGGCCAGCTGGCCTTCGGCAGCCAACGCGTCCAATCGCGATTTCTGCTCGACCAGCTTCTGCACCGCGCCCTTCAGCACCACGTTGTCGGGCAGCGCGATCTGCGGCAGGCGGTGTCGTGGCGGTGCCAGTTCGACAGTCTCCTCGCCGGTACCGGCGTCATCCAGCAGCGCCTCCTGCGGCGGCAGGGTCACGCCCTCGCCTGCCCCAGCCTCTGCCAGGTTGCTGGCAGGTTCGGGCAATCGTTCGGCGTGGTCGCTGTGCATGGGCGTTCCGGTAGGTTGCGTCGACGGGGCGTCGACTGAGGTCCTTGCCGGTAACGGCGTGCTCACGGTGAAGTTGAGACGCCGATTCAGAGAGTGTGACGGCGCGCGCAGTAGAGCCACGCCATGCGTGGATGTGCCTCAGTGCCGACCAACGGTCGGCATCCACCAGAGCATGCTGACCAGCAGGTGGCACCCATCAGGGTTGCCGGCCAGCGGCCGGCACTACCGGTCAGGTGCCCACTGCTTGAGGAACGCGGTCACGCGTGCGGGCTGGAAAGCTTCGCCCCTGCGCAGCTCGCCGGTCGCCTGCGACACCAGCAGGCCACCATCGGCGTCGAGCACCAGCAGGTACGGGTAGTCGCGTTCCATCACCGGGTACTGGGCGAAGAAGGCGGCGTTGGGCTGTTCGTCGCTGGCGTTGACCTTCACCCACACATAGTGGGCATCGCGGAAGCGGCGCAGGTCGCCGTTGCCTTCCACCACTTCGTCCAGCGCCCGGCAGCGATCGCAGGCGGCGTTGCCGACCTCGAGCAGGATGCGCTTCTTGCCGCGCTGGGCTTCCACCTTGGCGGTGGCCAGATCGTCGGCGGGGTCGCGGGCCGGGTCGAACTGCGCGCCGAGCCCGGCGATGGCGGCGATGTCCGCCGCCACCGGGGTGTTGCCCGAGGCCACCGGTTCGCTGGGGTCAGCGACCGGTGGCTCGGTGGGTCGGGTATCCAGGGGTTGCGTAGGCTCGGCAGCGGCAGGCGGTTGCGGTTGGGAACAGGCGCCGATCAGCGCCGCACAGACCACCACTACCGCCGTACCGAGCTTGCTACGCATGCCTTCTACCCTCTCATCATCATTTGACGCCGTGCATCAGCTTGTTGATCAGCGGGGCGACCAGGAACAGCACCACGCCGGAGCCGATCAGGGCCCAGAACCCGAAGGTATACCCCTTCAGGGCCGACTCGACCGTCATGCCGCCTTCACCACTGACCACGCCAGCGAAGATGCCCGACAGGTTGTTGCCGATGCCGGTGGACAGGAACCAGCCCCCCATGCCGAAGCCGACCAGGCGCACCGGGGCCAGCTTGGTCACCATCGACAGGCCGATCGGCGACAGGCACAGCTCACCCACGGACTGGATGACGTAGACCATGAACAGGGTCCAGAACGGGATCTTGCCGTCCACGACCATCTGCGACAGGGCGAACATCAGCAGCGCGAAGGCGGCGCCGTTGAACAGCAGGCCCAGGCCGAACTTGCGCGGGATGGACGGATTGGCGCGGCCCATGGCCACCCAAATCCAGGCGATGATCGGCGCCAGGGTGATGATGGCCACCGAGTTGACCGACTGGAACCACGCGGTCGGGAAGGTCCAGTCACCGAACTGGCGGTTGACGATGTTCTCGGCCAGGAAGGTGAACGAGCTGCCAGCCTGTTCGAAGAACATCCAGAACATCACGTTGAAGGCGAAGATGATCAGCATGGCGATCACGCGGTCGCGCTGCACCTTGCCCTCGCGGACGCCCTCGACCAGCAGCAGGATGGCCAGGGCGGTGAACATCGCACCCAGGATCCATGCCAGCGCGGTGGCGCCGGTGGCCAGCAGGAAGTACGCAACCGGAATGGCGACCACGGCCCCGGCCAGCACCATGATGATGCGGCCGAAGCCTTCAGCGCCGGCCGGCGGTGCACCGATGCCCTTCAGGCCGGCACGACCGATGTAGAACCACACCAGCGAGATCAGCATGCCCACGCCCGAAGCGATGAACACGACCTTGTAGGACGGCATCGCATCGGTACCGAACACCTTGCGGGCCAGGTACTCGGTCAGCACCGGGGCGATCATCGCGCCGATGTTGATGCCCATGTAGAAGATGGTGAAGCCCGAGTCGCGGCGCTCATCCTTCAGCCCGTACAGCTTGCCGACCATGGTCGAGATGTTGGGCTTGAACAGGCCGTTGCCGACGATGATCGTGGCCAGGCCGAGCTTGAAGATGTGCTCCTGCGGCAGCGAGATCATGAACAGGCCGGCGGCCATGATGATCGCGCCGGTCAGGATCGAGCGCTGGTAGCCCAGTACCCGGTCGGCCACGTAGCCACCAAAGATCGCCGCGGCATACACCAGGGCCAGGTAGGCGCCGTAGATGCGGCTGGCGTCGCCTTCACCGGCAGCGCTGCCGTTGTAGAACTGGGCGACGATGTACAGCACCAAGGCCCAGCGGATGCCGTAGAACGCAAAGCGCTCCCAGAACTCGGTCATGAACAGCATCCACAACGGGCGCGGGTGGCCCAGCGTGGTCTTGAAGTCCGGCAGCGCCGGCTCTGGGGTGTTCGCAGTGGCGTTTACGCTCATGCGGATTTCCTGGTTCGGTGGATGACGAGCACGTCCGCTGTGCAGTTGGAGCAACGCGCGAGGATCACCGACTTCTGGCGTTCACGTCAAATACACGCCGTTTGAGGCAGGTCACGGCCTGCTCGCTGAACTTGCATCTGAAACGATCCAGCCAATCGCCGGGGCCCAAGCTGAATGGGGGTCAGCCCCGTTCCGCCGGGGGCGCCGCCTGCAGGCTGGTGCGCACCTGGAACAGTTCGGGGAAGAAGGTCAGCTCCAGCGCCTTGGCCAGGAAGCCCACCCCGGACGAGCCGCCGGTGCCGCGCTTGAAGCCGATCACGCGCATCACCGTGCGCATGTGTCGGAATCGCCACAGCTGGAAGGCGGTCTCCAGGTCCACCAGGTCCTCGCACAGCGCGTACTCGCGCCAGTAGCGGTCGGTGTCCTGGTAGATGCGCTCGAAGACCGGCTGCAGTGCGTCGTCGGCCACATGCGGCTGGGTCCAGTCGTGGGATTCATACACCGCCGGCACGGCATGGCCGAAGCGGGCCAGGTACTTCAGGAATTCCTCGTACAGGCTGGGCGCCTCCAGCACGATGCGCAGCTGCGCCTGCCCGGCCGGGTCGTGCTCGAACACCTGCAGCATCTGCGCGTTCTTGTTGCCCAGCAGGAACTCGATGTAGCGGTACTGCAGCGACTGGAAGCCCGAAGACGGGCCCAGCACGTCGCGGAACCCCATGTATTCAGACGGGGTCAGCGTTTCCAGCACCGACCACTGCTCGGTGAGCTGGCGCAACACCTGCTTGCTGCGCGCCAGCACCTTGCGGCACTGCCAGACCTCATCGCGCTGCAGGAAGCCGATCGCCGCGCGCAGTTCGTGGCCAAGCAGCTTCAGCCACAGCTCCGAAGTCTGGTGCTGGATGATGAAGAGCATCTCGTCGTGGTGCGGCGGGCTGGACAGCGGCTGCTGCGCGCTGAGCAGCTGGTCCAGCCGCAGGTAGCCGCCGTAGGTCAGGCGTCCCTGCAGGTCGGTGTGGATGCCGGCTTCGAGATCGCGTTGGTTGTTGTCGACGGACATGGGCGGGACCAGATCGGGGGCGGCAAGGGTAGCGCGTTGCCGCCGCGCTGGCAGCCGCCGGGTCCATACCGGGGCGTGCGGTTGGTCGTGGAGCATCTGCCGGTGCCGGGCCTGCGCGTGGAACCGTCCAGGCCGTTGTGCCGGGGGTCAGCCAGAGGCGTATTCTGATGCTTTGCAGCAACGACTGAATACGTTGTTGTTATTGGCCCCCCACCCGCCGGCAGGGGTAAAACGGGGAATCCCCGTGTTGCGGCGCAGGAAGGCTATTCCGTACGCGTTCCTTAACATGGCGATTCATATCATTTGTAACTTCTCTGTCGAAGGTGCAGTACGCAATGACGGTTGCCGCTGAATTCAAGATCGAATACCTGCAGTACCTGGACGCGGACGGCAAGCTCGTCCGCGATGACCTGCCCGCGTCGCTGCGCGACCCCAAGGTCCTGGTACCGCTGTTCAAGCAGATGCTGTTCGTACGTACGTTCGACAGCAAATCCATTGCGCTGCAGCGCACCGGCAAGCTCGGCACCTATGCCGCCTGCCTGGGCCATGAGGCTGCGCACGTGGGTATCGGCGCTGCGATGAAGAAGGACGACGTGTTCGCGCCTTCGTACCGCGAGTATGGCGCGATGTTCATGCGTGGCGTGCGCCCGCACGACGTGCTGATGTACTGGGGCGGCGACGAGCGCGGCAACGATTACGGCGGCAACGCGGCCAAGGACTTCCCGTTCTGCGTGCCGATCTCCACCCAGTGCCTGCATGCCGCAGGCGCCGCGCTGAAGTTCAAGCTCAACAAGGAACCGCAGATCGCCGTGGCGGTGTGCGGCGACGGCGGCAGCTCCAAGACCGACTTCTACGCGGCACTGAATTCGGCCGGCGCCTACAAGCTTCCGCTGATCCTGTGCATCGTCAACAACGGCTGGGCCATCTCGGTCCCGCGTTCGGCCCAGACCGGTGCCGAGACGCTGGCGCAGAAGGGCCTGGCCGGCGGCCTGCACTGCCTGCAGGTGGACGGCAACGACCTGATCGCGGTGCTGGCCGCCATGGAACAGGCGCGCGAACGTGCGCTGGCCGGCGACGGCGGCACCGTGCTGGAACTGATGACCTACCGCCTGTCCGACCACACCACCGCCGATGACGCGCGCCGCTACCGCGACGACGCCGAAGTGAAGGATGCCTGGCAGCGCGAGCCGATGCTGCGCCTGCGCAAGTACCTGATCAACGCCGGTGTGTGGAGCGAAGAAGAGGAAACCGCCTGGGTCGCCGAGTGCGGCACGCGCGTGGACGAGGAAGTGAACCTGTACCTCAACACGCCGGTGCAGCCGGTCGAGGCGATGTTCGACTTCCTGTATGCCGATCCGCCGCCGGACCTGCTGGCCCAGCGTGCCCAGGCGATCGCCCTGGAGAAGCGCCATGGATGAGATCAAGAACGGCGCGCCCGGCGCGCACACCAACGCCGCCGACAGCGCTGCTGTCGCGCGCGGAGAAGACAGCATGACCACCACCCCCATCACCCTGATCGAAGCCATCACCCAGGCACTGGCCTGGGAGCTGGAGCACGACCCGTCGGTGCTGGTGCTGGGCGAGGACGTGGGCGTCAACGGCGGCGTGTTCCGCGCCACCGCCGGCCTGCAGCAGCGCTTCGGCTCCGAGCGCATCCTAGACACCCCGCTGGATGAAACCACCATCGCCGGCCTGACCATCGGCCTGGCCGCACAGGGCATGAAGCCGGTGGCCGAAGCCCAGTTCGACGGTTTCATGTACCCGATGGTCGACCATATCGTCTGCCACGCCGCCCGCCTGCGTTACCGCACCCGTGGCCGCCTGCACTGCCCGATGGTGCTGCGCGTGCCGTGGGGCGGTGGCATCCGCGCGCCGGAACACCATAGCGAAGCCAACGAGGCGATCTTCACCAACGTGCCGGGCCTGCGCGTGGTGCTGCCGTCGTCGCCGCAGCGTGCCTACGGCCTGCTGCTGGCCGCGATCCGAGAGCCGGATCCGGTGATCTACATGGAACCCAAGCGCATCTACCGCCAGTACAAGGAAGTGGTCGTCAACGACGGCGAAGCCTTGCCGCTGGACGTCTGCTTCGTGCTGCGCGACGGCACCGACGTGACCCTGGTGACCTGGGGCGCGCAGGTGAAGGAAGCGCTGGAAGCGGCCGACAAGCTGGCCGGTGAAGGCATCAGTGCCGAAGTCATCGACGTGGCCACGCTGCGTCCGTTGGACTTCGCCACCATCGCCGAATCGGTGGCCAAGACCGGCCGTTGCGTGATCGTGCAGGAGGCCCCGAAGACCGCGGGCTTCGGCGCCGAGATCGCCGCGCGCCTGGCCGAGGAATCGATCTACGACCTGCTGGCCCCGGTCGAGCGCGTCACTGGTTACGACACCCACATTCCGCTGTTCCGCCTGGAAATGAAGTACCTGCCGAGCGTTGAGCGGATCGTGGCTGCGGCCAAGCGCGCGGTGGCGGCCGGCTGACATGCGGGCCCGCCTTCTGGGGGCTTACCGCAGCCAGTATCCCAACCCGCTCCGGTTCCACACCGGCCAGATCGTCGAAGTAGGTGTCCGTGACGAGGAATGGCCGGCGTTTGCCTGGGTACGCACCAACGATGGGCGCGCTGGATGGGCGCCCATCGCCTGGTTGCAGCTGCTGGACGAGGGTCGCGCCGAAGCGCTGTGCGACTACGACGCCCGCGAGCTGGATGTGGAAAGCGGCGAGATGGTGAAGCTTCATCACGAACACGGCGGGTGGTGGTGGTCCGAGCGCGCCAATGGCGCGACGGGTTGGCTGCCGGCCCGCGAACTGGAACTGCTGGAAGAGAACTGCAAATGAGCCAGACCAAGAACTTCAACCTGCCCGACCTGGGCGAAGGCCTGCCGGACGCGACCATCGTCGAGTGGTTCGTCAAGGAAGGCGATGTGATCAAGCTGGACGAGCCGCTGGTCTCGATGGAGACCGCCAAGGCCGTCGTCGAAGTGCCCTCGCCGTTCTCCGGCAAGGTGCTGAAGCTGTCCGGCGCTGCCGGCGACATCATCCCGACAGGTTCGGTGCTGGCCAGCTTCGAGCTGGACCCGAACCTGCCGCAACGCGCCGATGGCCAGGACACCGGCCACAGCCATGGTCACGCAGCGCCTGCCGCTGCACCGACGCCGCCGCCGCTTCCCGCTGCTGCCGCACCGGTGGCCGCAGAAGAAGCCAAGCCCGCCGCTGCCGAGCGTGATGACGCCGGTACCGTGGTCGGTGCGATGCAGAGCTCCAATGCCGTGCACGCCGAACAGGCGCTGGCCGTCGGTGGCGTCAAGGCCGTGCCGGCCGTGCGTGCGATGGCGCGCAAGCTGGGCGTAGACCTGAGCCGCGTGGCCGCTACCGGTACCGATGGCGCGGTCACCATGGCCGACGTCAAGCAGGCCGCCGCCAACGGCACCGCCAAGCTCGGCGCCGCGCCGGCACCGGTTGCCGCGGCTGCCTATGCCGCGCCGGCCCCGGCGCAGGTGTCGGCCCCGGTGCAGAGCGAAGCGCGCACCCCGCTGTCTGCTGCCGGCAAGCCGATGCGTACCCAGCCGCCAGGCGTGGTCGCCAAGGGCCAGCCGGAACCGCTGAAGGGCGTTCGCCGCAACATGGCGCGCGTGATGGCCGATGCGCACAGCAAGGTCGTGCCGACCACGCTGAACGACGATGCCGACATCCACGCCTGGCTGCCGGGCAACGACGTCACCGCGCGCCTGGTGCGTTCGATCGTGGTCGCCGCGCAGAAGGTGCCGGCGATGAACGCCTGGTTCGACGGTGAAGCGCTGACCCGCACCCTGCACGCGCAGGTGGATATCGGCATTGCCGTTGACACCGACGACGGCCTGTTCGTGCCGGCACTGCGCAATGCCGACATGCTCGACGCACGCGGCATCCGCGAAGGCGTCAACCGCCTGCGCGAGCAGGTGGAAGCGCGTTCGATCGCGGCCTCGGAACTGAGCGGCTACACCATCTCGCTGTCCAACTTCGGCATGTTCGCCGGCCGCTACGCGACCCCGGTCGTGGTGCCGCCGTGCGTGGCCATCGTCGGTGCCGGCCGTGCCCGCCACCAGATGACCCCGGTGATGGGCGGCGTGGAAGCACACAAGGTGATCCCGCTGTCGGTCACCTTCGACCACCGCGCGGCCACCGGTGGCGAAGCGGCCCGCTTCCTGCGCGCGATGATGGACGACCTGGCGCTGGCCAGCTGATCAGGTGGGTGCCAACCTTGGTTGGCACATGAATGGGAAAAACGCCGGGCAGTGCCCGGCGTTTCTTTTCCGCACCCACGCATGGCGTGGATCTACACAATGCGGGCGATCAATCGCGCGCGACCATGCCTTCGGCGCGGCTGTACACACGCAGGCGGTGGCCATCCGGATCGGCACCGACGAAGGTGTGGCCGAATTCCAATGTCACCGGTGCCTGCAGAATCCGCACGCCGAGCCCGCGCCACGCATCGTGCATCCGCTGCACGGCCTCCGGGTTGGCGACCACCATCGCCAGTTCGGCAGCACCGGCCTGTGCGGACACCGGCGGCTGCACGTCGTCGCGTTGCCACAGCCCCAGCGCAGCGCCATCGCCGAGCAGGAACAAGGCAAAGCCGGGCGACTGCTCGACCGGTGGCTTGCCGAGAATGCCGCTGTAGAAAGTGGCGCTGGTGGCGACGTCGCGTACATACTGCAGCAGGGTGCTGGGCGTGAACATGGGGAACCTCCGTTGTTGGGAGGCTTCATGGTGGTACCGGCCTGCTGACAGATTCTGTCAGTAGCGTCGAGCATGATCGACTGCTGTTGCCCTTGCCCTGGTAGATGTCGAGCTTGCTCGACTGCTGTTGCCCTTGCCCTGGTAGATGTCGAGCTTGCTCGACTGCTGTTGCCGTTGCTCTGGTAGATGTCGAGCTTGCTCGACTGCTGTTCGCGAAGATCAAAGGCGTTCGAGCAAGTTCGACCCCTACCAGGAGCAAAGTGCGAAGGCCGACCTCCCCCAGAAGCAGGAAGCGAAGCACAGAAGCAGTCGAGCAAGCTCGACGCTACGAACAGTCCAGCCAGTCCGGTGCGATGCCCTGCGCCTTCTGCCAACGCCGCAGCAGGGTGGCGCGCGGTACGAGATAGTGATCTTCCAGTGCACGCACCTGGCGGATGCGGTCCAGCCGGAAATGGCGGAAGTCCTCGCGGCCTTCGCACCACGCCGCCAGCATCGGAACTTCATCGAAATAGCCCAGCGCGAACGGCCAGACGATGCGCTCGGTACGTTGGCCCTGCGCATCCTGGTAGCCGAACTGCAGTCGTTGTTGTGTGCTCACCGCTTCGCGCACGGCCTGCAGGCGCGCAGCGGGTACCTTGGCTGCCGCACGCGAGGGCCCCACGCGCAGGCCACTGTCACGCAGTGCCTCGCGCCGCGCGGCAGGCAATACATGCGCGATGCGGGCCAGGGCATCGCGTGCGGCCTCGGCCAGCGCGGGTTCGGTGCGGGCCGCAACCCAGCGCAGGCCCAGCACCAATGCATCGATCTCCGCGGGTGGCAGGGTCATCGGCGGCAGGGTATCGCTCGGTGCCAGCTGGTAGCCGACGCCAGCCTCACCACGCAGGTCGGCGCCCTGCTCGCGCAGGGTCTCGATATCGCGGTACAGCGTGCGCAGGCTGATGCCCAGCGCTTCGGCCAGCACCTGCCCGGCTACCGGCCGCCGATGGCGGCGCAGCAGCTGTTGAAGCTGGGTCAGGCGCAGCGCACGCGACATCAGGCGGCCAGTGCCCTGGATGCCACCACGTGCTCACCCGGTTGCGGGGCCAGCGCGGCCTCGACCAGTGCGTTGGCAATCTCGCTGGCCGGATTGATCCGCCACGCGCGTGGCAACACCGGCCCCAGCGCGCCAAGTACTGCCAGGGCCAGGCGCTCGCCACGTCGCACCTCGTTGCGCTCGCCGCCGATCAGCCCCGGGCGAACCAGGGTCAAGGAGGCGAAGCCCAGCCCACGCAGGTCGTGCTCAAGCTCGCCCTTCACCCGGCTGTAGAAGATCGACGATTGCGGGTTGGCACCGGCTGCGGAATTCAGCACGTAGGTCTGCGCACCCCACGCCTGCGCCAGCCGGGCGAATGCCAGCGGGTAGTCGTGGTCGATACGGTGGAAGGCCTCGCGGCTGCTGGCCTGTGCAATGGTGCTGCCGAGCGCGCAGATGACCGCGTCCACACTCGCCCACTCGGGCGAGGCAGGCAACGCATCGAAGGCCAGCACCGGGTTCTCAAGCATCCCCTGGGTCACGCCCAGCGGGCGGCGGGTGGGAGCGACCACGGCGCTGCAGCGCGGGTCATCCAGCAGCCTGCGCAGGGTCAGCCCGCCAACCAGCCCGGTCGCCCCCAGCAACATCACGCGCATCACCACCTCCACTGCGGCATCCTGTCGCCCATCCTAGCCGTTCAAGCCGTCGGCGGCCGCGCCGATATGCTGGAACCAGTCCCTGCCAGCCCCAGGATTTGCTCCATGACGGACCAGCCCGACCACCGCCCTGCCCCCGGTACCGCCCTTGGGCCGCCGGCACGCGTGCGCGCGGTGGTGGATGACGGGCAGGGCGACCGCGTGGTGCTGCAGGGTGGCGGTGGCGTGGCCCTGCAGCAGCTGTTCGCCGGGGCCGACGCGCCGGAGCCGCTGCTGGCCGCGTTCGCCAACGGCATGGCCACCCTGCCCGGCGAACTGGGCGACATGGGCGACCGCCTGCAGTCGGCACAGGCCAGCGCTGACTGGCCGCGCTACGGGCGCGCGATGCGGCAGCTGATCGACAAGTACATCCGCACCATCGAGCAGCATTCGCCGGACGGGCAACCCGAAAGCCTGCGCCTGTCCGAACAGCTGCGGTTGCTGCTGGGTGGCGCAGTGGTGGCCCTGCTGCAGCACGACCCGGACCTGCGCGAGCAGGCGCAGACGCTTGCCATGCAGCTGCGCCAGTGGCAACCGGGCACCGCACTGGAGCCGATCGAACAGGGCGTGCGCGAACTCGGCCACCAGGTCGGCGTGCGCGCCGAGAGCTGGCAGGAGCAGCAGGCGCTGCTGCTGGAGCTGTTCGCACTGCTGCTGGAGAACGTCAGCGAGCTGCTGGACGACCGCAGCTGGCTACAGGGCCAGATTGCCGCAGTGCGCCACCTGCTGGACGGACCGCTGGAAGCCGAAGCGGTGGAACGTACCCGTGCCGAGCTGCGCGAAGTGATCTACAAGCAGGGCCTGCTGCGCCAGGGCATCGACGATTCGAAGGCAGCGATGCGCGGGTTGATGGGCGAGTTCATCGAGCGCATGGATGGCATGGCCACCAGCACCGGCGAATATCACGACCGCATCGGCAGCTACGCACTGCAGCTGCGCGAGGCACGCAGCATCGCCGACCTCAACCAGCTGCTGCAGGACGTGATGCGCGACACCGGCAAGGTGCAGCAGCAGGCCGCGCAGGCGCGCGATCACCTGGCCAACGCACGGCAGGAAGTGGAACGCGCCGAGCAACGCATTACCGAGCTGGAGCAGGAACTGCGCGCGGCCGGTGACCTGGCACGCATCGACCCGCTGACCCAGGCGCTGAACCGCCGTGGCCTGGACGAACTCCTGCAACGCGAGCTGGCCCGCGCCGCGCGCAACAACTCGCCACTGGGCGTGGCGGTGATCGACCTGGATGATTTCCACCAGACCAACGATGCGCATGGCCACGCTGGCGGTGATGCACTGCTGCAGCACCTGGTAGCTGTATGCAAGCTGCTGCTGCGCGCCACCGATGGCATCGCGCGGCTGGGTGGCGACGAGTTCGTGCTGGTGCTGCCGGAGACCCAGGGCGCCGACAGCATGGCCACCGTGCAGCGCCTGCAGCGTTCACTGGCGCACCGCGTGCTGACCGTGCAGGACCAGCGCGTGCCGGTGCATTTCAGTGCCGGGCTGGCGCAATGGCAGCCCGGCGACGATACCGAGACCCTGCTGCGCCGCGCGGACGACGCGCTGTATGCGGCCAAGCGGCAAGGCAAGAACCGGGTACAGGCGGGCTGATCGTCCGCCCCACCGCAATCCGCTTTGGTAGGTGCCAACCTTGGTTGGCACACGCGGAAACAAAGCGCCGACCAAGGTCGGCCTCTACCGGAGAATCCGCCGCCTACTTCCCGCGCAGCTTCTGGAACCCGGTCACCGCCGCCAGCACGATGGCACCGGCGATGATGCCGACCACCATGTTGGCCGCAGCACCGATCAGCCAACCCCACTGCCCCTCGCCGCCCAGCGCCTGCACCGCGTGGTGCAGCGCCGGCACGTTGTGCACCAGGATGCCGCCGCCGACCAGGAACATGGCGATGGTGCCGGCCACCGACAGGAACTTCATCAGCCACGGCGCCGACGCCACCAGGCCGCGACCGAAGGCGGCAATGGCGCCGCCCTTGCGCGACAGATACAGGCCAACGTCATCGAGCTTGACGATGCCTGCCACCAGTCCGTAGACGAACACGGTCATGGCCAGCGCAACCACGCTCAGGGTGAGGATCTGGTTGGTGAACGGCGCGGTGGCGACCACGCCCAGGGTCAGCACGATGATCTCGGCCGAAAGGATGAAGTCGGTGCGGATCGCGCCCTTCACCTTGTCCTTCTCCCACGCAACCATGTCCACCTCGGCATCGGCCAGCGCCTTGCGGCGCTCGGCCTGGCGTTCGGCATCGTCGTCGCTCGAATGCAGGAAGCGATGCGCCAGCTTCTCCACGCCCTCGAAGCAGAGGAAGGCGCCACCGATCATCATCAGCGGCACGATCAGCGGCACGTTCCAGCCACGGCTGTGCAGCCAGGCTTCCAGCGCACTGATCGCCAGCGCCGCCGGCACCAGGATCACCTTGTTCACCAGCGAGCCCTTGGCCACCGCCCACACCACCGGCAGTTCGCGGTTGGCGTTGACCCCGGTCACCTGCTGCGCGTTCAGCGCCAGGTCGTCGCCCAGCACGCCGGCGGTTTTCTTCGCCGCGACCTTGGTCAGCACCGAGACATCGTCGAGCAGGGAGGCGATATCGTCGAGCAGGGCGAACAGGCTGGCACCGGCCATGGGGCATCCAAGAAAGGGAATGAGCGGATTCTGACCGATCCGGCATGGACTGCGGAAGATATCGGGTTCACCACGTGACGACCCCGCCCCGGCCAGACTGGGGCGTGATCCCGTTCCGCCGGGCATGGCCCGCCGCTACCGGCCGTCGTCTGCAAGGAGTTCCGCTTGAGCAATCCGCCCACCGCCAATGGCAACCCTCCGCTGGTCAAAGGAATGAACCGGCGCAGCCAGATCCTGCGCCTGCTGATGCGCTACCGCCATTCGGGCGTGTTCTCGGGCATGAACCTGGACGCCGCCAGCAACCAGGCCGACGTGCCCGCCGATGGCAACCCGGAACAGTTCGTCAGCGACCTGGAAGCGCTGGGGCCGACGTTCGTCAAGCTGGGCCAGATGCTGTCCACCCGCCCGGACATGGTGCCGGTGGAATTCGCCACCGCGCTGGAGCGCATGCAGGAAAAGGTGGCCGAGATCCCGGTCGAGCGCATTCACGCCATCGTCGAGCAGGAACTGGGCGCGCCGGTGAACAAGCTGTTCGCCGCGTTCGATCCCGAGCCGCTGGGCTGTGCCTCGATCGCGCAGGTGCATCGCGCGGTGCTGCACGATGGCCGCCAGGTGGCGGTAAAGGTGCAGAAGCCCGAGGTGGCCGCACAGCTTCGTTCAGACCTGGAGGCGCTGCGCAGCTTCGCACTGGCCGCCGACCACCTGACCCAGGTCGGCCGACGCGTGCGCCTGCGCGACTGGCTCAACGAGTTCGCCAAGACCCTGATGCAGGAGCTGGACTATCACGCCGAGGCCGAGAACCTGGCCCGTTTCGGCCGGCACCTGAAGCCTTTCCGCCGCCTATGGATACCGCAGCCGCTGTGGGATTACAGCAGCCAACGCGTGCTGACCATGGAACTGGCCACCGGCGTGCGCGTGGATGCGATTCCCGATGTGCGCCGCACCGAACAATCGATGGACCCGCTGGCGGCGGCGCTGATCCGCGGCTACCTGGACCAGATCTTCGTGCATGGCGAGATCCATGCCGACCCGCACCCGGGCAACCTGCGGGTGATGCCCGACGGACGGCTGGCGATCTTCGACCTGGGCATGGTCGCGCACATGCCGCCACGCCTGCGCGAGCGGCTGCTGAAGATCCTGTTCGCTGCCGTCGATGGCCGCGGCGAAGAGGTGGCCGACGACCTGATCAGCATCAGCACGCGGCTGGAGGCATTCGATGAAGAGCGCTACCTGCGCGAGACCGGCCAGCTGATTGCGCGCTATGCCGCCAGCGGCAGTTTCTCCGAAGGCCGCGTGGTGCTGGACATGGTGCGCATCGCCACCGCCTGCGGCTTGCGCACCCCGCCGGAGCTGAGCCTGCTGGGCAAGGCCCTGCTCAACCTGGAAACCGTATGCCGGCTGCTGGCGCCCGAACTGGACACCCGCCGCATCGTCGAGCGCCAGCTGCAGCACGTGATGCGCGCACGCCTGAAGAAATCGCTGTCGGCCGCCAACATCGCCAGCGAGGCGATGGAGCTGCAGCAGCTGCTGCGCGATGGACCACGCAAGCTGTCGGACATCATGGCGCTGCTGGCCGAGAACCGCCTGCAGATGAAGGTCACCGGCCTGGAAGAATCGCGGCTGATGGAGAACCTGCAGAAGATCGCCAACCGCGTGGCGGCCGGCATCATCAGTGCGGCATTGATCATGGCCGCCGCGATGATGATGAAGATCGACACCGGCTGGCACCTGTTCGGCTACCCGCTCATCGCCCTGATCCTGTTGTTCATCGGCGTGGTGCTCGGCCTGGGCATTGTGACCAGCGCATTGCTGTTCGACCGTCGTGCGCGGGCACGCGAAGAACGCGGGCACCGTTAGTACATCGACGAAAACATCCGTATTCATGCGGTTTTTAATGCAATCCAACGAAGCCTTTCACGCTCGTTTTACCTTCTGAGCGCGATTGCGCGCGCGTCATTTCAACAAACATTTCAGTCAGGTTCGTGCATGCACTATCGGGTCATCGGCCTGTCATGTGCATGTGCTTGTGGCAGCGCCGGTCGGATGGACACGCGTCGGTACGACGTCCATCACCACCACCCCGTCACTGCCGAAGCTGCCTATGCTCTGGATACTGCTGCTGTCGTTGTTGCTGTTGTGCTGGTTGTTCCTCGCGTCCGACAAGTGGGTGTGGTGGAAGGCCGGTGCGTTCTCGCTGCTGCTGCTGATGCTCAGCGCGTGGTGGCTGATCGACAAGTTGTCCGGTGATGGGCTCAATGCCGCCACCCTGTACCACCTGGGCGCCGACATGGAAGGCGCCGGTGTCTCCGATTTCAAGGGCTATATCGCCGGCTTCATCGTGCTGGCGCTGGTCTCGCTGCTGCCGCTGTTCGCCACGCGGGTGAAGCGCTGGCGCCGGCCCAGCCACGGTGGCGCGTTGTTCGCCGGCTTCGCGGCCGTGTGGGTGGCCACGATCATGATCAGCCCGCTGGCCCGCGACGGCCAGCGCCTGTACCAGCAACTGCGTCCGGTCGACTTCGCCCGCATCGCCCCCGAGTACCAGGTGCCGACGCAGCCGCTGCAGCGTCCGCGCAACATCGTCTGGATCTACGGCGAAAGCCTGGAACGCACTTACCTGGACGACAACGTGTTCCCGGGCCTGATGCCCAACCTCAATCGCCTCGCCAGCCAGTCGCTGGACGTGCGCGGGCTGGCCTCGGCCGAAGGCAGCGGCTGGACCATCGCCGGCCTGGTGTCGTCGATGTGTGGCGTGCCGCTGACCACTTCGCAGGGCGATGAGAACAGCATGGACCGCATGGGCAGCTTCCTGCCCAAGGCGGTGTGCCTGGGCGATTACCTGAAGCAGCAGGGCTACACCAACCATTACCTGGGTGGTGCCAACGGCCAGTTCGCCGGCAAGGGCCAGTTCCTGGCCAGCCACGGCTTCGACGAAGTGCATGACCTGGCGTGGTTCAAGCAGCAGAACAAGATCGGCCGCATCCACTACTCGGCCTGGGGCGTGCACGACGACGTGCTGCTGGACACCGCCTACCAGCGCTTCGAACAGCTCTCGCGTGCGGGCTCACCGTTCATGCTGACCACGCTGACCATGGACACCCACCACCCGGCCGGCCACCTGCCGGTGTCGTGCAAGGGCGAGCGCTACCAGAGCGAGTACGGCAACATCAACATGCTCAATGCGCTCAAGTGCAGCGACCGGCTGATCTCGCAGCTGGTGCAGCGCATCCAGGCCAGCCCGTACGCCAAGGACACGCTGATCGTGATCGCCTCCGACCACCTGGCGATGCCCAACGATCTGACCCACATCCTGACCCGGCAGAAGCGCGAGAACCTGCTGCTGTTCCTGGGCGATGGCATTGCCCCCCAGCAGCTCAGCGCCGACGCCGGTACCACCCTGGATTCGGGTGCGACCCTGCTCAGCCTGCTGGACCCGAACCTGAAGACGATGGGCTTTGGCCGTTCGCTGATCGATACCCAGCGCGCGCCCAGCGCCAGCGTGGCCACCCAGCGCGATGGTGGCCGCGATTACCCGCAGTACCTGGCCTTCGCCCGTTCACTGTGGCTGGGCGAACCGACACGCGAACTGAAGATCGATGGCGATGACCAGGTGGTGGTCGGCCTGCAGCACGTGCAGCCACCGGTCTTGCTGGAGTACGACAAGGACTGGGGGTTGAAGTCGGTGTACCTGGAGAACACCTCGCGCCAGTTCGATGATGCCAATCCGGACAACACCCTGGCCTACGTCGACCGCTGCACCGCATTCGAGGATGGCTCGGCCGACGGCGACTGGTGCGCCCTGCTCGTCAACCGCGACAACGGCATCAAGCTGTACCGTGACAACGACCTGCGCGGCGGCATCGCGGTGGATGCACCGCTGGACGCATTCCAGGGCCCGCGCCCGAGCGTGCGCCAAGCGCACATGATCACCCAGAAGGGCCGCCGCACCCGTGCCGGCCAGTACATGCTGCAGCTGGTGGCGAGCACGCGCCCGGATCGTGGGTTCTGGATCGAGGCGGTGTCCTCGCAGCGCAAGGTGGTGCTGGCCCAGCAGTGGGTGCAGCCCGATGCCAACGGCAAGATCAACGTGTCGTTCGGGCTGGACCACGAAGTGGATGATCTGGAGATCCGCGCGTGGTTGAACCACGCCGAGAAGCTGGCGGTGGATACGTTCGCACTGGTGCCCTCGCGCAGCCGACCACGGGGGTAGGGTTCTTTGCAGGGCTGCGCCCTGCACCTGCCGAAGCAACAGCCAAAGCACAAGCAACGGCAACGGCAACGGCGTGCATTCCGTGGTTTGGCGGGACGGTGTCGGAGTGCGGGGTGTCAGCCGCATCCATGCGGCTGACACCCCGCACTCCGACACCGCCCCGCCTCTGACAGATTTCGTGTGCTGTTGGTGGGTGTCGACCTTGGTCGAAACAATCTGTCAGATATCGAAAATCAAAATGGGGTCAGATCCGTTTTCCTCCGGAAAACGGATCTGACCCCGAGAGCAATTCCGACAGACCGCAGCAAACTGTCGAAGGCGGGGTGGGTCCGGTTGCGGGAGTGTCCGCGGCATGGATGCCGCGGCCAAGCCCCCAGGGATGGGTTTACGGCGTCTCCCGCAACCGGACCCACCCCGCCATCCCACGGAATGCCCGCTGTTGCTGTCGCTGTTGCCTTTGCCCCGGCTCGTAGCGGGTGCAGGGCGCAGCCCTGCAAAGAAACCCCTACTCCTGCGGATCGCGGGTGATGTGGATGTCGGTCGGGGTCGACAGCTGGATGCTCCGCTCGGCCAGGATCTGCAGCAGGCTGAAGTACAGATCGCTGCGGGTTCCGTACACCTGCCGCGGGCTGGCCACGTACGCGAAGCTGTTGATGGTGATCTGGCCACCGGCGATGCTGTCGATGTAGACCGTCGGTGCCGGCTGCTGCAGCACGTTGGTGTGCGCGGTGTACGCATCCAGCAGCGCCTGGCGCAGGCTGCCGACATCGGTGCTGGGCGGCACCGCGAACTGGATCTGGATGCGGCCCTGGTTGTTGCCCATCGTCATGTTGCGCACGGTCTTGGTGACCAGCTCGGAGTTGGGCACGATCAGGGTGGACTTGTCGCCCACCTGGATCTCGGTCGAGCGCAGGCTGATGCGGCGGATGTCGCCTTCCTGGTCACCCAGCTTCACCCAGTCGCCGATCTTCACAGGACGCTCGGCCAGCAGGATCAGGCCGGAGACGAAGTTCTGCGTGATCACCTGCAGGCCGAAGCCGATACCCACCGACAGCGCGCTGACCAGCAACGCCAGCTTGCTCAGCTGCAGGCCCATCGCCGACAGCGCCCAGATCACCGCGATGATGATGCCCACATAGCGGGCAACCGTACTCACCGAGTTGCGTGCGCCCAGGTCCAGCTCGGTCTTGGGCAGGTAGGTGTCGGTCAGCCAGCGCTGCACCAGCTGGGTGATCGCCAGGCCGGCCAGCAGCACCAGCACCGCCAGCACGATCCGCACCGGTTCCAGCTTCGTTCCACCGACATCGAATCCTGAGGTGAACAGCGAAGAGAAGCGCTCCACCACCGCACCGATGTTGCCAAACGGCGCCACCAGCGCCAGCAGTGCGAGCAGCACGACAATCGTGCGCAATGCCGCCGACAGCAGCACGCCTGCCTGCTCCAGCCGCGACACGCTCAGGCCGGTGCTGAGCAGGATGGTCTGGCCGACCTTGCTTTCGGCGTTGAGCATCCACGTGCTCAGGTCATCGACGAACTTGAACAACAACGTCGCGGCCAACACCACGATGCTGCCGCCGATCAACTGCTGGTTCACGAACTTGGCGAAATTCAGATAGCCCAGCAACGTGGCAACGATGGCCGCCACCACCGCGATGTTGCCCGCCACGCGTGCCAGTACCAGCCAGCTGCTGCGGCGCACTGGCGTACTCACGCCAAGGCCATCGGCCTGTGCTTCCAGCTTGGCCTCGGCCTCGGCGGTCTGCCGCCGATGCAGGCGCGCCAGGGTCACCAGCATGGCCATGATCAGGCCGAGGTAGGTCAGCGCAATCAGGCCATCCAGCGCCACCGTGGTGACATCGCTGGTGCGCGTGGCCTGGTCGAGGGCCACCAGCACCGTGCTCAGCCAGGCCAGCGCCGCCGCGCCCCACGCGTACTTGCGCAGCTTCAGCGCGGCGGTGTCGTCCAGGTTCAGCAGCCGCCACGACGGGCGCTTGGGCACCAGCAGGCAGGCGCTGAGCGCTGCAATGAAGGCTGCACGGAACGTGGCGGTCTCCAGCCCGTCGGCCACCACCTGCAGGCGCGGCGCGATCGCATCGATGGCATCCAGCGCCGCCATCAGCACCACCACCGCATAACCGGGCAGCAGCGTACCCACCAGCAGCAGCCACATGGCCAGGCCAGACCGGCGCAGTCGACCGTCAGGCGCGCGCTCGGACGCGGCGAACCTGCGTCCCAGCGCGCGCAGCCACAGCCGCAGCGGGAACATCATCACCAACGCGGCCAGCAGGCCCAGCAACGGTGTGCCCCAGCCATTGGCCCGGACACCAGCGACCAGCGCGTCGCGCCCCTGCTGGGCCAACGGCGCAACGCGCGCGATATCGATCGGCAGGCGCTCGGCCACCTTGCTCCACAGCGCAGGCGACAGCGGCGAGGCGACCTTCTGGCCCAGTTCTTCCGTGCGTTGTGCGGTGCGCTGCTGCTCGATGTCGGTCGCCAGCTGCTGCGCACGCACGGCGCTGGCCTTGGCCTGCGCCACCGAAGCGGCCAGGCCGTCGCGCTGTTTGGTGAGGGCGCGCCGTTGCGTTGCCAGTTCCGGCGGTTCGGTCGTGCCTTCTGCCGGCGTCCCCAGCTGCGCCAGCTGTTCGTTGAGGCGATCCAGCTGTGGCTGCAGCGCCTTTTCCAGCGCCTCGGCATCGCGCCGTGCCTGCGAGGCATTCTCGGACAGCATCGCCAGCGTCTCGATGGCTTCCGCATCGCCACGCTTGCGCTCCACATCCTTCAGGCTGGAATCGATATCCGCCAGCTGCTGCTTGGGCGTAGGGTCCTCGTCCTGCGCCAGCACCGGCGCGGACAGCAGGAAGGCAGTGCACAGCAGCAGGACCCACCAAGGCCCCCGTGCACGGATCGATCGCAGGAAAGAAGACACGCCAGCCACACCGGTTCGCGCGGACCACCGCGCCTGCGCGCGACTATACGGCAGAGCCGGTCAAGGCCGGATGGGCGACCCCACCAGCGTCGCGCATCAGTACTTCAGGCGCAGCTCTTCCACCATCGGCTGCTGCAGCGCGTACCAGTCCTGGAACTCTTCCTCGGTGATCTCATCGGGCGCATACACCGCCACCGGGTGCCAGTCGTGGTCGGTCGGCAGCGGCTGCCGCGGGCCGGCGCGCAGGCTGTAACTCACGCCCTCGTAGTCGACCAGGTCGTCGACCTGCGGCCACTGTTCGCGCGCGAACGCGGATTCACTCTTCAACAGGATCACCTGGTACATCGGCACCTCCACCTCGGTTGGATCAGGAAAACACGGCGCTGGCGGCAGGATACCGCCATGCCGGTGACAACGGGCGCTCCGCAGGGGCGACGGAACGTTCTGGACACGGCCATCGCCCCGGCTTCACCCGCCCATGGCAAGGCCATCGGCATCGTGGAGGCCCCCCCTGCCACGACCGCCGATGACCGACCATCCGCCGCTGAAGACCGTCGCCGACCTCAAGCTGCCCCGCTACCTGGGCACCTGGTACGAGATCGCGCGCCTGCCCATGCGCCACGAGCCAGAGGGCTGCACCGACGTGTCGGCGCACTACACCCTGCTCGACAACGGCAACGTCGGCGTCACCAACCGCTGCCGCATGGACGGCGAGATCGAGGAAGCCAGCGGCGAGGCTTGTGCCGTCGACAACGACAGCGCGCGCCTGGAAGTGAGCTTCCTGCCCAAGGGCCTGCGCTGGCTGCCGTTCGCCAAGGGCGACTACTGGGTGATCCAGATCGCCCCGGACTACAGCGTCTCGCTGGTCGGCAGCCCGGATCGCAAGTACATGTGGCTGCTGGCGCGCGAGCCGCGCCTGGACGCGACCGTGCAGGACCATTATCTGGCCGCAGCCCGCCTGCAGGGCTTCGATCTGTCCGAACTGATCCAGACCCCGCATACCGGCCACCCGACCGCCTGAGCAGCACACTTCATGGACCTGAAAAGTGGCTACCCGTGGTGGGCCATACGCAACGGACTGATCCAGGCGTTCCCGCCGCTGGAAAAGGACCTGCGCTGCGACGTGCTGGTGGTCGGTGGCGGCATCACCGGTGCGCTGATCGCCGACGAGCTGTCCCGGCACGGCCACGACGTTGCAGTGATCGAACAGCGCGACATCGGCTGGGGCAGCACCGCTGCCAGCACCGCGCTGCTGCAGTACGAGATCGATACCCATCTGCTGGAACTGACCGAGCGCTACGGGCAGGACGCCGCTGCACTGGCGTACCGGGCCTGTGCGGAGGCAATCCCGGCACTGGCCGAGGTGGCGCGCGGGGTGAAGGACGTGGATTTCCAGCGCATGGACAGCCTGTACCTGGCCAGCCGCCATCGCGACGTGCCGCGCCTGATGGCCGAAGGTGACGCACGGCGCGGCATCGGCCTGGATGCCCGCTGGCTGGGCCCGGAGGCACTGCGGGAGCGCTTCGACGTGGACGCCGGCGGTGCCCTGCTCACGCGCCAGGCGGCGCGGGTCGATCCCTATCGCCTGACCTATGCGCTGCTGCAACGCGTGCGCCGGCGCGGCGGCAATGTGCATGACCGTACGGTGCTGCACACGCTCACGCGCAGCGCGCGCGGTGTAACCGCAGACACCGAAGGTGGTGCCACGGTCCACGCCCGCCACGTCGTGCTGGCGATGGGCTACGCCAACCAGGCATGGCTGCAGCAGCGCGTCGCACGCAACCGCAGCAGCTACGCTTTCATCACCGATCCCATCGATGCGGACGTGCTCGGCCGCCTGCGCAACACGATGGTGTGGGAAAGCGCACGCCCCTACCTGTACCTGCGTGCGACCGGCGACCGCCGCCTGCTGGTGGGTGGGCTGGACGACGCCATCGATATCCCGGCCCGCCGCGACCGGCGCGTACAGCGCAAGGCCGACAAGCTGATGAAACAGCTGCTGCACTGGTTCCCACGGCTGGACCCGGTGCCGGCCTTCTCCTGGGCCGGGACCTTCGCCGAAACTGCCGACGGCCTGCCGTTCTTCGGCCCCCACGCGCAGTGGGGCCCACGGGTGCATTTCGCCATGGCCTACGGCGGCAACGGCATCACCTATTCGATGATCGGCGCCCAGGTGCTGCGGGCCCGGATCGAGCGGCGCAAGCATGCGCTGGAGGGGCTGTTCGGGTTCGGCCGGTTGTAGCGCGCGGCCCGGAATGGCCCGGCTCTACCCCAATCCGGCACCGACAGGCATCATTCAAGCAACCCCTGCTAGCGTCGGCCTGTACCGCCGCGTGTTGCGCGGCCACCTGTCCGCTGGAGCGCCGTCATGATCCGCCCCCTGACCCTGCTGCTGTGCCTGGCCCTGCCGGGAACCGTGCTGGCCCAGTCCGCCGCTGGCGCCACCGCGCCGCAGGCCGCTGGCCTGGACCTGACGCTGCCGCAGGCGCCGATGCGCTACCTCAACGACCCGGCCCTGCAGCAGGACCCGCCCGGCACCTATTACGGTGACAAGAGTGGCCCGCGCGTGCATGACGACGCCAGGATCGCCGACGTGACCGACGACAAGGTCAAGGTGTCAGGCAGCTTCACCACCGGCATCGGCTATTCGAAGAACGGTGGCAACAGCCACTACAACGCGGCCACGCTGAACCTGAGCAAGAACTACACCACCGATGAAGGCAAGACCCACGGGGTCAACCTCAACATCCACGTGAGTGAAGGCAAGGGCCCGGGCTTCTTCGGCCCGTATGGCGGCTACTACGGCCGCGGCCCGGGCTGGGATTACCCGCCGCCCTACGGCTGGTAAGCCCCACGCCGGGCCTGGGCCGACCAAGGTCGGCCGCTACCGCTGCATGTGCGGGTGGGTGTCGACCTGGCATGTGCGGGTGGGTGTTGACCTGGCATGTGCGGGTGGGTGTCGACCTCGCATGTGCGGGTGGGTGTCGACCTTGGTCGACACGCTTCTCCATATGCCGACCAAGGTCGGCACCTACCGGCACGCGAATCAATCCAGCCAGCCATCGCGCTCGCTGTGCAGGATGCGGCCGTCATAACCGCTCAGGCGCACTTCCACCTTCTGGTTGCGGGCATTGCGCGCTTCCAGCGACCAGGTCGCACCATCGCGTTCCAGCGAATGGATCTCACGCAGGCCATGCGCCTGCGCCCGGGCCAGCACCTGCTCGGTGGTCAACAGTGCGCGCTTGCTGTGCTCATCGAAGATCTCGCCGGTCTTCGGGTCCACGTAGACCTCACTGAAGCGACCGTTGGCGCGGCTCACGTCGGCTTCCCACAGGCCGTCATCGCGTTCGATCTCGTGGATCTGGGTGTAACCGGCCTTGCGCAGGGTCTGTTCGACCTGGGCCATGCCCAGCGGTGCGGCCTGTGCGGCGGGAGCAATCACAAGGGCGACGACGGTGGCGAGGGTGAGCGACTTCAACATGGGGGTTCTCCTGTTCGTGTTCGTGGCCGGACCATTCCGGCAACGCCACGATGCACCCCATGGTTAACAACTCCTTAGCCGGCACTGTTAGCCAGCTGTTAGTCACCACCTGCACACTCACGCCTGTTCCTACAGCCCTCCCCACGCCCCGATGCTCTCCACCCTGCCCCTGCTGCTGGCCCTGGCCAACGCCCCGATCGCCGCCGCGCCCGTCCAGGACCCGGCGCAGCAGGTCGCGCGCCGCGCTGTGCAGCAGGGCCGCTACGTGCCGCTGGAAAGCGTGGTGCGCGATGCACTCAAGCGCTACCCGGGCCAGCTGCTGGAAGTGGAACTGGACGACGGCGTCTACGAAGTGGAAATCCTGCGCGGCGACGGCGTAGTGGTGGAGCTGGACTATGATGCGCGCAGCGGAAAGCTGCTGAAGACGGAGCTCGACGACTGATGCGCATCCTGTTGGCCGAAGACGATGCCGCACTGGCACAGCGCCTGGTTCCCCTGCTGGAACAGGCGGGTTACGTAGTGCACGTGGTTGCCGACGGTCGCCAGGCCGAGGAGATCGGCCAGATCGAAGACCTGCAGGCGGCTATCGTCGATCTGGGCCTGCCCGGGCTGGACGGATTGAGCGTGATCGAGCGCTGGCGCGGCAATGGCCGCAGCTTTCCGGTGCTGGTGCTGACCGCACGCGGGCGCTGGCACGACAAGCTGGCCGGCTTCGATGCCGGTGCCGACGATTACCTCACCAAACCCTTCCAGGCCGACGAACTGGTGCTGCGCCTGCGGGCCCTGATCCGCCGCAGCCATGGCCACGCCAGCCCGCGCCTGCACTGCGGCCCGCTGCAGCTGGACGTCAACGCCGGCCGCTTCGAGCTGGATGGGCAGGCGCTGCCGCTTAGCCCGCAGGAGTTCCGCCTGCTCAGCTACTTCATCCATCACAGCGGCCAGGTGATCGGTCGCGATCGCTTGGGCGAACAGGTGTTCGAGGGCGGCCACGACCCGGACTCCAATGCACTGGACGTGCTGCTCGGACGCGTGCGCCGCAAGCTCGGCATCGACCTGATCCAGACCGTGCGCGGCCAGGGCTGGCGGCTGGCCGCGCCATGAACCGGCAACCCTCACTGCGGCGGCGCCTGCTGCTGGCGGGCGGCGTCGGCCTGCTGCTGGTCTCGCTGCTGGCCAGTGCGCTGCTGGGCGAACTGTTCAAGCGCAGCGCGCGCGACCGCCTCGACCACGAACTGCAGCAGGACATGCTGACCCTGCTGGCGCAGGCCGAAGTAGACCCGGAGGGGCAGCTGCGGCTGCGCCAGGAACCGAATGACGCGCGCTTCCAGCGCGTGTTCTCCGGGGCCTATTGGCAGATCGCCGGCGCCGATGGCCGCGTGCTGCTGCAGTCGCGCTCGCTGTGGGATGAAACCCTGCCGGCGCCGGCTGCCGGGCCGGCTACGCGCAATCTGCCCGGACCGCTGCAGCAATCCCTGCGTGCACGCGTGCAGCAGGTTCGGCTGCCACGCGCCAGCGAACCGTTCGTGGCGGTGGTCGCCACCGACCGCAGCGCGCTGGATGCGGATGTTGCCGCGTTCCGTAAGCGCACCGCCATCGCCCTGGGCGTACTGGTTGCGGCGTGGCTGGCGGTGCTGGCCAGCCAGGTGCACTTCGGCCTGCGTCCATTGCATCGCCTCGGTGCACAGCTGGAACGGGTGCGGCGCGGCGACGCGCAGCGCATCGATACACAGGGGCTGGGTGCGGAGGTCGCACCGCTGGGCGAGGAGCTCAACGCGCTGCTGGAGCATCAGCAACGCATGGTCGCGCGCGCTCGCACCAGTGCACAGGATCTGGCGCATGCGCTGAAAACCCCGCTGAGCGTGCTGGCCACTGAGGCCGACGGCGACGGCGCGGACTGGCGCGTCACCGTACGCGAGCAGAGTGCGCGCATGCAGGCCAGTGTCGACCGTTACCTGGCCGCAGGGCTGGCCGCCGACCATCGCCAGCGCACCAACGTGTTGGCAGTCGCACAGTCGATGTGCCGGCTGATGGAACGCGTGCATGGCGAACGTGGCATTGCGTTCACGGCCGCGGATATCGATCCGGCGTTGCAGTTCGCCGGTGCCAGTGCGGATCTGGAAGAGATGCTGGGCAACCTGCTGGACAACGCCGGGCGCTGGGCGCAACAGCAGGCCACTGTCGAAGCGGAAACCAGCGAAGGGCAGTTGCGCATCGAAGTGCGCGACGACGGCCCCGGGCTGGCCGCCGACGCGCTGGAGCGGGTCACCCAGCGTGGTGTGCGGCTGGATGAGCGCGAGGGCAGCAGTGGGCTGGGGCTGGCGATCATAGGTGATATCGCCGCCAGTTATGGTGGACGCGTGGCGCTGGAGAATGCGCAGCCGGGCCTGCGCGCAACGTTGTGGTTGCCGGTGGCGTAAAGCGCCGCTGCGCTCGCCGGGCATGGCCCGGCGCTACCGGTTCACGCGCCCCCGGTAGGTGTCGGCCTTGGTCGACACGCACCCAGCATCACCGGTGATGCATCCACCAGCAGTCAATCGCGTCCAGCACGATGTGGATGATCAAACCGATGCCTACCAACCGCGTCTTCTTCGGCACGCACAGCCCGGCATAGACCGCGATGGCCGGTGCGGTGTGCAGCGGGTGGAACCCGATGCTGCAGCGGTTCGGTGCATAGATCGGATCGGCCAGCAGGTGGTCCAGGTCGATGATCCACCCCAGCAGCATCAGCAGCCAGGCCGAGGCGAAGCGCTTGCGCCAGAACAGCCATGCCAGCAGCGCTGGCACGGCGGCATGCAGGAACAGGTGGAAGATCGCGCGCGCGCTCATCGGGGCCGGTAGCGCCGGGCCATGCCCGGCGTTCCCGTTGACCTCAGACCAGCGGTTCGTCGGACAGGTAGGTGTAACCGGTCAGGCCGGCCTCCAGCGCCTCCGACAACTCCTGCGCGCGTTCCGGCGACAGTTGCGCCTCGGCCACGCGCTGCGCATAGGTGGCGCGCAGCTCGTCCAGGCGGTAACCCACGTAATCCAGCATCACGTCGGTGGTGTCGCCGCGGCGCTGCTGGGTGATGGCATAACCATCGGCATCGGCCAGCACTTCCACCGCGTCGGTATCGCCGAACAGGTTGTGGATGTCGCCCAGGATTTCCTGGTAGGCGCCGACCATGAAGAAGCCGATGCGGTAGCTCTCGCCCGGCTTCATCTTGTGCAGCGGCAGCGAGCTGTCCAGGCTCTCGTTCTCGACATAGGTTTCCACCATGCCGTCCGAGTCGCAGGTCATGTCGGCGATGATGCCGCGACGGTCCGGGGTTTCGTCCAGGCGCTCGATCGGCACGATCGGGAACACCTGGTCTATCGCCCACACGTCCGGGATCGATTCGAACACGCTGAAGTTGACGAAGTACTTGTCGACCAGGCGCTCGTTCAGTTCGTCCAGCACCGGGCGATGGCTCTTCTCGTCGTAGCTCAGGCGCGCACGCACGCCGTGGGCGATGGCGTAGAACAGATCGTCGATGCGCGCACGCTGCGGCAGGTCGATCTGGCCCAGCGCGTAGCTGGCCAGGCCTTCGGCGTGGAAATGCTGTGCTTCCTGGAACAGCTCCACCGCCGGGCGCACGTCCAGCTCGTCGTGGATCTCGCGCAGGTGGCGGATCGCCGCCGGCTCGTCGTCGTGCTGGTCCGGCACGCGGCCTTCCTGCGCCTCCTCCACTTCCGAGACATTGGCGATCAGCACCGCGTGGTGCGCGGTCATCGCGCGGCCGCACTCGGTGACGATGCGCGGCGGGGTCAGGCCGAACTCTTCGCAGGCATTGGCCAGCGGCTGCACGATGTTGCTGGCATAGGAATGCAGGCCGTAGTTGATCGAGCAGAAGCTGCGCGAACGGGTGCCTTCGTAATCCACGCCCAGGCCACCGCCCACATCGACGTGGGTGATCTTCGCGCCCAGGCGCGACAGCTCCACGAAGTAGCGGGTCGCTTCGCGCATGCCATTGGCGATGTCGCGTACGTTGGAGATCTGCGAGCCCATGTGGAAGTGCAGCAGGTTCAGGCAGTCGGCGTACTCGGTGTCACGCAGCGACTTCCACAGGTCCAGCAGCTGGCGCGGCGACAGGCCGAACTTGGCCTTGTCGCCACCGCTGTTCTGCCACTTGCCGGCGCCCAGCGAGGCCAGGCGCATGCGCACGCCCAGGCCCGGCTTCACGTCCAGCGCCTTGGACTCTTCCAGCACCAGCTTCAGCTCGGACGGCTTCTCGATGACGATGAAGGTCTGCAGGCCCAGCTTGCGGCCGATCAGGGCCAGGCGGATGTACTCGCGGTCCTTGTAGCCGTTGCAGACGATCAGGCCACCGGGGCGCGACAGCGCCAGCACGGCCATCAGCTCGGGCTTGCTGCCCGCTTCCAGGCCGAAGCCCTCGCCGTGGTGGCTGGCCAGGGTGCCGGCCACGCCGCGGGTCTGGTTGACCTTGATCGGGTACACGGCGGTGTAGCCGCCGCTGTACTCCCAGTCCTGCTGGGCCTGGCCGAAGGCCGCCTGCAGCTTGCCCAGGCGCTGGCCGAGGATGTCCGGGAAGCGCACCAGCAGCGGCAGCTTGGCGCCGGCCGCACGGGCCGCGTCCACCACCTTGGGCAGCGATACCACCGGGCCGTCCGCCCCGGTCGGTCTCACCACCATGTGCCCGGCCTGATCCACGTCGAAGTAACCGTCCGCCCAATGCGGGATCGAGTAGGTCTTGCGGGCTTGGTCGAGGGACCAATCGGTCATTTCAGTCGGCCTTGTTGGCAATAAAAGGGGGGGCATGATAACGCCTATATGCCCACAGGTTCGTTATCATGCGCGCCCGCGCCCGTGACAGGTTCCAACCTGAACGGGCCGATCCGTCCGGATGTGGCATCTGTGCCACGCGGCCCCGCCCGCCAGCCCGGCTCCACCCCTCCGAACAGGACTGTTTTCCAATGACTGACAGCAACAACTGGTACATCGAACACTTCGAGCGCACCGGCTCGGCCATCGGCTACCGCATCACCGGCAAGCTGGACGAGGTGCAGTCGCCGTTCCAGAAGATCGAGATCTTCCAGACCACCGACTGGGGCAACCTGATGACCATCGATGGGGCCATCATGCTGACCAGCAAGGACAACTTCTTCTACCACGAGATGATCAGCCACCCGGTGCTGTTCACCCACGCCGCGCCCAAGCGCGTGGTGATCATCGGTGGCGGCGACTGCGGCACCCTGCGCGAAGTGCTCAAGCACACCGGCGTGGAGAGCGTGACCCAGTGCGATATCGACGAGCAGGTCACCGTGATGGCGCGCAAGCACTTCCCGGAACTGTGCGACTCCAACGACGACGCCCGCGCCGAGCTGCTGTTCGACGACGGCGTGGCCTACATGGCCAACTGCCCGGCGGGCAGCGTGGACGTGGTGATCGTCGATTCGACCGACCCGGTCGGCCCGGGCGAAGGCCTGTTCAACAAGGCCTTCTACGAGAGCTGCTTCAAGGCCCTGAAGGACGACGGCATCCTGGTGCAGCAGTCCGAATCGCCGCTGATGCAGCTGGACCTGATCAACGAGATGCGCACCGAGATGGGCAAGGCCGGCTTCGGCTCGTTCAAGACCCTGCCGTTCCCGCAGCCGTGCTACCCCACCGGCTGGTGGAGCGTGACCATGGCGCGCAAGGGCGACAGCAGCTTCGACTTCCGCCAGGCCGACTCGGCCGCCAAGACCTTCAACACCCTGTACTACACCGCCGCGCTGCACACCGGCGTGCTGGTGACCCCGCCGTTCGTGCAGGCGGCGCTGAAGGGCTGATCGGAAAGCGTGCCAACCAAGGTTGGCACCCACCCAAAAGAAAACCCGCGCTGGCGACAGCGCGGGTTTTTGCATTCTGTAGAGCCGAGCCCATGCTCGGCTGCTCTTCGGACAGGTTGCGGCAAACCCAGCCGAGCACAGGCTCGGCTCTACAACTTCCCCGCGGATTCCGGTAGCGCCGGGCCATGCCCGGCGGCGGTTCGCTCAAAGCGCCCAGATACCCGCAATCACCGCCACCACCAGGCCCCACTTGATCAGCTGGTAGGCAACCACGCTGCGCTCGCGCAGTGCCTTGGCCTTCAGGCGCACCTTGTAGACGCTGCCGAAGGCCTTGTTGACGCCACCGGTCGGGTCACCCGGCAGGTTCGGCGAGGCACCACCGGCCAGCAGCGTGGCCGCCACTGCACGATTGAACAGCCCCGGCAGGCCGAAGCGCAGCGGGCGGGCGATGTCGCAGAACAGGATCACGCGATCATCCGGCGTCTCGTTGTGCGCGTGGTGGATGTAGGTCTCGTCGAACATCATCCACTCACCATCGCGCCAGCTCTTCTTGATGCCGTCCACTTCGATGTAGCACCCGTCGTTGTTGGGCGTGGCCAGGCCCAGGTGCAGGCGCAGCGAACCGGCGAACGGGTCGCGGTGCGGGCGCAGTTCGCTGCCCGACGGCAGCTGCGCGAACATCGCCGCGCGCACGTCCGGCAGCGACTCCAGCAGCGCGGTGGTCTTGGGGCACATCGCCTTCGCCGACGGGTGCGACGGGCCATACCACTTCAGGTAGAAGCGCTTCCAGCCACGACGGAAGAACGAATTGAAGCCGGCATCGTTGAACGTGCTGGAGGCGGCGATCTTCTGCGCATCGCGCAGCGCCAGCGCCTCGTCGCGGATCATCTGCCAGTTCTGGCGCAGCGGCTCCAGCTGCGGGAACTCCTTGGCTGGGTCCAGGAACGGCGTGGTCGGCACCTTCGAGAACATGTACATGACCACGTTGATCGGGGCCATGAAACTGGAGTGGTCCAGCAGCTGGCGCGACCAGCGCGCGCGGACCTTGCCACGGAAGTGGATGTACAGCACGCAGGCCACGAACAGCGCTGCAATGACGATTTTGATGATCAAAGCACTTTCCTCCAGCCGCGGCCGGAACGGGAAACGGGGCGATGCACGGCCAGGCGGCCAGCACCGGTTGGGAACGCGGCAGGGGACGGGGACGTGCCGGAGGGGGGCGGCCGCCGATGTCGCGGGTTAACAGCTTATGGTCGGCAGGCCGTGCGCCGGGGTCAAGCCGGACGTGCGTCGCGTTCAGCGCGGCGCCGATGAATGGGCCGGGAGCGCGCCCAACCCCTTGATTCAACAAGGCAAGCCTTATAAGTGAGACAGAATTGTCCGATTCTGCGTGACGAACTGTTCCAGCCACGACCCCGACATTTCTCCGACAAATCGTGGAATAGCGAACTGGCGAGTACTAAAATTAACGAAAACTTAGTAACTCCCTGTAACACCGGTTCGCTTGACGCTTTGCGCCACCCACCGGGTCGTCCGAGACCCCGACATGTATCTTCCTGCCCTGCCCCCCTCCTCCTGCGGCAATGACGCCGCCTCCCCGCTGCTGCTCAAGCGCGGCGAGCGTTTCCTGGCCCCCGACGTCTACCGCACCTGCCTGGACGGGCGCGAGGCGGTCATCAAGGACTATTCCCGCTATCGCGGCACTCCCGTTTCGCTGATCGCGCGGCTGATGGTGCGCCGTGAAGCACGCATTCTGCAGCGCCTGGGCGGCTGGAAGCATGCTCCCGCGCTGCTCGGCACCCTGGGCGGCCTGGCACTGGGCATGGAATTCATTCCCGGCCAGACGCTCAGCAGCGCACAGGCCGTCGGCAATGAGGTGTTCGAGCAGCTACAGCACGCGCTCAGCCGCCTGCATGCCGCCGGCATCACCCACAACGACCTGCATGGCACCAACGTGGTGGTCAGTGGCGGCGTGCCGGTACTGCTGGACTTCACCTCCGCCTGGCGCGCCCCGCGCTGGCTACGCCGCAACCCACTGAGCCGGCAGATGCGCCGCAGCGACATGAAGAACCTGCTGAAGATCCGCCAGCGCGTGACCGGCCAGGCGCCGAGTGCCGCGCAGGCCGCACTGGTGGCCGACCCGGGCTGGGTCGCCGCCGTGCGGCAGGGCTGGAAGCGGTTCTATAAGTGGGCGAAGCGTCGTTAAGCGCTGTTCGCCCCTGCATTGCTTGCGCGACTGCCGTTTGCCCCTGCATTTGCCCGGGGTCACACGCCCGATTTGCTCTGCGATACTCGTCGGCACGCCACTCGCAAGGACGCTGGGGATGCCGACACCTGAACACACCCGCCTGCTGACTGCAGCCGCAAGATCCATACTGCGCCCCTTGGGCTGCGTGCAAAAGGGCCGTTCGCGCACCTGGCTTGACGACCAGGGCTGGTGGGTCGGAGTGGTCGAGTTCCAGCCTTCGGCATGGGACAGGGGCAGCTACCTCAATGTCGGCGCCTGCTGGCTCTGGGAAGAAAAGGACTACCTGTCCTTCGACGTGGGCGGCCGCGTTGCCGGATTCGAACGCTTCACCGAAACCGCCGAGTTTGCCTCGGCCGCACAGGCACTGGCTGAGCAGGCAGCCGCCGAGGTACTGGCCCTGCGTGACCGTTTCCCCACCCCGGGGCATGTGCGTGCATTGATGAGCCGCCACCCCAAACCGGGCATCCGCGAACACATCCATGCGGGCATCACTGCCGGGCTGGCGGGCGCTTACGACGAGGGTCGCAGGCACTTGGCACTGGCCGCTACGGAGACCCACCCAGCGCCATGGGTCGATGTGCTGAAGCAACGCTGTGCCGAACTCATGCCGCTGCTGCAACGTGATGGCGGCTTCGAGGCAGAGATCGCCGCCACCGTGACGCGCACCCGCCGCGCGCTCGGTCTACCGGAGTGGCGGTCGTCCCCCCTCATTCCGCCGGGTTGATCACACTGGGAGGGCACTTCGTCGAACACGGGTGTTCGCGCCGCCCGATTCCGGTCGTAGAGTCGAGCTTGCTCGACCGCTTTGCCGCTCATTGTAGAGCCGAGCCCACGCTCGGCTGCTGTTCCTGCATCGCGCGAAATGCAGCCGAGCATCGGCTCGGCTCTACAACATCCCGCCAAACGGGTTACAGCGCGTCCGCGTCCAGCTCACCGGTACGAATACGCACCACGCTGCCCAGGTCGTACACGAACACCTTGCCGTCACCAATCTTCCCGGTGCCGGCGGCCTTCACGATCGCCTCAACCACGGCCTCAACCTGGTCATCGGTCACCGCCACTTCCAGCTTCACCTTCGGCAGGAAATCGACCACATACTCGGCGCCACGGTACAGCTCGGTATGGCCCTTCTGGCGACCAAAGCCCTTCACTTCCGTCACCGTGATCCCAGTGACCCCACGCTCGGCCAGCGCTTCGCGCACGTCGTCGAGCTTGAACGGCTTGATCACCGCCATGACCATCTTCATCGTCTATCTCCTGTCTTCCGGCGTGGAGGATAGCGCCTGAACGCGGCCCGTGCGAAGCCGCTGCGACCTGTCCGGGCGATGGGTGCCAGCAGTATCCTTGTGCCCGAATGGCCTGCCCGCGCCGGATGCACGGGCCCACCCCCACGGAGCACCCCATGATCGACCTGAACCAAATCGATGACCTCGCCCGTCGCCTCAGCGACCTGGTGCCGCCGGGCCTGCGCGAATCGCGCGAGGAACTGCAGGCCACCTTCAAGAGCGCGCTGCAGGCCGGCCTGGCCAAGCTCGACCTGGTCACCCGCGAGGAGTTCGAAGTGCAGCGCGCCGTGCTGCTGAAAACCCGCGAGAAGCTGGATGCGCTGGAAACCGCCGTGCGCGAACTTGAAGGGCGCGGCGCCGCAGAATAGAAAAGGAGGCGCACCGCGCCTCCCACTACAGAGTATTTCCCGAATGGGGCCTTGCAGCAAGGCCCACCGGGCGCCCTAGACTCGCCGGCCTGTCGATCCGGCAGGACACGCAGGGGCAGTGCCGATGGCGCAGGACACCGAATGGACACCCGTTTCGCATGACACCTGCCACCAGGTTGCCGGGCCGTTCTACCACGGCACCCGCGCTGATCTGGCGGTGGGCGAGTTGCTGAGTGCGGGCTTCCGCTCCAACTATCGCCACAGCGTGGTGATGAACCACATCTACTTCACCACGATTGCCAAGGGCGCCGGGCTGGCTGCGGAGATGGCCAAAGGTGAGGGGCGGCCGCGCGTGTATGTGGTGGAGCCGACCGGGCCGTTTGAAGACGACCCGAACGTGACCAACAAGAAGTTTCCCGGGAACCCGACGCGGTCGTATCGGAGTGCGCAGCCGTTGCGTGTGGTTGGGGAGATTGTGGAGTGGGAGCTGTATGACGCGGAATTCGTTCGGCAGTTGAGGGCGTTTGTTGCTTCGGGGAGTGGGGAGATCATCAACTGATACTGATAAGGAGGAAGATCAGCGCTTCCCCGCGGCCGTTACTTGCAGGGCGTGCTACCCGGTAGCTCGCCCTTCAGCCGTCGCATCGTGGAGTCGAGCGCTCCAAGGAATGACGCGTCGTCGTCCGTCACAAGCCCGCGCGCGCGCACCAGCATCACCTCAGCCCGGCGGCAATTCTCGCTTCCCCCCAAGGAAATGAGATGGGAAGCGAGGCGCTGCATCGCCGCAGGATCTCCTCTCGAAACCCCCTCCTCCATCCATTGCCTGTAGAGGGCTGCATCGCCCATCTCGCGGTAGTGATTTTCCGCCAACGCCTGAGCGTGCCCATCGCCAGAGCGGGCCTTGGCTTCCATCTGTGCTGCGGATTCGGGGCCGTAGCTTTCGCTTCTGCTCCCAGCGATCACATCGCTGGCGGTGCCACCGGGATTGGTGCAAGCCAGAAGGCATAGCGCCATGCTCGTGAACAAGACCAGTCTCACACAAGCGTTCATCCTGCATCGCCACATGGTTGGGCCGCTCCCCTGATACAGCGCGATGCTAGAGCGGCCGAGTTCAGCCATCAAGCCGGCGCATGGCCGGACCAACGCATGGGATCAGGGGCCCCGCCAGATCCACGTTCAAGGCACACGGCCAAGTCCGCTACGGGTTGCTGGCTGGCCACTGATCAACAGGAAATGCCCTGCGCGAGCCAATGTCCGCTTCCGGCCAGAAGCGGACGTCCGGGAAGCGTGCGCCCGTGCCTGGAAGAGCTCGATCTGGCGTAGCTCCGTCTACTGTCAACTGAGACGAATCCAGTGCTCCTTCATCTGAGCGCGTCACTGCCCGAAAGTCTTTCTCCAATCCGAGGGACTCACGTGCATTGCCCGCTTGAAACTCTGACGAAATGAAACCGCGCTCTGAAATCCGGCCTTCTCCGCCACCACATCGATCGCCAGCGCTGAACTCTCAAGCAGCTCCTTCGCACGGCGAAGTCGTTCCGCCTGAACCCAGTCACCAACGGTCATGCCGGTGACCTTTGCAAACCTGCGAGTGAAGGTTCTCCGGCTCATCGCCACTTTTGACGCCAGACTGTCGATGGAATGATCGTCACCGAGGTTGCGCCGGACCTCGTCCATCAGACTACTGAGGGCGGCATCCCGCGAGTTGTCTGGGACGGGTTGATCAATGTACTGGGCCTGCCCACCCTCCCGGTGCGGCGGCAGCACCATCACCCGCGCCACGCGATTGGCCTCTTTCGATCCATAGAGCTTTCGCACCAGGTAGATGCAGCAGTCCAGTCCTGCGCCGGTGCCGGCCGAAGTGACGAGCCTGTCCTCGTCTACATAGAGTGCGTCCACGTCCAGCTTTACGTTTGGGAATCTACCCTGGAAGTCAGATTCACCTGCCCAGTGGGTCGCGGCGCGCTTTCCATCCAGAAGGCCTGAATAGGCCAGTGCGTAGGTGCCATAGCAGAGGCCAACGACGTATGCGCCGCGCTCATGGGCGGCGCGCAGTCCATGCTGAAGCGCCTCGGCGGGCGCCTGCCCCAGCTCCGGCCAACCTGCGATCACAACGACGTCGGCCTCGTCGAGGAGCTCCAGTCCGCCGTCCCCCCTGATCATCAAGCAGTGCGAAGTCGGCCCGCCGCTGCCCTCAACGGCGACCCGCACCCGGAACTCTGTTCGCCCCTCAAAACACATGCCGAAGATCGCCAGCGGGACCGACAGGTGAAACGCGCTGACGCCCGGCTGTGCCAGCAGGACGACCTCGGTCGTACGAACAGAGTCTGAGTGGATGGTCATTGTGGCCCGATCCCATCGCTATTTGACATATGGGCCAGTATCTCACGGAAGGCGCCACGCCCACACTTTCCCCATCACATAAGCCTTCAAGGAACTTCAATGAGCAAGCCACTTCCCGTCGCACTGGGCCTGATGCTGGCCATGGGTGCCCCACTCCACGCATTCGGTGCCGAGGCCAGCCCCAAGGTCTCGATCCAGCAGATCCGCAATGCCACCATCAAGGTGACGTATGGCGGCCAGGTCTTCCTGGTCGATCCGATGCTTGCACGCAAGGGAACCTACCCGGGTTTTGCCGGCACTTACCGCAGCCACCTGCGCAACCCGCTCGTGGAGCTTCCGGAATCCGTTGAGTCCGTGCTGGCCGGTGTCGACGCAGTGCTGGTCAGCCACACCCACCTCGACCACTGGGATGATGCTGCCCAGAAGGAAATCCCCAAGTCGCTGCCCATGTTCGTCCAGGACGAAGCGGATGCGGCCCTGCTGCGCAAGCAGGGCTTCAAGGATGTTCGAATTCTTGGCGCCAACACCGCATTCAACGGCGTCAGGATCAGCAAGGCCGGCGCCCGTCACGGCTCGGAGGAGATGTACGCCATTCCCGACGTGGCCAAGCGGCTCGGTGCAACCATGGGCTTTGTTTTCCAGCAGGCGGGTTTGAAGACGGTGTATGTTGCCGGCGATACCGTCTGGGAAGCCGAGGTCCGCAGCACGCTGGAGGCCTTCAAGCCTGACGTGGTGGTTCTCAACACGGGCGATGCGCGGCTCGATGGATTTAATACCGGCATCATCATGGGCAAGGAAGATACGTTGCGCGTTCACCAGATGTCTCCCAACGCCAAGATCGTGGCGGTGCACATGGATGCGGTCAATCACATGAGCGTCAGCCGCTATGACCTGCAGGACTACGTCATCGAAAATGGCATCGAGAGCAGTGTCGTCATTCCGCAGGATGGCGAAGTCATCGACTTCTAAAGGAGGATGTATGAAAGCGCTTGTTGTGATTGATATCCAGAATGACTACTTTGCTGGCGGCCGCTTCCCGCTGGAAGGCGCAGAGGAAGCACTCCAGAACGCGCTGGTACTGATCCAGACCGCGCACGACAACAACGATCTGGTCGTGGTAGTACAGCATCAGGCACCCGCTGGCGCGCCCTTCTTCGAGACCGGCAGCGTCGGCGCCGATCTGCATCCGTCCATTCAATCGGCGATGCGGAACTCCCCTTTGGTGGTCAAGCATGAGGCGGATAGCTTTCTGCGAACCAACCTCGCCGAGCTGCTCCGGCAGTACAAGGTGGACACCATCGATCTGGTCGGCATGATGACCCAGCATTGCGTCACTCACACAGCCCTTTCACCGGAGGCAGTGGGCTACCCGGTGACGATCCACGCTGACGCGTGCGCCGCCCCAACCCGTGCACTGAGTGCGTTGGCCCTGAGCGGGCTGAAGGCCCGCCACTCGGTCGTCTGATAGGCATCAAGCGCCCTGGCACGTCACCGTCCAGGGCGCGTGCAGAGGAGACAAGCACCTAGGGCTTCACGGAGTGGCATCGAATGGATTCACCACTCTGGAGAACGAACTTCCCATGTCCGCTTCCGGCCAGAAGCGGACGCTCGCAATATCTTCACCAGGCCCAATCACGAAGCGGTCTTGCCCTCAAATAATTTTCGTGCCGGTCCCTACTTGAACATCTCCAGCAAATCCTTGTCTTCATGCCGCTGCTCCCACGTGGAGAGAAAGCAGAAGCTCACACCACCTTGCATGGCAGCCTTCTGGAACCCCGCCAGTTCCTCCTTTGTAACCGGGTACTCAACCGGATCAAAGTGCAGAATCCCCCACGGCTTGACGAAAGAGAACCCAGGCATGAGTTCCGAGAAGATCGCCTTGAGCTGGGGCCGGAGAATGGAGAAGTCCTTGATCGGACCCGCGCGATTGCCAAGCGCGTGACACTGGCGACGAATGGTTCTGTCTCCACCGACCAAGCGCGCAATGAAATGGTCCTGGTGTACTTGGACGTAGATCAGCTGGCGGCGAAAAATCCTCATCCCTTTCTCAACTCCACGCCCTCAGTCGTCGCCCATGTGTCTGCATATCCTTCCATCAATGCGCTGGCTGCGTCCATAGCGCGCTTGAACCGCGGCGCACCAGATATAGCGCAACCAGGAATGGCCACAGCGAGTTGATCGACGAGAACAGCCGCTGGGTCAGCCCTCTGAAGCCGTCCGGGTCCGCGCCCACCACGTTCAACCAGAGATAGACGATGCCCGCGATGCTCACCAAAGCGGTCACGGCGTACGCCCTTCGGTTGGAAGACCACGCGCTCAATTCGATGTGCGACATCGCCGGTGCAATGATGTTTGCGATACCGATGGTGTAGAAACCGTGCATCGGATGGCCCATGGGCCAGAGCCCTTTGGTCAGCATCGAGATGCCAAAGACCAACCAGCAGATTGCACCTACGGCAATCCGGCGGCCGGACTCCCGCCATACCCCGATGGAGAACGTCACGAAGCCGACACCGGAGCCGATGGCGGCGATCCTGCCGCAGATGCTTGCGAGCGTCGGCGCCTGCAGCAGCTCGCTGGCGTGCTGTGCAAGCGGGTTGTAGCCCGGCGCGAACACGGCGGCAACGCTGGTCCAGAACAGGAACCATGGAAGCGGGACCAGACCCGCGCAGAGAAGCAGTCGGCTGCGGCGTGACACGTACGGTGGTCCTTGTTTGGCCTGCGCCAGTGGGTGGAATCCAGACGAACGCTGCAGAACCTTCCTACTGCGGGCAGGACGATCGTGAGTGACTACAGCAGTAGTCAGATTGCGCGCGGCACTCGGTAGGTTCAATAGGCAGGAAGTCATTTAAACCATCCAGCCGGTGTCGCAGCGGTTCGGTTGCATGAGCGATCACACATGCCCGATGGGCGAGTGCTGTCGCATTTGCCGCACCTCACATCTCTGACGGAAGGTTCTGACGACTCCGTTCCAGAAGTGCCGTTCCGCCTAGCAGGCCAAGGCTCTCGCCGCTTCCGGCGCTATGCGACAATGCCAAAAGCGTCTCGGGTTTTGGCGGCATTGACCCCTACCCGTTGGCATTCCGCACAACAGCAGGTAATCGTTACTGCGCCACCGTGCATCGGTGGCCGGGACTCGAAAACCCGTTGTTGTGATGAAGTTTGCGCTTGCCAGCCGGCATCACCTTGCGTGGTGCCGGCTGGCAATCCGTCTGCCGGCTATGGCGGGCGGGGCGTGGGGGCCTCGTGCCCACCGGCGATCATCACACACCGGTTTTCGAGCCACGCTCTGCCCGCCACCTTTATCGGTGGCGGCGTCCGCCTGCATGCACGGAGCCCGCCATGACCACGCCACACTCCCCGCCCCCGCGCCCCATCCAGGAAGCGCCCTCGGCCGCTCCGGCCCTGGCCCCCAACAGCCTCATCGCCATCCTGCACGCCATCGGCGCGGGCGCTGCGGCCGACGGCCAGCCCTGGCCCGAGCGGCACCATCTACGCAGCCGGCAGATGGCGTTGTCCGACGCTGACTGCGCACTTACCGGCCAGCGCATCGTGCAGGAGATCCTGCTGGCGGCCGAGCGCACGCGCCAGAACGGCGAACCAGAGCAGTACGTGGGCGACCGGGTGATGGAGGGGCTGGTGATGGCCGATCTGGCGCTGACCGCCTTCATCCACGAGCGGATGCGACCCAAGGACTGAGCGCGCTTATGGCGATGGGTTTTCTGCCTGTGTGCGGGGGTGACGAATGAAGATGCACGGCCTGGCCGCTGCGGTGGTGTGCATCGCGGTGATTGGCGCGATGTGGGTGGAGTGGCCCGAGCCAGCGGGCGATCAGGTGTGGGCCTACCAGAAGCTACGACCGGCCGATTACCGCCAGCTGCACGGTGATGCGCTCGGCTTCGTTACCGCGAAGGCATACGAGGGCTTTGAACTGCACGCGCGCCATGCCGGGGCAACGTCCTTCGAGATCCGGTGCAAGGGCGTTGTGGTGATGGACGTAGAGAACGCGCCCTCGCGCGTGCTGATCCGGATGCCTGCCGATGCACGGTGGCGGGCACCGGATATTGAGCGCCTGCGCAGCAACTTCGAGCGCTGGCTGGATCTGCACCAGAGCCAGGGGCGGTTGCTGGTGGAAAGCGCGGGGCCTTCGTGGGTTGAGGCGCGGTTTGGGCGCTTCAATGGGTTGGTGCCTGATGAGCAGCGGTGTCTGCTTGGGGGCGAGTAAGACACGCTAGGCAAGCAGACTGTTGCGGATTGCGAATCTGGACACTGCCATCAGTCACTGGCCAGAACTCCCTTAGCCACTTTGCCAGCAATCCGAGGTAGATACCCACAGGGCGCCTGTGCATGATGCTGAACTTGGATTCCCTCGCCTCCGTAACCTTGCTCACCGCGCCGCTGGCATGGGCTGCGGTCTAACCCTCACTTGACTCGGATGCCTGACTCTTCGAAAGCTCATGTCCTGTAGCCGCAGCTGAAGTCCGCAGGGCACGCTCAAAAGCCTCTAGAAGGCCGCCAAAGTTTGTGGGCACCAAGACGACGGGCTTACCCGAGCTCGGAGTAAAGCCCAACAGTGCGTTGACTTCTACGCCGGGGTCCACGTTGTGATCGTGCGCGGCAAGCACCGCCGCCAGATACTTCCGCATGCCCTCGCCGGTTACACCTGTTCCGTGCGAGAAAAGGTCTTCGGATCTGTGCGGGAAAGGAGTCGAATCGGCTTCGGTGAGATACTCGTACGCCCGGACAAAGCCCAGTGAGCCCCTGACAAAGGGCATCCTGTGGGGCGGATAACCGTCTACTCGAGCATCGTCAGTGGCCACCACGTACTGTTGGATTGTAATGTCGTCACCTTGTAACCAGCACGCAAAGTGGGCATAGGCAGACAGCTCGGCGAGATCATGATTGGCCCATAGTGCATCCATCAGATTTTTTCGAGCCGGCTTCTTATGGGCCTCCTCGAAGAACCCGCGCCTTTCACGCTTGAACTCCATCAGAAACCATCGACCTTCCTCTCCCTGACCGATCAAATCACCGATGAGGTGGTCAAGGAAAGATTGTGCTGTTGCGAGCAACCGTGCGCCGACCCGACCAACCTCAGCGTCTTTGTAGCCCCAGGCATACAGGAACAGCCCAAGTGCGTTGTTCTCGTGAAGCATCTGGTCATGCCCTCCTTGGTCGCGGCTTTGTCACGACTCTAGCAAGGAGGCGATGAAAATGCGCGTCGCAATGCTGCCGCCGGCGCGAACCCGCCATCGCTTATCACCGGGATACCCTCAGTTAAGCAGGCCGCACTGGATCCAGGTGCGGTTTGGACGCGTCAAAGACCCGGGGGCCGCTGAACCGCGATGTCTATTCAAGACGCCGGGCAACCCTTGACCAGAATCCCCCTAGCCGTTTCACCCGCAATACCCGATGGTTCCCTGCGGAACGCCTGCCGCACCATCAAGCGTCTCTCTGCAGGAAACCACACATGAGCCTGGCGCTGGTCCACAGCCGTGCCCGCGCCGGGGTCGACGCCCCGCTGGTGCGGGTGGAAGTGCACCTCTCTGGCGGCCTGCCTGCCACCCAGATTGTCGGCCTGGCCGAGACCAGCGTGCGCGAATCGCGCGAGCGCGTGCGTGCCGCCCTGCTCTGCGCGCGCTTCGACTTTCCGCAGCGGCGCATCACCCTGAACCTCGCGCCCGCCGACCTGCCCAAAGAAGGTGGGCGTTACGACCTGGCGATCGCACTGGGCATTCTGGCGGCCAGCGGCCAGGTCGATCCGCAGTCGCTGCTGCAGTACGAATTCCTGGGCGAGTTGGGCCTGACCGGTGAGCTGCGCCCGGTGGCCGGCGCGCTGCCGGCGGCGATTGCGGCGGCCGAAGCCGGGCGCATCCTGGTGGTGCCGCCGGGCAATGCCGCCGAGGCTGCGTTGGCCGAGCACGCTGATGTGCGGGTAGCGCGTACGTTGCTGGAGTGCTGCGCTGGGTTGGGGAACCCACGCCTGCTGCCGCCAGTAGAGCGTGTGGACACAACGCCGTTGCCACTGCCGGATCTGGCCGACGTGCGCGGGCAGGCGCATGCACGGCGTGCATTGGAGGTCGCCGCAGCGGGTGGGCACCATCTATTGCTGATCGGTAGCCCTGGCTGCGGCAAGACGCTGTTGGCTTCGCGCCTGCCCAGCCTGCTGCCGGACACCGAGGAAGCCGAGGCGTTACAGCTGGCCGCGATTGCCTCGGTGAGTGGTGAAGGGCTGGACCCACGGCGCTGGCGGCAACGGCCTTTCCGATCCCCACATCACAGTGCCAGTGCGACGGCGCTGGTGGGTGGCGGCAATCCTCCCTGCCCCGGCGAAATCTCGCTGGCCCATCATGGCGTGCTGTTCCTGGACGAGCTTCCGGAGTGGAACCGCAGCGCGTTGGAAACCCTGCGCGAGCCGCTGGAATCCGGCCACATCCGCATCGCCCGCGCGGCGCGGAGCGTGCAGTATCCCGCGCGGTTCCAGCTGGTGGCGGCGATGAACCCTTGCCCGTGTGGCTGGGCCGGTGACCGCAGCAACCGCTGCCTGTGCAGTGACGAGCGTATCAACCGCTACCGCGCGCGCGTGTCCGGTCCGTTGCTGGACCGTATCGACCTGCATATCAGCGTGGCGCGCATGGACGCGATGGAGCTACGGGAGAGCACGCCGCTGGGTGAGCCCAGTGCTGCGGTACGTGCACGGGTGGAAGCCGCGCATGCCCGGCAGCGGGCGCGTGGCGGGCTCAACGCACATCTACCGCCGGCTGCGCTGCGCGCGTGCACAAAATTGAGTGAGGCCGATCAGGATCTGCTGGAGCAGGCGATTGAGCGGCTGCAGCTTTCCGCACGGGCGATGCACCGGATTCTACGGGTCGCTCGCACCATTGCTGATCTGGCGGGTTGTAAAGCGATCCAGACGGCGCATCTGGCTGAGGCGATTGGTTACCGGCAGTTGGATCGGGGAAAGCCTTAGAAATGCCGGTCGGGTTGGCTATTGGTAGAGTCGACCGTTGGTCGACTCTCGCGCGAAGCGCGGCCTTCTGAGAGGTAGATGCGAAGAGCGGTCGACTAACAGTCGACCCTACCAAGGGCAGGCTTCAAGCCACGGAATCCATCCGCCCACGCTTCGCCAGCAACGCCACCCGACGGCTGACCAGCGCGTGGAGCTCCGCCAGCTCCGACGCCCGGCCAGCCGTCATGTTGTCGCCGAACAGCACCCGCGACAGCCCCGCCGCCTCGCTGTCCTCCGGGTGCTGCCACCGGTCGCGATAGACCTTCTGGCAGACCAGCCACGCCTGCGGCAGCCCACCACCGGGCAGCGGGCGGACCACGCGTTCGTAGACCTGCCAGAACTGGTATTCGGCCCGCAGGTCGATTGCAGGCGCCACGGACAGCGCCTGCCGGGGCCGTCCTGGGCCCCGGATGCCGAACAGCGGGGTTCGCGGGTTGTGCTGTGCCATGCCGACAGCATGACCCAGCAACATTGTGGGAACCTTGCGTCGCCGCCAGAAAATCCCTGTTGATTGCGCAAGGCGGGTTTGTGGACGGATCTGGGCACCTGCCTGGGGACCGCCAGGTGCATCCACGCATGGCGTGGATCTACTTAGAAGGTCATTAAGGTGCTGAACATCAGCTGCCGGGGGGCGCTGCGCTGCAGGGTCTGGTAATCCCCCGAGAACGACGAGCCGGCGATGGTGGCGGTGCCGATGTTGTGGCGGTTGAACAGGTTGCTCACGTCCAGCCGCAGCTCCAGGCCGGGCACCACGCTGTCCGCACCGAAGCGGTAGGCGGCATAGGTGTTGACCTGCCAGAAGGTCGGCACGCGGATGTCATTCTCGTAGGTGAAAGGCTGGCGCAGGTAGGAGATGCTGGTGGCACCGAAGCGCCAGTCACCGAAGTGCGCGGAAAGATCACTCACCAGCGAGATCTGCGGGTAACCCGGCTGGGCGTTGCCCTTGATCGGGTACACCGTGTCACCCACCACGAAATCGCTGTCATAGTACGAACGGGCCACGGCCACGCCCTGGTAGAACTGCAGGTGGTCGGTCAGGTCGGCGGTGATGCCGAGGTCGGCACCAATCACGTGCATCTTCGGCATCAACCGCACGGTATTGATCTGCGCGAACTGGGTGCCGATGGCGGCCGACAGCAGTCGGTTGCGGATGTCGTTGTAGAACACATCGCCGGTGATCGTCAGCCGGTCGAAGCGATGCGACGCGCCTACAGTGAGGTTCCAGTTCTTTTCCGGGCGCAGCGTGCCCGCCACGCGTTCGAACTCTTCCTGGTCGGTGATGGTCCACGCCGAGGCGGTGTAGCCGATGTTGCCGCGCTGGGCGACGCGATAGCCGTTCATGGTATTGGCCAGGTCGATGAAGGCATCAGTGGATTCGGTCGGGCTCCAGAACAGCGAGACATGCGGCAGGAAGTTGCTCTTCGCGCGCAGCGTGCCGTTCACCGGCCGGTCCTTGGCATCACCCAGGCCGCCGCCACTGGTGCGGAAGTCCACGGCCTTGAAGCCGACACCCAGCTTCAGCGTGTCATTCAACACGATATCGTCCTGCAGGTAGAACTGGCGCGAGCGGGTCACCCAGCTCGATGCGTTGTCGGTCTTGAACGCGGGACCGTACACATCGAACGGACCGATAGCCTTCAGCGGCGGGCCCCCGCCCAGCAGCGGCTGCTGGTACCACTCGGTCTTGGCCGCGGCCTTGCTCTTCTCCTGCCAGAAGCCAGCAGTGAAGGTGTGCGCGCCGGTCTCGAACTGCAGGTTGAGCATGCCGCCCAGCCGATTCACGCGCGGCGTCTGCACCTGTTCGGAGAACGGTGCGCCGTTGGGCGACGGCACGGTCGGATCGGTCAGCGTGGCCTGGGTGTGGCTGTTGGCGTTGTACAGCTGCACGTTGCCACTCAGCGCCGGGCTGATCTGGAAGCGGTGGTTGATCGAGGACACGCGATCGCGGGTGATCTGGCCGGTGTCGTACGGGATCAGTTCGGACAGCTCACCGCAGGTATAGGCGCCGCAGGACTTGTCCGCATTCTCCGGCGAGGCCACGTACCACGCCCACGCATAATCGGGATAGAAGATGTCGGCCTTCCAGCCCAGCTTGCGGATCATGTCGAAGGAGATGTTGTTGTAACCCCAGACCTTGGCCTTGCTGTCGGACAGGAACACGGTGAAGTCGCCCCAGGCAACCTCCTGCTGCAGCTTCAGGTCGCCGCGCAGGAAGTTCTGGGTGCCCTCGCCCTGGTACTTGTCGGCGGACACGCGCTGCAGGTCGACCAGCACCTTCGGGCCATGCTCACCGAGCTGGCCGCTCTGCCCGGATACGGTGGTGACCAACGTGCTGTTGCTGCCCACGCCCTGCTTCGCGCGCAGGCTGGGCGTGTCCTGCAGCTCGCGCAGGCGGTATTCCAGGCTGCCGCCGTTGACGCTGCTGGAGAACACGCTGACCGGTGCGCCGCCGGGGCTGACCGTGATCGCGCCGATGCCATCGGGCACGCCCACGTTCACCACGCTGGTGCCGGTGAGCGAGAGGAAGCCGTTGTCATTCAGTGGCACGCCCTCGAAGGTGATGCCCATTTCATTCATGCGGAAGCCGCGCACGAACAGGCTGGTGGCGGAGATATCCAGGCCGAGCCCGTCGGTAGCGGTGTAGCTGGCGCCCGGCACCTGCTTGAGCATGGCCAGGCCATTGTTGCCGGTGACCATCGCGTCGAGGTCCTCGGCCTTGATGATGTAGCGGTTGGGGCCGACCACCTGGGTCGGTGCAACGGCGGCACCGCGCGGCGTGGCGATGACCTGCAGGGCGTTGAGCGTGGTGGGCGTGTCGAGCGCGGCGTCGCGCGTGTCTGCGGCGTACGCAGGTGCAGTGATGGCCGCGATGATGGCCAGGGCGAGGCGCGTCGTGGGTGGGGTGTTCATCGGCAGATCCAGGTGCAGGGAGAAAGCGGCGCAGGCGAACGCCCAGCGCGTTGCAGCACCGGTATCGGCGCCCTGGCTGGCGATGCGATTGCGTTGAGGGAGTGACGGCGCGGTGCGCGCCGGTCAGCAGACGAAGGCAATCATCTGCCGTGGGATTCGGTGGGGTGATTTCGACGTGCGAAATTCTTGCATCGCGCTGCCGCATCCGCCATTGCACCGTGGTACAGCGCAGATGGCGATGGGGATGGGTGGGTTATACGTGGGTATAGCCCCGGCATGGTGGAGGCCGACCTTGGTCGGCGCTCGTGTGCCAACCAAGGTTGGCACCCACCGGGGCGGATGAGGTTGGCACCTACCGGGGCATAGGGACGCGCGGTTACTGCAGGACGAAACGCTCAATGGCGCGCGCCACGCCTTCGTCGGCATTGCTGCTGGTCTCAAACCGCGCCACCGCCTTCACCGCGTCGATGGCATTGCCCATCGCCACGCTCGTACCGACGTACTGCAGCATGGTCAGGTCGTTCTCCTGGTCACCGATGGCCATCACGTTGGCGCGGTCGATGCCCAGGTGCTCGGCCAGCTTCTGCAGGCTCGGGCCCTTGCCGGCGCGGTGGTCGAACACTTCCAGGAAGAACGGCGCACTCTTCAGCACCGCGAAACGTTCGGTCAGCGCGCTGGGCAGGCGCGCGATGGCGGCATCCAGCACGTCAGGCGCGTCGATCATCATCAGCTTGATGAAGGACATCGACGGGTCCATGTCCTCCACGCGGCGATAAGACAGCGGCATCCGCGAGAGATGCGAGTCGGCCACGGTGTAGTAGCTGATGTCCTGGTTGGGCGTGTACATGCGCTGGCTGTCCAGCGCCTGGAAGTGCACGCCCAGGTCGCGGGCGACCTGCTCGCAGAACAGGAAATCGTCGAAGCTGAGCGGATACTCGACCACGGTTTCGCGGGTGCCGATGCGCTGCACCAGGCCGCCATTGCAGGCGATGCAGTAGTCGTCGTTGCCGTTGATGCCGAGCTCGTGCAGGTACGGCGCCAGGCCCGGAACCGGGCGGCCACTGGTCAGCACGATGTGCACGCCCAGTGCGCGCGCCTGCGCGATGGCCTTCCTGGCGCGGGGGGTGAGCTGGTGCGACGGGTCCAGCAGGGTGCCATCCATGTCGATGGCGACCAGTTCGATGGTCGATTGCCTGCGGCCCATGTCCATTGCGTTCAACTCGTGCGGGGCACGCCAGTTTAACCCCTCATGCCCGGTTCACCTCTTTGCCCACGTTGGCCGGGATACTGCGGGAGCCTGTGCGTCCCCCACCGCAGGACGGCCCGCTGACCGCCCTTCCCTGGAGAACCTTGCGACGCATGACCTATCGTGCCCCCGAAACCAATGACAGCGCGCCCCTGGCCCAGCAGATCGAGCAGATGATCGACGAGCTGCCCGGCGACCAGGTGAGCGTCGGCACCCTGCTCAGCGCGCTGGGCGATGAGGGCCTGCTGCTGATCGTGATCCTGCTCTCGGCCATCTTCATCATCCCGGTGTCGATTCCCGGGCTGAGTACGGTGTTTGGCGCCTCTATCCTGCTGATCGGCCTGAGCCGGGTGCGCAACCGCCCGCTGTGGGTGCCGCAGAAGCTGGCGCGCCGCGAGATCGCTACCGACAAGCTGAAGGCCAACCTCGGCCGTGCGCTGAAGTGGGTGCACCGCATGGAGCGGCTGTCGCGGCCGATGCGGCTGGCGGTGATGGTGCGCTCGAAGAAGATGATGCGCCTGAACAACCTGATGCTGGTGTTCGCGACCCTGCTGCTGATGGCGCCGGCCGGGCCGATTCCGTTCAGCAATACGCTGCCGGCGCTGGCGCTGATGTCCTTTGCGATTGGCTTCATCCAGCGCGATGGCGCGGCGGTGGCGGCTGGGTACGGTTTCGTGGTGGCCACGGTGGTGTATTTCGGCGTGCTGCTGGGTGGCGTGGGGTTTGCTGCCGAGTCGGTGTTCAGCGGGCTGCGCAGCAGTACCGCGGAACTGTAGAGCCGAGCCCATGCTCGGCTGCTCTTCGGCCCGTGCGCGCAACTCCTGCGCTGCGCGCGTAAGCCGAGCATGGGCTCGGCTCTACAAAGCCGGATCCACAGCTTTCGAGCGTGGCTCGACGCTACAGAGTTACTTGGCCGATACCCGCCACACAACGTCGCCCACGTCGTCGGCGACCAGCAATGCACCCTCGGCATCCATCGCCATGCCCACCGGTGCGCCCATCAGGGTCTTCTCGTCCTTCGAGGCGAAGCCGCTGACCACGGTCTGCGGACGCCCGGTCGGCTTGCCGTCCTTGAACGGCACGTAGACCACTTCGTAGCCGCTCAGCGGCGAGCGGTCCCAGCTGCCGTGCTCGCCGATGAAGGCGCCACCGTGGTACTGCGCCGGCAGCGCCTGGCCGGTGTAGAACAGCAGGCCCAGCGGTGCCACGTGCGAGCCGATGGCATAGTCCGGCACGATCGCCTTGGCCACCAGATCCGGCCGCTGCGGCTGCACGCGCTCGTCCACGTGCTGGCCGTAGTAGCTGTAGGGCCACCCGTAGAAGCCATCTTCCTTCACCGAGGTGAGGTAATCCGGCACCAGGTCGGCACCGATCTCGTCGCGTTCGTTTGCTACCGCCCACAGCTTCCCGGTACTCGGCTCCCAGTCCAGTCCGGTCGGATTGCGGATGCCCGACGCAAAGATACGGCTGCCACGGGTGGCCACGTCCACTTCCAGCACCACTGCGCGGCGGTACTCGACGGCCAAACCATTTTCGGTGATGTTGCTGTTGGAGCCCACGCCCACGTACAGCTTGCTGCCATCACGGCTGGCCAGCAGTTCCTTGGTCCAGTGGTGGTTGATGGTGCTGGGCAGGTCGGTGAACTCGCGGCCCCTGTCGGACATGCGGGTTTCACCGGGCACGTAGTGGTACTGCATGATGTTGCCGGTGTTGGCCACGTACAGCGTGTCGCCGATCAGCTGGATGCCGAACGGCGAATGCAGGCCTTCGATGTAGACGTGTTGGGACCAGGTGTTCGTGCCCGGCGTGCGGCGCAGCAGGGTGACCCGGTTGCCGCCCTTGCCGGCCTTGCCCGAGCGCGCCTTCACCTTGCCGGCGATCCATTGCTTGGGCGTGGTGACCGGTTCTTCACCGGGGCCATTGCCTTCCACCACAAGCACATCGCCATTGGGCAGGGTCAGCAGCCGCCGCGGATGCTGCAGGTTGGCGGCGATGCGTTCGATCTTCAGGCCCTCGGCCACCGTGGGTGACTGGCCCTCGGCCCAGCCGACGCCCTTGGGTACCTGCATCGGCGGCATCAGGAAGTTGGCCGGCTTGGGCAGCGGCGGCTGCGGGCCCGACTGGTCGGCCGGATGGTATTCAGCCTTGCCGGCGCAGGCCGACAGGGTAACGGCCAGTGCCAAGGCGGCCACGGTGGGCAGGATGTGCTTAGCCATGACGACCTCCCTGCAGCACCGGCGGCTGCAATGACAGCAGGATCAGGCCCAGTGCGATCAGGGCCACGGTCAGCGCCGACAGGATCGTGCCCGGCACCGCGACGGCATAGGCATCGCGGCTGTGCACGAAGGCGTTCCAGATGGCCAGCACGACCGCGACCAGGTTGAGGAAGAAGTCGATGCGGTCGATGCGGGTGGCGGTGCCGTTGCGGCGCCAGACCGCAAACAGGTTGATCAGGCGCGGAATGATGGCGATCAGCAGGCCGAAGGTGATCAGCCAGGCGGCGGCCTTGCCCCACATGACCTCGGCGCTGTTGAGATAGATCGCGTCGAAGATCAGCGCGCCGACGAAGAAGCCGAAGGGTATCGGGTTCAACAGGCTGAACAGCGTGGTGCCGAGGCCGCGATGGGCCTGGGCGAGCGGATTGACCATCATCGTGCTCCGTGCGGAAGGGTGCACGGGCTGTAGTAGCACAGCGCGACGTGAGGATGCGCGATGATGCCCCGGCGGGGCTGCCATACCCACCGCGCTAGGCGGACTCGTCCTCGCGCACCTCGTGGAAGGGCAGCATCGTCTCGAAGCCGAATTCGTGTTCCATGCTGGTGCGGACCAGGCCGCCGATGGCGTAGCGGCTGGTGTTGGCATGCACGTCTATGCTACCGGGCCGCCATTCGGTGCGCAGATGCAGCGTCTCTGCGCGTCGCATGACGATCCGTTCCTCCTGCAGCAGCGCGCGACGGTGCTTCTTCATCAACAGGCGCAGCGGTTTCACCGTGGTGATGCCGAATGCTGCCAGTTCGGGCAGCAACTCGGCGATATCGGCATCGTCGCCATAGTCGTGGCTGCGCGTATGCACGGCCAGCACCACCTTGCGGATGGCGGCAACCGAGAGCGGGGTCTGGTCCGCGCGCGCACGGCCGCGCTGCCGTTCGTTCTTCATGTGTGTGGTCATCTGCAAGTAGTTCTCCCTGTTTCCCACGACTCAAATTCAACCGCGCGAAGATGGCGTGAAGATGTTTGTGTGCACTGTCATAACCAGACGTACTAAGTGTTTGTGACGCAATTGGCACATCTGCTGATTGCTTGTGTGAAGAGGTAGGGGGTTGTTCGTTGTGTCGCGTTTGGCTCGTTGCGATGGGGCAGTTCCGCCCCGCCGTCCTGCCATGCCGATTCACAACAGAAGGATTCGTGTATGAAGCGACACACGCAACGCTCCGCGCCACCGCGCTCCGCGCGCCTGGCCCTTGCCACTGCCCTGGTGCTGGGCAGCCTGGCCGCCACCGTCCAGGCCCAACAGGCCGATCCATTGGCGGGCATCCAGTGGCACCTGCTCAACACCGGGCAGACGGTACCGGCCGACACGCTGCCGGTGGCCGGCAACGATCTGAACGTGGATGGCCTGTTCCGCAACGGCATCCGCGGCCAGGGCGTCACCATCGCCATTGTCGATGACGGCCTGCAGATCGCGCACCCGGACCTGGCCGCCAACGTGGCGGCGGTGGCCGGCAAGAACTTCACCAACGGTTCGAACAACCCCACCCCGACCAACCCGGATGTCGACAACCACGGCACCATGGTCGGCGGCATTGCTGGCGCGGTGGGCGCCAACAACCTGGGCGTGCGCGGCGTGGCTCCGGCGGCAACGCTGAAGGGCTTCAACCCGATTTCGCGCTCAGCGTTGGGCAACCAGCAGAGCAACATCGAGTACGCCTGGTGGGATGGCGCAGAATCGGCCGACGTGCAGGTGTTCAACAACAGCTGGGGCGCCGGCCCGGGCAATCCGAACCTGCCGCTGGCGTACAGCGAGAACACGATTCGTTCGTACGAGCAGGCCCTGTCGGGCACGCGTGGTGGCCGCGGCGGCATCTACGTGAAGTCGGCCGGCAACAACTTCAACAATGCCTCGATCAGCCAGACCCAGGATGTCTGCACCACCGACACCAAGAACCGCAACACCGGCTGCGTGCCGGCCGGCCGCGATCCGCGCAACAACCTGTTCAACGTGATCACCGTAGGCGCGGTGCGCGCCGATGGCGTGCGCTCGTCGTACTCCTCCACCGGCTCGGCCCTGTGGGTGTCGGCTTTTGGCGGCGAGTACGGCCTGCAGGCGCAGTACGCCCCCGGCCTGGTGGCACGCGCCTACGATCCGGCCATCGTCACCACCGACGTGACCGGGTGCGCGCAGGGCAGCAACAAGAACACCAACCGCCAGAACACGCTGGACAGCAACCTGTCGGCCATCGACAGCACCTGCAACTACACCGCCAAGATGAACGGCACCTCGGCGTCGGCGCCGATGGTCTCGGGCGTGGCGGCACTGGTGCTGGAAGCCAATCCGAACCTGTCCTATCGCGATGTGAAGTACATCCTGGCCACCACCGCCACCCGCAACCACCCGAACCAGCCCGCGGTGACGCTGGCCGACGGGCGCACGCTGGTGCCGGGCTGGACGGTGAATGCGGCCAACCGTGCCTACAGCAACTGGTACGGCTTCGGTGTGGTCAACGCTGCGCGTGCAGTGCAGGTCGCCGAGAACTTCCAGTCGCTGGGACCGCTGGTCGACAGCGGCTGGCGCAACACGACGCGTACCGTGGCCATCGGCAACACCTCGGCCGCCGCCGCACGCCTGACCTTCCAGTTGGCCAACGGCGCGCGCAACATCGAAAGCGTGCAGCTGGGCTTCCGGGTCAACCACCGCAACACGCGCCAGCTGCAGTTCGTGCTGGTGTCGCCCAGCGGTACCCGCAGCGTGGTGCAACCGGCGTTCACCGCGATCGGTTCGGGCACGGGGGGCGCGCAGAGCAACTTCACCAGTTGGGACCTGCTGTCCAGCAATGCCTTCCTGGATGAGAATGCCAGCGGCACCTGGACGCTGGAAGTGACCGACATGGGGCAGGCCGCGACCGCAGCTTCGCGCGGCAACCTCGAATTCTTCAAGATCCGCGTTCTGGGGCACTGATGATGAAGACGACCATTCTGTTGAGCACGCTCGCCTTCGCGGCGATGACCTCCCCTGCCTGGGCACAGAGCTCCGGGCAGACTCCTCCGGCCAGGACCCTGTCGACCGTGGATGCGCAGGAACTGAAGGCGTCCGCTACCGGTCGCTCGTTCGATGTGGGCGGCACGCGCTTCCAGCTGTCTCCCTCGACCACCGTGAAGCAGGCCAGCGGCGGCCAGTTCACGATCACCCCGCAGGCGGCGGCGACCACCGGCTCGCGAACCAAGCGTTCGCTGGATAGCGCAGCGGCCGCGCCTGCTGATGCCGGTGCCGGCAAGTTCGCGGCAGCGGTCTCCCGTGACGGAGCGCCGGTGGTGGCGACATCGCGGGTCAAGGTGTTCTTCACCGATGCAGCATCGGCCCAGCGCGCGGCAACCGCCACCGGTGGCACCGTGGTGAAGGTGTCCAAGGCTTCGGGCCAGGCCATCGTGGAGTACCCGTCGGTGAACGCGGCGCTGGATGCGACCACCAAGCTGCTGTCCACCGCCGGTATCCGTGCGACCGAGCCGGACGTGGTGCAGTGGGAAGAAACGAAGTAAGGCGTTGAGTGGTGCCCCTGGCCGGTTGGCTCTCCTGGCCGGCCGGGGGATTGGTGTGTGGGGGTGTGCCGACCAACGGTCGGCACCCACCAGCAGCAGATCCAGACGTGCCAACCAAGGTTGGCACCCACCAGCGTCAGCGGGCGGCGAGTGTGTCGCTGTGCCTTGGGCTGCAGCTGGCCAGCGGACCGTTGCCGGCGGCCGGGTGGCCGGGCTCGAGCAGCAGGCGCTGCACGTCCGAGAACAGCTTGTCCACGGGCATGCCGTAGGGCGCGAACAGGCGCAGGCGGCCCTGGCGGTCGAACACGTAGCCACCGGCGATGTGGCTCATGGTGTAGGTATCCGGTACCTGGCCGGGCTCTTTCTCGTAGAACGCCTTGAAGTCGCTGGCCATCGCAGCCAGCTGCGCCTCGTTGCCGACCAGCGCGATCGCCTTGGGGTCGAACGCTTCCACATAGGTGCGCGCCACCTCCGGCGTGTCGCGGGCCGGATCGACGCTGACGAACACCACCTGCAGCTGATCGGCATCCCTGCCCATCAGGTGCTTCACCTGGCTGAGCTCGACCATCGTGGTCGGGCACACGTCCGGGCAGCTGGTGAAGCCGAAGAACAGATAGGTCACCTGCCCCTGCAGGTCGTTCGGGCCACGCACGGTGCCGTGGCTGTCGGGCATCGACCAGTGCTGGCCGAGTTCTTCGCAGGCGATGTCCTTGGAGTAGAAATCCATGCGCGACTGCGCGCTGCAGCCTGCCAGCAGGCCGAGCAGCAGGCCTGCGGCCAGGCGCAGGCCACGATGGGGGAACGCAATGCCTTTCACGGTTCGCAGGCTCAGTTGATCATCATGTGGTAGTGCATGCTCCAGATGATCCAGACCGACAGTGCGACGACGATGAACAGGATCACCAGAGTGAACACGAAGCTGGCCAGGTTCCAGCCGCCTTCGGACTTGCGGTCCATGTGCAGGAAATAGACCAGCTGCACCAGGATCTGCGCTACCGCGAAGCCGACCAGCAGGAACAGCGTGAGCGGCCGCGACAGCACCGGGTTCATCACCAGCGCGAACGGCACCACGGTCAGCAGCGCGCACAGCACGAAGCCGATCAGGTAGGACTTGGTGGAGCCGTGCGCATTGCCGGCGCGCGAGGTTTCGACGTGGGCCATGTCAGAAGGCTCCGATCAGGTAGACGAAGGTGAAGACGCAGATCCACACCAGGTCCAGGAAGTGCCAGAACAGGCTCAGGCACGACACGCGGGTGATGTTGGTCGGGGTCAGGCCACGGCGGTAGACCTGGTGCATGACCACCGCCATCCAGATCAGGCCACTGGCCACGTGCAGGCCGTGGGTGGCCACCAGCGCGAAGAACGCCGACAGGTAGGCACTGGTGCTGGGACCGGCGCCTTCGTGGATCAGGTGCGAGAACTCGTAGATCTCCATGCCAATGAACGAGGCACCGAGCACGAAAGTCACGGCCAGCCAGCGCAGCACCGCCGAGGTGTCGTGGCGATGCATCGCCAGCACGGCCTGGCCGTAGGTGATGCTGGAGACCAGCAGCAGGAAGGTCTCGGCCATCACGAACGGCAGCGAGAACAGGTCCTTGCCGGTGGGGCCGCCGGCGTAGGCGGTGCTGAGCACCGCATACGAGGCGAACAGCGAACCGAACAGCACCAGGTCGGACATGAGGTAGACCCACATGCCGAACACCTTCATGCCGCCCTGTTCGTGGCCATGGTCGTGTTCGTGGTGGTCCTCGTGCGCCAGGGTGTCGCTGGCCAGCTCGGGGCGGGTCAACAGGTTCATGCGCGTACCTCCTTCAACTTGGCCAGGCTGGCCGCTTCGGTGCGCGCCACCTCTTCGGAACTGACGTAGTAGTCCACGTCCTCGTCGTAGGACCGCACGATCAGGGTGACGATCATCGCGATGAAGCTGGCCGCAGCCATCCACCAGATGTGCCAGACCAGGGCGAAGCACAGCACCAGGATCCAGATGTTGAGGATCAGTGGCACGCCGGTGTTCTTCGGCATGTGGATCGCTGCGTACTTCTTCGGCGGCGGCGGCAGGCCGCGCTTCTTCGCTTCGTGGAAGGCATCCAGCTCATCGGCCTTGGGCACCACGGCGAAGTTGTAGAACGGCGGCGGCGACGGCGTGGCCCATTCCAGCGTGCGTGCATTCCACGGGTCGCCGGTCAGGTCCAGGTTGCGCCTGCGGTCGCGCACGCTCACGTAGATCTGCACCAGCATCAGGATGATGCCCGCGAACACAAACAGTGCACCGATGAAGGCGGCGATCAGGTACGGCGTCCACGCCGGGTTGTCGTACTGGTTCATGCGGCGGGTCATGCCCATGAAGCCGAGCATGTACAGCGGCATGAAGGCCAGGTAGAAGCCGATCACCCAGCAGGCGAACGACCACTTGCCCAGACGCTCGTTGAGGGTGAAGCCGAACACCTTCGGGAACCAGTAAGCGAAGCCGGCCAGGTAGCCGAACAGTGCGCCGCCGATGATGGTGTTGTGGAAGTGCGCGACCAGGAACAGGCTGTTGTGCAGCAGGAAGTCCGCGCCCGGGATGGCCAGCAGCACGCCGGTCATGCCACCGATGGTGAAGGTGACCAGGAACGCGATGGTCCACAACATCGGCACGCTGAACTCGACGCGGCCACCGTACATGGTGAACAGCCAGGTAAAGATCTTCACGCCGGTGGGAATGGCGATGATCATCGTCATGATGCCGAAGAAGGCATTGACGCTGGCACCGGAGCCCATGGTGAAGAAGTGGTGCAGCCAGACGACGAACGACAGGATGCCGATCGCCAGCGTGGCGCCGACCATCGACTTGTAGCCGAACAGCTTCTTGCGCGCGAACGTGGCGGTGACTTCGGAGAAGATGCCGAACGCCGGCAGCACCAGGATGTACACCTCCGGATGGCCCCAGGCCCACACCAGGTTCACGTACATCATCGGGTTGCCACCCAACGTGTTGGTGTAGAAGTTGAAGTCCAGGTAGCGGTCCAGGGTGAGCGCACCCAGCGCCACGGTCAGGATCGGGAAGGCGGCGATGATGATCACGCTGGTGACCAGCACGGTCCAGGTGAACACCGGCATCTTCATCAAGGTCATGCCCGGCGCACGCATGCGCAGGATGGTGATGAACAGGTTGACGCCGGTCAGCAACGTGCCGATGCCCGAGGCCTGCAATGCCCAGATGTAGTAGTCCACGCCCACGCCTGGACTGAACTCGATGCCCGACAGCGGCGGATAGGCGACCCAGCCGGTCATGGCGAATTCGCCAACGCCCAGCGAGATCATCATCAGCGCAGCGCCGACCACGAAGATCCAGAAGCTGAAGGCGTTGAGGAACGGGAACGCCATGTCGCGTGCGCCGATCTGCAGCGGCACGATGATGTTCATCAGGCCGACCACGAACGGGGTGGCCACGAAGAAGATCATGATCACGCCGTGCGCGGTGAAGATCTGGTCGTAGTGCTCCGGTGGCAGGAAGCCATCGCTGCCCGGCCCGGCCGCGGCCAGCTGCGCGCGCATCATCAGCGCGTCGGCGAAGCCACGCACCAGCATGACCAGCGCCACCACCACATACATGATGCCGATCTTCTTGTGGTCCACGGTGGTGAACCAGTCACGCCACAGCGGGCCCCACAGCTTGAAGTACGTCACCGCGCCGAGCAGCGCGAGGCCACCCAGCACCATGGCCGCCAGTGTGACCACGACGATCGGCTCGTGCAGCGGCACGGCCTCCCACGTCAATTTACCCAACATGTTCGTTACTCCTGGGAAACCTGGGCACCACCGGCAGCACCCACCGGGGTAGCAGCAGTGGTGTTCTCACCGACGCCGATGAACTGGTCGATGACCTTCTTGAACAGCAGCGGTTCGACGCTGGAGAAGTGCTGCACCGGCGCGTTCTTCGACGGTGCGGCCAGCGCCTTGAACTGGTTGAAATCCAGTGCCTGCGGTGCGCTGCGCACCTCGGCCACCCAGCGCTCGAACGCCTCGTTGCTGCTGGCGGTGGCGATGAACTTCATGTTCGAGAAGCCATGGCCGCTGTAGTTGCCGGACATGCCGCGGAACTGGCCGGGCTCGTTGGCAATCAGGTGCAGCTGCGTGCGCATGCCGGCCATCGCGTAGATCTGCCCACCCAGCTGCGGGATGAAGAAGGTATTCATCGTCGAGTTGGAGGTGATGTTGAACGCCAGCGGGCGGTTGGCCGGGAAGTTGAGCTGGTTGACCGTGGCGATGCCCAGGTCCGGGTACACGAACACCCACTTCCAGTCGGTGGCGATCACGTCCACGTGCAGCGGTTCACCGGCCACGTCCAGCGGCTTGTACGGGTCCAGCTCGTGGGTCGACTTCCACACGATCACCGCCAGCCCGGCGATGATCAGCAGCGGCACGCCCCAGACCACGATCTCCACCTTGGTGGAGTGCGACCAGTCCGGCGTGTATTTCGCTTTGGTGTTGCCGGCGCGGAAGCGCCAGGCGAATACGAAGGTCAGCACGATGGCCGGTATCACCACGATCAGCATCAGGCCGATGCAGATCAGGATCAGGTCGCGCTGGGCGAGCCCGACCATGCCCTTCGAATCCAGCAGCACCCAGTCACAGCCCGACAGGCCGACGCAGGCCAGGGCGACCAGCGCCAGGCGGATGCGGTTCCAGCAGATATTCATTGGAGGTCAACCCTGTTGAAGAAGCGCGCTTGACCGGCTCGCCTGCGCGCAGCGCCCGGGCGTGGAGCGGCTACACTGTGGGTACGAGGTCGCCTACAAGCAGGCGAACCACTCCAATCAAGCCCATACAAGATACATCATTGTATGGACTTGTGCATCTGCACGTATGGAAAAAACTGACCGATGACGCCACCTGCCGCCGGCCGCCGCCTGAAACATCCCAATCGCACCTGGGTTCGCCCCTTCCGCGAGGGCGCCGGCCCGCTGTACCTGCAGATTGCCCAGCAGGTCCGCGAGGCGGTGGATGACGGGGTGCTGCGCCCGGGCGACCGCCTGCCGCCGCAGCGCGACGTGGCCCAGCAGGTGGGCGTGGACCTGACCACAGTCACCCGCGCCTTCGCCGAGCTGCGCCAGGCCGGGCTGCTCGACGCGCAGGGCGCTGGCGGTACCTTCATCGCGCTGTCGGCCGGCAACCGCAGCACCTCGGTCGACCTGAGCATGAACATCCCGCCGCTGCTGGGCAGCGCGCCGTTCGCACAGGGCATGGAGGCCGGTTTCCAGCACGTGGGCCAGCAGCTGGGCCAGGGCGAACTGATGAGCTACCACGTCGGCGCCGGCACCCGCGAGGACCGCGCCGCCGCGGTGCAGTGGCTGGCGCCGATGCTGGGCACGGTGGGTGCCGACCAGGTGGTGATCTGCCCCGGCGCGCAGACCGCGCTGTGCGCGCTGATCCTGGCCCGCACCCAGCCGGGCGAGCTGATTGCCGCCGAGCAGCTGACCTATCCGGGCCTGCTGGCCGCCGCACGCGTGCTGCAGCGGGGCGTGGTGCCAGTGGCGATGGACGCCGAAGGCATGCTGCCCGAAGCGCTGGAAGAGGCCTGCCAGCTGCGTCGCCCGCGCCTGCTGTATCTGGTACCGACCATCCAGAACCCGACCACGGCGACGATGTCGGCACGGCGCCGGCAGGCACTGCTGGCGGTCGCGAAGCGCCACGATCTAACCGTGATCGAAGACGATCCCTACTGGTTGCTGGCCGGGGACGCCGCACCGCCGCTGGCCGCACACCGCGATGCGGGCTGTCCGGTCTATTACATCTCCACCCTGTCCAAGTGCCTGGCCCCGGGCCTGCGCACCGCCTACCTGGTGGTGCCGGCCGGCGAGCCGATGGAACCGGTGCTGGACGCCCTGCGCGCGATCGCGCTGATGCCAACCCAGCCGATGGTGGCGGTGGCCTCGCAGTGGATCCGCAGCGGCCAGGCCGAGGACATGGTGCAGCGCTTCCAGCAGGAGCTGCGCGAGCGCCAGGCGATTGCCGCGCAGTACCTGCCGTCCCGCGCGCGGGCGCACCCGGCCGGCCTGCACGTATGGCTGCCGCTGCCGCCGCGGCTGGACCAGTACCGGCTGATCCAGGCCGCACAGGAACAGGGGCTGGGCATCGCCAGCTCGGATGCCTTCAGTGTGGAAGAGCCGCCACCGGGCAATGCGATCCGCCTGTCGCTGGGCGGCGCGGTCGACCAGGGCGCGCTGGCCGGGGCACTGGCCAAGCTGAACGAGATCCTGTCCGAGGCCCCCGAGGCACGGCACAACGCCATCGTCTGAACGGGGCGCATGGCGCTTCATCCATACAAGATGATATTTTGTATGCAATGTATGGATGAAGGGACGTGCCTCGATGCGCGCCGAGAAACTGAAGTTCCACCTGGTGATGGCCGGCTGTGGCGGCTTTGTGGTGTTGATGCTAGCCGCGCTGGCCTGGGTCTGCCTGCAGCCACAGACCGTGGACGTACAGGCCGCCGAACGCCACGCCATCGAGCAATGCGTGCAGCGCAGCGAGGATCCGTCGCGTAGCGAGATCCAGCGCCGCGCGCAGGCCGATTCCTGCCGCGAGATGCGCAAGCAGTACGTGCACAAGTTCGGCCGGGAAGATTCCTGATGGGCGCAGCCGCGCCGCGTCGCCGCTGGCTGCTGCCGACGATGATCGCCCTCGCCTGCCTGTTCATGGCCGGCGTCGCGGCTGCACTGTGGCAGTACTTCGGCTACAGCGCGCAGTCGACGTTCACCGAACAGGCCATCGTCTTCGACGACTCGCAGCTGCGCCTGCCGGCCGATCTGGCTGGTGACACCGGCCGCATCCGCGTAGTGCATTTCTGGGACCCGGCCTGCGGCGTGTGCAACCGGGAAACCGGCGCGCACCTGAGCTACCTGATCAGCATGTACCGCCGCGCTGGCATCGACTTCTATGCGATCCGCCGCCCCGGCACCCAGGGCGAACTGCCCGAGCCGCTGCGCAACAAGGTGATCAACCTGCCGACCATCGGCGGCATCGAGCACATTCCGGCCAGCCCTGCTGTCGCTATCTGGGACCGGCAGGGCCATCTGGCCTACGCCGGCCCGTACAGCATCGGCATGGTCTGCAACTCGGCCAACAGCTTCGTCGAACCGCTGCTGGACAAACTGGTACGCGGCGAAACCGTGCGCCCGAAAGGACTGCTTGCCGTGGGCTGCTACTGCCCCTGGCCGGCCAAGCGCTGAGGACGCGCAATGACATCACTGACGCTGGCCGGTGCGGCCGCCGCAAACAACAACGGCGGTCACCTGTCCGAACCGACCGATGGTTATGGACAGGCTCCCGCCGTTGGAAGCAACGATACGCCCCGACATGTTCCGTACATGCCGCGACCGGATGTCGCAGCCCGCGAATGGGTGCAGGACGTGCTCGCGCACAACGGGCCGATCTACCTGCGCATCGTCAATTCGCTGGAACGCACGGTGCGCCGCGGTGGCCTCGCACCGGGCCAGCGCCTGCCCTCGCAGCGCGCGTTGGCGCAGCAGCTCGGCGTCGACCTGACCACGGTGACGCGGGCATTTGATGAAGCACGCAAGCGCGGCCTGATCGAGGCGCGCGGGCCACAAGGCAGTTTCATCGCACCGCCCAAGGCCGGCTTCGACCAGGTGGTGGACCTGAGCATGAACGTGCCGCCGGTGCCCGATGCAGATGCATTGGCCGAGACGCTGCGTCGCGGTGCAGCCGCCGTGCTTGCGCGCAGCAATGCACCGAACCTGATGACCTACCACCTGGGCGGCGGCAACCCGACCGACCGCCATGCGGCAGCGCGCTGGCTGCAACCGATGCTGGGCGCGGTGGACGATGCCTGCCTGCTGCTGACCGAAGGTGCGCAGGTGGCGTTGGCCGCCATCCTGGTCAGCCAGGGACGCGATGGCGACGCAATCCTGTGCGACACGCTGGTCTACCCGGGCCTGCTGCAGGCCGCGGCCGCGCTGGGCCGGCGACTGCTGCCGGTGGACAGCGACGAGCACGGCATGTGCCCCGAGGCGCTGGCGCGGTTGGCACGCGAAAGCGGTGCGCGGCTGGTCTATCTCAATTCCACCTGCCAGAATCCGACCGCACTGACCCTGCCGCTGCATCGGCGCGAAGCGCTGGCGCGCGTGCTGGAAAGCGAAGGCCTGCTGGCGATCGAAGACGATCCTTACTGGCACCTCGCCGAAGAGGCACCGACACCGCTGGCAACGCTGGCACCGCGTCAAGTGTTCCATGTGGCGACGCTGTCGAAGGTGATCAGCCCCGGCCTGCGCACCGCCTTCGTGCGCTGCCCGAGTGCCGCGCACGCCGAGGCGATGGCGTCGGCCCTGCGGGCCACCCGGTTGATGGGGCATCCGCTGGTGGCGGCGCTGGCGAGCCAGCTGCTGCTGGATGGTTCGGCACAGTCACTGCTGGCGCAGGTCCGCACCGAGGCGCGCGAGCGCATGCGCATGGCGCGGTATCTGCTGGCGCCGTCGCTGCTGCAGCGTGCCGAGGGCCTGCATGCCTGGTGCCGGGTACCGGCGCCGTGGACCGACGCCACGCTGGTGCGTACCGCGCAGCTGCAGGGTCTGGCGATCGCACCGTCATCGGCATTCTGCCCGCCCGGGGTGCTGCATCAGAACGGCGTGCGGCTGTCGCTGGGATTGGCAGCGGATCGCCGGCAGCTGGAAAGTGCGCTGCGACGGATCGATCGGTTGTTGTTGTCGGATGCGTTGCCGGCGATCGAGCGGTAGGCGTGGATGGGGTGTGCCAACCAAGGTTGGCACCCACCAGAGCAGGGTCAGGCCAGGGCAGAGAGCGCCTGCACCAACGCATCCATCTGCTCCGGCCGGGTGAACACCGACGGCGTCACCCGCACGCAGGCGCCGGAGTCCAAACCGTCGCGATGGGTGGTGAACACGCGATGCTCGTCCAGCAGGCGCTTCTGCAGCGCGATGTTGTCCGCCACGCTGGCGCGCCCGCGCAGGCGGAAGCTGGCCAGCGCACTGGCCAGCGCAGGATCCGGCGAGGACAGCACTTCGATATGCGCCATCTGCCGCGCCGGCACGGTCCAGCGCTCACGCAGGTAGCGCAGGCGCGCCTGCTTGTTGGCCGCACCGATGCGTTGATGCAGGGCAATCGCCTCCGGGAGTGCCAGATAGGCGGCGAAGTTGACCGTACCGGTATGCACACGGCTGCCCACGCGACCATCGTCGGTCTCGCCCATGTAGGGGTCCAGGTCGGTTACGCGCCCCTTGCGCACGTACATCGCGCCGACACCGACCGGCGCACCGATCCACTTGTGCAGGTTGATGCCGACGAAATCGGCCTTCAGCTGCGGCACCGCGTAGTCGATCTGGCCAAACCCATGGGCCGCATCGACGATCACATCGATGCCGTGCGCACGCGCGCGTTCGGCGATCTCGGCCACCGGCAGCACCAGCCCATGGCGGTGGCTGACCTGGGTCAGCAGCACCAGCTTCAGACGCGGCAACCGCGCGAATGCGTCCTCATACGCCTGCAGGATCTGCGCGTGGTCAGGCACCGCCGGCAGCGCGATACGCTCGACCTGCACGCCACGCCGCTGCTGCAGCCAGCGCATCGCGCCGATCATGCTGTCGTAGTCGATGTCGGCGTAGAGCACCTGGTCGCCAGGCTGCAGGCGGTTGTAGCCGCCGATCAGCGCCAGCATCGCCTCGGTGGCACCACGGGTCAGTGCGATCTCGTCGGCACCCACGCCCAGCAACTCGGCCACCTGCCGCTGCACCGCCATGTACTGCGCCGGAAACTCGCGACGGCCATACCACGCGTTGCCACGGTTCACCTCGGCGGTGTGGCGCTGGTAGCTGGCCAGCGTCTCTCGGCCCATCGCCCCCCAGTAGCCGTTCTCCAGGTGGTTCACTTCATCGGTGATGTCGAAGTGGCTGGCCACGGTGGCCCAGTAGCCTTCATCGCGGGCCAGCACGTCCGGCGCCACGGTCGTTGCGGGAATCTGCATGGGCGAAGCGTAACCCGCGGCAGCCATGGCCGGCAGTGAAGACAGCGCGGCTGCAGCCGGCAGCAGTGCACCGGCACGCAACAGGGAGCGGCGGGTCGGGTCCATCAGAAGCTCAGCCGGTACTGTGCATACAGGTTGGCGCCGTCGGTGTCGTATGGCGCGTTGCGCGAGTAGACCAGGCCGCGACTGGCCTGGAAGGTCGCTTCGTCCGGATAGCGGTCGAACACGTTGTCCGCGCCCACGCGCAGGCTGTGGTGCTCGTTGATGCGGTAGCCCACGGCCAGGTCGAGGAAGCTCATCGCGCCGAAACGCTGGTAGATGTCGCCCACCGCATTGCCGCTGGAGTCGGTCCAGGCACCGTAGTAGCGCATGCGCGCCATCAGCGACCAGGCTCCGATGTCCCAGCTGCCGGTCAGGCTGCCCTTGTGCTCGGGCAGGCGATCTTCGAACAGCACGCGCTGGGTTTCGTTGGTGGCCACCGAGGTGCTGCCGTTGTCCACCCGGGTGCGGTTGTAGTTGTAGGCCAGGGTCAGCGTCATGCGGCCCGCGCCGAGGTCGCGCAGGTAGTTGCCGACCACGTCCACGCCGGTGGTGGTGGTATCGAAATCGTTGGTGAAGTAGTTCACCGAGGTATAGCCCAGCGGATTCGGTGTGCCGGCCGGAATGGCGAAGCTGGCCGACTGGCTGAAGCGGTCGGTGAGCTTGATCTGGTAGACATCCACCGAGCCGGAGAGGCCCAGGTCGGTGCGCCAGGTCAGGCCCAGCGACGCGGTACGCGATTCTTCCGGCTTCAGTGGCCTGGCACCGAGCATCTGCGCCAGCGGATCGTTCGGCGACAGGCGGCCACTGGTGAAGATCTGCAGGGTGCGCGTATCCAGGCCCTGGGTGGTGCTGGTGGTGTTGAGCTGCGCCGGGGTCGGTGCGCGGAAGCCGGTGGACACCGTGCCGCGCAGGGCCACGTCCGGGGTGATCGCGAAACGTGCGGACAGCTTGCCGTCCAGGGTGCTGCCGAAGCTTGAGAAGTCCTCGTAACGGCTGGCAGCACCGATGCTCCAGCGCTCGCCCAGCGGCACTTCCATATCCACATAGGCCGCCTTGCTGCGCTGGCTCCACTGCCCGGCCTGGCTGGCCGAGAAGCCCGGCGCGCCGTTGGAATTGGCTTCCAGCCCTGCCGCCGCGCCCGGGCCCACCGCGTACGAAGCCGGATCGCCTGCGCGCACCTGGTAGGTCTCCTGGCGGAACTCGCCACCGAAGGCGACGTTGATCGGCTTGGACAGCGCGGCCACGTCCCACTCGTAATTGAAGTCGGCGTTGGCATTCTTCTCGGTCTGGGTCAGGCGGCCGAGATCGAACGCGGTCGGGCTGGCCGGGCCGAGCGAGGCGTTGATCGAGTTCTTCAGGCTGTAGTCGATGGCGTTGCGGCCATGCGAGGCGCTGACATCCCAGCGCAGCTTCGGCGTGATCTCGCCACGCAGGCCACCGACCAGTTGCAGGTCGTTCTGGACGTTGCCGTACTGCGGGCTGAAGCCCACCGGATAGATCGAACGCAGGTTCCAGCCGGGGAAGATCACCGTAGTGCGGTAGGCACCGGTGGTGGTATCCGGGTTGCGCCAGTTGAAATCGCTGACGCCATCGCTGTGGCTGTACAGGCCGAACGCATACAGCTCCAGCGTGTCGCTGGCATTGGCCTTTACGTTGAAGCCGACGCGGCGACTTTCCAGTTCCGGCTGGCCCCAGCGCTGTACCGGGTTGGGCACGTCCAGATCCGGATGCGCGGCCTGGAAGGCGATCGCATCCGGGCGCTGGCGGGTGCGCGAGGTGGCATCCGAGTTCGAGGATTCGGCGAACAGCACCAGGCTGCCGTAGTCACCCAGCGCCCAGCCGGTGCGTGCGCTGAAATCGCGAGACGCGCCATCGCCCTGTGCGTACTGCGAGTAGCCGGCGGTGATCTCGGCACCGGGGCCATCCTCGAGAATGATGTTGATGACGCCGGCGATGGCGTCCGAGCCGTACTGCGCCGACGCACCATCGCGCAGCACTTCGATGCGCTTGATCGCACTGGTTGGAATCTGTGCCAGATCGGCCGCCTGCGCGCCACGGTTGCCGAGCAGCGCGCTGCGGTGGAAGCGACGACCGTTGACCAGCACCAGGGTCTGGTCCGGCGACAGGCCACGCAGCGTGGCCGGGCGCACGAACACCTGGCCGTCCGCCATCGGCAGGCGCTGCACCACGAACGACGGCACCAGCTGCGCCAGCACGTCCTTCAGATCGGTGGATTCAACGGACTTGATGTCTTCCTTGGTGAACACGTCCACCGGCGCCAGTGTTTCGAACTGGGTGCGGTTGGAGGCGCGGGTACCGGTGACCAGCATCGCATCGAGCTGGGTGGGTGCGGCGCGGCTGCCGCCGGCGGCATCGACCGCTTGGGCTTCCGCTGCGATCGCGCCTCCTGCGCTGGCCATGGAAAGGGCAAGGAGGATGGAACGCGAAAGCTTCGAACGATGCACGGCAGGGCTCCGGGAGGACGCGACAGGGCCAGCACCTGTGCGCACACAACAGGCCTGGACAAGGCGCGCAGTCTCGGCGCGATGTGTGAAGGAGGCATGACGTCAGTACGACAGCTTGATGCGCCAACCATGGTTAACCGCTGCCAGAGCCCATCCCTAGATCCACGCCGTGCGTGGATGGGCAACGCCGACGCACACCCGGTCCCTCATGGCCACGCACACGGCCTCAGCCGTTGCTGTCGTCGTCGAAACCGAAGCGGGCCGGCCGTGCCGTTCGCAGCGGAACAAACATCGCGAGGGCGAACACCACCAGGAAGGGAGCGGACAGGAACCCGAAGTCTTTGCTGCCAAACCCGATGAAGCTGGCACGCAGGTCACCGATCCATTCCAACCGCGTCAGCACCATCACCAGCCCACCGATGGTCGGGCCAGGAAGCCCACCGTGACCGCCCATCAGCAACGTGGGTGACAGCAACCCGGCCAGGAACGCGAAGCCGGCGCGATAAAGCCAGGGATTGCCCTTCCAGCGCGGCGCGCGGTACGCCATCAGCACCAGCAAGGCCAGCGTCAGCACCGCGGGCAGCACCAGGTAGACAAGCACCAATTCCATCATGCGCCTGGCTCCGCTGGCCTGGCATCCCACGTCGTCGATCGCATCTCCCTGCCCTCCCTCACATCCATGAAGCGCACATTGTTGCCGGTACGCCGGCAGACGCAAGGCCTCGGCAGCGCAAGAACTGCTAAACGCCCTGCCCGAGGATCCGCTACTGTGCCCGGCATTGGACTCGGGGAACGGCAGGATGAGCGCGGCAGGCAAGGCGTTGTGGTACATCGAAACCCATGCGGACCAGCCATTGGCACTGGCCGATATTGCCGCCGCAGCGGGGCTTTCGCCGTTCCATCTGTCACGCCTGTTCCAGGCCCGCACCGGCACCTCGGTGGTGCGCTACCTGCGGGGACGGCGCCTGACCGCTGCCGCGCAGCGGCTGGCCAACGGGGCGGGCGACATCCTGCAGGTGGCACTGGGCGCGGGCTACACCACCCATGCCGCGTTCACCCGTGCCTTCAGCGAACAGTTCGGGCAGACGCCGGAGCGCGTACGCGAACAGGGCGCCGATGGACTGGCGCTGGTGCAGGCGATCCGCGTGGATGAAGCACCGGCGCCCTGCGGTGAAGCGCCGCGACTGCTCGACACGCCCGCTTTCCAGGTCGCGGGCATCGGCATGCGACACACCCGTGACAGTGGCGGCGCGATTCCCGGCCAGTGGGCGCAGCTCAACCGCGAATGGCCGACGCCGGCACCGATCAGTTTCGGCGTGTGCTGCAACAGCGATGATGACGGCGGCTTCGACTACGTCGCTGCGCTGCCCGCCAGCGCGCTGTCCACCGTGCCCGCGCATTGGCAGCGGATCGACGTGCCGGCGCGCCGCTATCTGGTGGCCTGGCACGGCGGCCATATCTCGACCATCCGCTCGACCTGGTTCTGGCTGCTGGACCACTACCTGCCCGGCTCCGGCCTCAGCCTGGCCGATGCACCAGACCTGGAACGCTACGACACGCGCTTCGATGAGCACACCGGCAACGGCGGCGTGGAGATCTGGCTGCCGGTGGACGAACGCCCACGCTGACAAGGAGCCGAGGATGCGCATGAAAGCCACTGTGATGGGAATGATGCTGATGGCCTCGGCGGGGGGCGCCAGCGCTGGCGAGCCTTGGAAAGCAGGCGAACGCCACGGCACCACCACGGTGGCCAGCGCCGTGGTGCGCGATGCGCAATACCGCGACGCCCTGCGCTACACGGTCTGGTATCCGGCGCCCGCTGGCAGCAGGGAAGTCGCCCTGACCATCGGTCCGCCCGATGCACCGCTGTTCGACGTCGGCCGCGCGGCACTGGATGCGCCGGTCGCGGGTGCACGCCTGCCAACCCTGCTGCTCTCCCACGGCAACGGCGGCAGCGCGCGCATGATGGGTTGGCTGGGTACGGCATTGGCACGCGCCGGATACCTGGTGATCGCGGTCGATCATCCCGGCAACAACGGTGCCGATACGATGACCCTGCCGGGCAGCATGCTGAGCTGGCTGCGTGCGGATGATCTGCGCGCCGCGCTGGCGGCGGTGCAGGCCGATCCCGTGCTCGGCCCGCACGTCGATGCCGAACGGCTGGGTGTGGCCGGGTTCTCCGCGGGTGGCTACACCGCACTGCTGGCCGCCGGTGCACGCCCCGACCTGCAGCGGCTTCTAGCCTTCTGCCAAGCGCATCCGGATGACGGCGTCTGCCGGCCCCAGCAGGAAGCCGTCACGCACACGATGGATGCCCGAATTGCCGCCGCGAGCTCGCCGGAACTGTCACCGTGGATCTCCCACGCCAACGAATCTCGCGCGATCCCCGGCGTGCGCGCCGTGTTCCTGCTGGCACCGGCGATCGTGCAGGCATTCGCGCCGGAACAGCTGTCCTCGCTGAGGCAGCCGGTGTCGATCGTGCTGGGCGAGGCTGACACGGTTGCGCCACCGCAGAGCAATGGCGAGGCTGCGCAGGCACTGATTACGGGCGCCGCGCTGCAACGTCTGCCGGATGTGGGCCACTACGACTTCCTGGCGGCCTGTACGGCGGCCGGCGTGCAGAGGCTTCCCGAGCTGTGCAGCACGTCGGTTCCCAGGACGAACACCCACCAGCAGGCAGTGGATGCGGCGGTGCGATTCTTCGCCGACGCAATGCGATAGTGGCCGCCGAGCTGGCCCCGGCGCTACAGTGGGCGCGTCCATGGAGGTTCGGTCATGCGCCTGCTTCACCTCACCCTGCCGGTGTCCGACGTCGCCACCGCCGCCACGTATTTCCACGATGTGCTGCAGCAGCGCGTGGTCGGCAACCATGTGCACATCGGCTGGAGCACGATCGAACTGCAGCCGGCGGGTGACCACCCGGTCGGTGGCGTGCACCTGGCCTTCAACGTACCGGACAACCGCTTCAGCGAGGCGATGACCTGGCTGCGTGAGCGCACGCCGCTGCAGCGCAATCCGGCGGGGCTGGATTACTTCGCGCTGGAGAGCAGCTGGCAGTCGCAGTCGGTGTACTTCACCGGCCCTGACAGCCTGATCCTGGAACTGATCGGCCGCCGCCGCCTGCCGGCCAGCGCACATGAAGGCGTGTTCCATGGCAGCGAGCTGACCTGCCTGAGCGAAGTCGGCCTGCCCAGCCACGATGTCGACGCCGTACGCGAACGGTCCAACCAACGTTTCGGCCTGCAACCGATCAGCCCGGCTTCGCCGCAGTTCGCGCCGATGGGCGACGACGAAGGCCTGCTGATCGTGGTCGCCGCCGATCGCCGCTGGTTCCCCGAGCAGAAGGACCTGCCCAATGCGCAGGGGCTGTTGCTGCAGGTGGGTGACGTCGCCGGCACCGGCGAACTCCGCGACGATGCCTTGGGCTGGCGGGTTTTCTCGACCTGACCTGCCGTTCCAGACAGGATGCGCGCTACTGCGTGCGCTCACCCTGCCCCGCTTCAACCTGCGCATGCAGCGCCTGCAGCCGCGCCGCCGTCTGGTTGAACACCTGCAGGTCGGCATCGACCAGTGCCGGCCAGTCGGGCAGGTGCCCCAGCAACTGCGCCACCTGCTCACTCGGTGCACGGTCGAAGCCCTCGCCAAGCACAGCGAGATAGCGCTCACGGAACGCTTCCGGGTCGCGCTGGTCCTGCACGTACAGCTGCACGGCCAGCAGCCCTGCAAAGAGGTAGTTCACCAGATAGTTCGGGTCTTCATACATCAGGCGCTTGCCGATCCAGCCGTTGCGCAACTGCGGATAGCGCTCCGGATCCTGACCGAAGCGCGCCAGCACCCGGCCGGTCAACGCGTCCAGGTCATCGGCGGTACCCAGCGTGTTGTCGGCCACGCCCCGATAGATCGACTGCTCCAGCTGCGCTTCCTCGGACGAGGTGAACAGCTGCAGCACCATGTCATCCAGCAGCGATTTCAGGTAGTAGGCCTTGGCACGCGGATCCTGTGCCTGCTGGTACAGCTGGTCGCGGAAGCGCAGTTCGTTGTAGATCGCGAACGCCTCGGTCAGCCACTGGCTGCCGTTGCGCTGCAGCGGCGATGCATGGCCGCGCTGCATCCACTCACCGTGCATGGCATGACCGGCTTCATGGGCGATTTCAACATCACTTTCCAGATCGCCCCTGCGCACCCCGACGTACAGCATCGCCGGCGCGCCCGGAGCATTCACTGCGAATGCATCCTGGCTGCGATTGCCTTGCCCGGTGGCCAGGTCCATGCGCTGGTTGGACGGATCAAGCAGCGCGCGCAGCTCGGCGACATATGCCGGGCCCAGGTGTTGCATGGCGTCGGCGGCATTGTCGCGCAACTGCACCAGCGTCAGTACCGGCGGTGTGTAGCCGGCATCTGGCAGCGTGGTATCCCAGAGCTGCGGCGCATCGATGCCTGAGCGCGCGGCGTGGCGCAGCAGCATGTCCTGGTAGGCGCGACGGTCCCCTGCATGGCGTTCGATCGCCTGCAGCGTAGCATCCACCGCCGATGCATCCAGGCCCATGCGCTGGTATCTCCGCGCCGGTGCGGAGCCATCGCCCTGCAGGCGCGCGGCGGCATCGTTCACCTGCACCAGGCCCAGCAGCACCGAGGCCATCGGCTCACGGCGCGAGTGCAGGCCCTGCCAGTAACCCTTCCAGCCCGCTTCCCGCAACGCGCGTTCCTGCTGCTGGGCCAGTGCCTGCTTGTCGTGCCCGGTGTCCCAGTGCCGACCATCACGCTCGATCTGCGGGTACTCGGCACTACGCAGGATCTGCCCACGCAGCCGCGCGAAACTGTCCAGCGCCGGATCGGCCAGCGCCTCGACGGCCTCGTCCAGTGCGGCATCGGCCGGGGCCGCAGCTTCCTTCAGCGCACGCGCGCGCAGGAAGGCATACGGTGCTGCCCACGCCGCGTCTGCGGGTGCTTCGCGCAGCGCCGCGCGACCGGCGTGGGCGATGCGGCTGCACAGCCCCATCACCTGATCCAGCGCCTGTGCCGGGCGAAGATCGCGCGCGTTGCGTGCTGCCTGCAGATGCAGATAGCTGTGATGGCGCAGGCACTGCGCCTGCAGTTCCTCGGCCTGCTGGAAGCGTTGCGCAGGCGCAAGCGCGGAAGCCTGCTGCAGGGCCTGGACACGCTTGCCCAGCTCGCCACGCGCAGCCTGTTCGGCTGCCGCACTGGCGAAGTAGGCGCGATCGTCGGCCCGCAACGACTGCGCCTGGGCGCCGATGAAAGGTGCCATCGCCAGCATGACGGCCATGGTGGCGGTTATGGTGCGCATCCTGCGAGCCTGCATCGGCGTCTCCCTGCCTGGACCAGGCTCCGAGCCTAACAGTCGCCGCCCGGCCGCGCCTGTGCCGGAACAGGCGTCAGATCGACTCATCCTCGCGCTTGACCAGCGTCCAGCAGGGCGACTGCGCGAAAGTGTAGGTCTGCTGGTCGCTGCTGTCCGGCGTGCGGATCTGTACCTGTCGTTGCCCATCGGCCAGCGTGCTGACCTGCATTTCGCGGCCCTGCCCAGCCAACGCGGCGGGATCGGGCATCACCGGCCACTCGACATCGGCCAGCGCGAGGCGGCTTTCCACCTTGCGCGGTTCCGGCTCGGCCTCGGCATCGATGTAGCTGTCCAGCAGCGGATCGGCAGTGGCCTTTTCCTGCAGCGTGATCTCGTTGCCGAAGTGCTTCAGGAACGCATCGAACTGCGGGTAGGGGCATTCACTGCTGGCAAGCACTGGTGTGGGTTGGACCGCTGCCGCCGTGGACGACGGCGCGGGACGCGCGGGCGCGGCTTCCGTGGGCGTCGCCTGCGGTTCGGGCGTGCAGGCAACCAGCGCCACGCCACAGGCAAGTACCAGCACGGCAGCGGAACGGTTTCGACGCATGGGCTCATCCTGAATCCGGTTCGGTCGCCCCATGCTACCGCGCGCCCTACAATTCCGGCATTCCGCCTGCCCGAGACACCCCATGCGTCGCCTCCTGCTCATGATCGGCCTGCTGCTGCCCGCCCTGTGGCCAGCGGTGGCGATGGCCGTCGATGTCCACGAAGGCGACCTGCTGTTCGTCACCGCCGGCCGCAGCGGCCTCAGTGCCGCCATCGACGATGCCACAGGCAAGCAGGGCGTACCCAGCTTCGATCACGTGGCCCTGGTCGCCCCGGCACCAAAGGGCTGGGACGTGCTGCATGCGGACGAGAAGGGATCGCGCCGGCAATCACTGGTCGAGTTCCGCCAGGACGCCCGGGCCAAGCAGCGGCAGATCGTGGTCTATCGCCTGCGCGCACCGCAGCAGGCGGCGATCAAGGACGCGGTTGCCACCGCGCGCACGATGCTCGGCAAGCCCTACAACACGTCGTATGTGTTGAACGAAGACAGCTACTACTGCTCGGACTTCATCGAGCGTGCGTTCCGTGCGCACCACGTGTTCGCGTTGCAGCCGATGAACTTCCGCAACCCGCAGACCGGGCAGATCGCCCAGCACTGGGTGGATCTGTACCGCGGCATGGGCATGGAGGTGCCACAGGACCAGCCCGGCACCAATCCGAACGACATGTCGGCGGCGCCGGTGCTGCAGCGTATAGGCGTGCTGGAATAAGCGAAGCCCCGCGCAGGGCGGGGCTTCGCTGGTCACACCGGCTGCGCGGCGCGGTCATTCTTCTTCGTCGTGGCCGCCCTGCTGCTGGTTCTGGTTGCGCTTCTGCTGTTCCTGCTGCTGTTGCTGCTGCTGGTCGCGGCCTCGGCCCTGCTGCTGATCCTGCTGGTTCTGCTGGCCCTGCTGCTTCTGGTTCGGGTTCTGGTTCTGCTGTGCCATGTCCGATCTCCAAAGCCACTCGCGGAATGCGGTGGACGGGACCATCGTCTGCAGCGAATGGTTAATCACGCGTGGGTGGGCGGCTACATCTGTGTGTACGCCTGTGAATGAACGCGCAGAAGTCCTTGTGGCACAAGCAGCTGAAGGATTCATGCGGGTTCGGCATGTGTTCATGCCATCGCTGGCGTTGCACGCATTCATGGTGTTCGCAGCCGGAAACACGCGCTGAACGAGGTTGGCTTCCCGGCTCACGCAGGGACGCCAACGCTGCATTCAGGGCATCACCGGTGGCACATACGCCAGGGTCATGCCCAGCAGCCACAGCAGGCCCAGCACCAGCGGGATGTGCACCAGCAGCTGGATGAAGGTGAAGCCCACGATGTCGCGTGCCTTCAGCCCCAGCACGCCCAGCAACGGCAGCATCCAGAACGGATTGATCAGGTTTGGCAGCGCTTCGGCCGCGTTGTAGACCTGAACCGCCCAGCCCAGGTGCGCCTTCAGTTCGTTGGCAGCCTGCATCACGTACGGCGCCTCGATGATCCACTTGCCGCCACCGGACGGCACGAAGAAGCCCAGCACCGCCGAATAGACGCCCATCACCAGCGCGAACGAATCGGTGCTGGCCACGTGTACGAACAGGCTCGACAGCCGGTGCGCCAGGGTCTGCCCGTCACCACCGGCGGCGTGGGTGAGGATCATCGCGATGCCACCGTACAGCGGGAACTGGATCAGCACGCCGGTGGTGCTGGGCACCGCCTTGGCCACCGCGTTGAGGAAACTGCGCGGGCGCCAATGCAGCAGCAGGCCCAGCGAAATGAACAGGAAGTTGTAGGTGTTGAGGTTGGCGATCGCCGTGATCACCGGCTTGTTGGCGAACTCGTTGAACAGCCAGCCGAACGCCAGCAGCGAGAGCAGCACGGTCAGCAGCGGGCTGTACTCCAGCCATTCGCCTGGGCGCGTGCGTCGCTGCAGCGGTTCCGGCTCGGCCTGTGCAGCGCCAGGGAACTCCTCGGCGGTGCGGGCGCTGCCGGCGGCGGGTGCGGTCAGCCAGGCGATCAGCAGCGAGACCAGGATCAGTACCGAGGTCAGCGCGATCGACTGCCACAGGAAGATGGTTTCGGTGAACGGCAATACGCCGGTGATCTCCACCAGCCCCGGCGGCATGCTGGCCGGGTTGGCCTGCAGCTGTGCGGCCGACGAACTCAGCCCCATCGCCCACACCGCACCCAGGCCAAGATACGCCGACGCACCGGCCGCGCGGTAGTCCATGCGCAGTTCGGTACGGCGGGCCAGCGCGCGCACCAGCAGGCCGCCGAACACCAGCGAGAAACCCCAGCTGAGCAGCGAGGCCAACATGCTGACCAGGCCCACGTACACCACCGCGCCACGACCGGTGCGCGGCACCCGGGCCAGGAAGTCGATGAAGCGTGCGACCACCGGCGCGGTCGCCACCGCGTAGCCACCGATGACCACGAAGGCCATCTGCATGGTGAAGGGAATCAGGCTCCAGAAGCCGTCGCCGAAGGCGCTGGCGGTGGCCTGCGGAGTCGAGCCGAAGCCCATCGCGGCCAGTGCGACGATGACCACGCCCAGCACCGCGAACACGTACGCGTCGGGGAACCACTTTTCCGCCCAGGCGGCCGAGCGCAATGCTGCGCGCGCCATCCAGCCGTCCTGTACTGCTGCCGTCGAGGCCATCGCCTACCCTCCCAGGTTCGATGGACCGATTCTGGGCGGTGGGGTGCGGGCTGTCAGCCACCTATTGGTCGTAGGCGGGAGGACGGTAGTGCCGGCCGCTGGCCGGCAATCTCGGGACCGCATACGGCTGCAGCCGGCCAGCGGCCGGCTCTACCAGACCCCGGGCGATCAGCGCAGCGCCAGGTCCACGGCGATGCCGGCAAACAGCGCAGCGCCCACCCAGTTGTTGTGCAGGAACGCCTTGAAGCACGGGCCGCGTTCGCGGTGGCGGCAGATCCAGAACTCGTACACCACCAGCGCGGTAGCCACGGCCACGCCGGCCAGGTAGTACCCGCCCAGCCCGCCGCGCACGCCGACCAGCGCCATCGTGGCCAGGAACAGCGCGTACAGCACGCCCTGGATGACCAGGTCGAGATCACCGAACAGGATCGCGGTGGAGTGCGAGCCCATCTTCAGGTCGTCCTCGCGGTCGACCATGGCATACCAGGTATCGTAAGCGGTGGACCACAGGATGTTGCCGGCATACAGCAGCCAGCCCAGCATCGGCACCTCGCCCTGCACGGCGGCGAACGCCATCGGGATGCCCCAACCGAACGACATGCCCAGGTAAACCTGCGGCAGATGGGTGTAGCGCTTCAGGTAGGGGTAGCTGGCGGCCAGGAACACGCCGATGAAGCTCAGGCCGATGGTCAGCCCGTTCATGGTCAGCACCAGGCCGAATGCCACCAGCATCAACACCGCGAACAACACCAGCGCAGCGCGGCCACTGATCGCACCGGTGGCCAGCGGACGCGCCTTGGTGCGCTCCACATGCGGGTCAAGCCAGCGGTCGGCGTAGTCGTTGATGACGCAACCGGCCGAGCGGGTCAGCCACACGCCGGCGGTGAACACGAACAGCGTCCACAGCGGCGGCAGGCCGCCCGCGGCCAGCCACAACGCCCACCAGGTGGGCCACAGCAGCAGCAGCGTGCCGATCGGGCGATCAGCGCGCATCAGACTCCAGTAATGCCGCCAACGCGGCGTCGCCGGCGACTGCGGCGAAGTGAGGGGGGTATCAGCCATGGCGATAGGATACTCCTGCCCCTCTGGCAGGGCTTTGCCCGTGGGGGGAGATTTGTTCGGCGAAACTGGATAGAATGCCGGTCCCGCACCGCTTCATGGCGCTGCGATGCCCGCCCCGGCACTGGCCGACGGCGCGGCGGTTCTACAACGCGCCCGTAGCTCAGCCGGATAGAGTAGTGGCTTCCGAAGCCATTGGTCGGGGGTTCGAATCCCTCCGGGCGCGCCATCTCCCCCTGTGTTGCCTGCACGCCGCCAGCCCGCGCTGGACGTTGCCGCGCGCTTCATCAACACTGCGCGCATGACGCCACCGGATCTGCTGCAGCTGGCGGCAGGCGCTGCGATTCTGGGCCTGGCCGCCTTGTCCACCGGAGTGAGCTTCGGCCGCGCTCGGCATGGCAGCCACCTGCTCACCATCTTCTTCGCCTGTTTCGCCGCCGCCAATCTGTTCGGACTGGTGCTGTTGGGTGGCCAGGCCTGGCTGTCGGCCGACGCGGTGCGCTGGCTGCGGGCCATCGAGGTGCCGCTGGTCTATCTGCTCGGTCCGCTGCTGTATGGCCATGCGCGTGCGCTGCTGTCGCCCGCACCGGGCCACACTTCGTTGCTGCCGCTCGCGCATCTGCTGCCGGCCATGCTCGCGTTCGTCATTTCCCTGTTGAACGCCGTTGCGCCTTTCGACGTCTCGCCGCTGGGCAAGGCGCTGTTCCAGCTCAGCTTCCATGGCTGGCTGCTGCAGGGCGCGCCCTACCTGCTGGCCACGCTGTGGCTGTCGCTGCGTACGTCTTCGGCCCCGCGCGGAACCGCCATCCAACGCAGCGGGCTGCGCGGGCTGGCGATCGTGATGACAGGCTGCTGGCTTGCCAGCGCGATGAACCGGTGGCCGCCGGACGCCGCTCCGCTGCTGGCCAGCATCGGGCTCAGCCTGCTGACCACCGCCGGCATGTATCTGCTGGCCTGCTGCGTGGTGCGGCAGCAGCTGCGCGCGCCTGTGAGTGCCGCCGCACCGGGCGCGGGGAATCTCATCCCCGCGCCCATCGAGGACGTCGCCGTCGCACGCTACGAGCGCTCGGGCATCGACGCAGCGCAGTGCGCGGCCATCGCCAGCGCGCTGACCGCATTGATGCAGGACGAACGCCTGCATGAGGCCCCGGGGCTCGATCTCCAGGGCTTGAGCCAGCACAGCGGCTGGTCACCCAACCAGGTCTCGCAGGCGCTCAACCAGGGCCTGGGCCAGAGCTTCTCCGAGTTCGTGACCGGTTTCCGCATCACGGCCGCGAAGTCCTTCCTCTCCGACCCCGCCGACCCACGCAGCGTGCTGGACATCGGCCTGGCCGCCGGCTTCGGCAGCAAGTCCACCTTCAACAGCGCATTCAAGCGCGCCACCGGGCAGACGCCGAGCGAGTACCGCCGCAGCCGCGCCACCTCCGGCTGAACGTCCAATCCTTCACGCCCGGTCGAACGGCGCCCGCCGCTGCGTTGCCATCAGCGCTCGACCCGATGAACAAGGTGATGCGATGCGATGGCAACGGATGATGTTCGGCCTGCTGTGGATGCTGGCGGTTCCTGTGCAGGCTGCGGTAGGGGATGCGGCGAGCGTGCTGGCCCGGGCCCGTGCAGCCAGTGGCGGCGAGCCGTGGCTGTCGGTACAGCGCCTGCAGGCTGAGGGCGAGCAGTCGCTCGGTGGCTTGCAGGGCCGCTGGCAGCTCAACCAGGACCTGCACGCCGGGCGCTATGCCGAACAGGCCCAGCTGGGAGCCTTCGCCGTCGCCCAAGGGTTCGACGGCCAGCGGTCCTGGCGGCGTGACTACGGCGGCGAGGTCGGCCTACTGGACGGCACCGTGCCACGCCGCACCGCGCACACTCAGGCGTGGCTGGCCACCCGCGCCTACTGGTCCAGCGCCTATCCGGCCTCGCGCTTTGCAGGCCCACGCACCGAGGGCCACGACGGGAAGCGCTATGACGTGCTGGCGACGACGCCGGATGGCGCGGACCCGATCGAACTCTGGTTCGACACCCGCAGTGGCCTGCTCGGCCGGGTGGTCATCGCCTCCGCGCGCACACCCACCGCCACCACGCTGGAAGACTACCGGGCGGTCGATGGCCTGCTGCTGCCCCATCGCATCATCACCGATACGCTCGATGCCCAGGGCCGTGCTGATCCGCGACTGCGCAGCGACGTGCAGGTGCAGCGCTACCGGGTGGATTTCCCCGTGCCGGATGTACTGTATGCACCACCAGCGATGGCCGACGACAGCTACATCGAGGATGCCAGCGGCACCACCCGCGTCCCGTTCGACCTGATCAACAACCATGTCTACATCGAGGCCGAGGTGGACGGCCAGCCGGCGCGCTTCCTGGTGGACACCGGCGCCATCAACCTGCTGACACCGATCGCCGCCAAACGCCTGGGGCTGACCACAGCGGGCCGCCTGAGCGTGCATGGTGCCGGCGACAACGCCAGCGACCTGGGCCTGGCGCAGGCCCGCCACCTGCGCATCGGTGGCGCGCACCTTGCAAACCCGGTATTCCACATCATCGACCTCGGCCAGCAGATCAACTCGATGGGCGTGCCACACGATGGCTTCATCGGCTACGAGACCTTCCTGCGCTTCGTCACCACCTTCGACTACGGCGCGCGCGTGCTCAGCTTCACCCGACCGGGCCACTACCAGCCACCCGCCAACGCGGTGGTGCTGCCGTTCGAACAGGATGACCGCGCACCGGTACTGAATGGCGAACTGGACGGCATCCCGCTGCGCTTGTGGCTGGACACCGGCTCACGCAACTCGCTGAGCCTGAGCAGCCCGTTCGTGCGTACCCATGGTCTGTTGGAGAAGTACCACGCCAGCGAGGAAGCGGTACTTGGATGGGGCCTCGGTGGCCCGGGCCGCGCGCGACCGGCCCGGCTTGGTGTGCTGCGCATGGGCAGCATCGAGGTCACCGGCCTGGTCGGTGACCTGTCCAGCACGGACAAGGGTGCGCTGGCCCTGGCCGACTACGGTGCGATCCTGGGTGGCGGCGTGCTGCGGCGCTTTTCCATGGGCATCGACTACGAAGCCAAGCGTCTGTACCTGGTGCCCAACGCTGAAAGCACGCAGGCCGATGCCTTCGACCGCAGCGGATTGTGGCTGCAGGCCGAGGACGGTGCACTGCGTGTGGCCGATGTGGCGTCGTCCAGCGCTGGTGCACGCGCGGGGCTGCACAGGGATGATCGCATTGTCATGATTTCAGGCGAGCCGATTGCCACGCGGAAGCTGGCGGACTGGCGTGCGCTGCTGCGTGAGCGCCCGGTTGGGACGCGCGTGGGCATCCGTTATCTGCGCGATGGCCGGCAGGTGGATACCGAGCTGGTGCTGGCGGACCGGGTGGCTGCGGGATGGCGTGCCGATTGAGTCAGTACTGGCGCTATCCCTGCGGAGCACCCGCCACTCACGTGGCGGATGCTCACGCACCACAAAGGCAGTGCCAACTATTTGTCTCTTAAGAAGTTCCTCGGCCGAGCGCCAAGTCTGATGATTTTTCGCGCGGCACCAAGATAGAAGTCACTGAATACAAATGAGAAGGCGGCAGCTGTATAGAAAACAAGTAGTGCCCCAGGAATGGGAATCGCGCGAACGAAGCTATCGCATTCGAGGTTGCGGGCGACCAGCAACCCAATCATGAACATCTCGGCCAGGAAAGCCATGGCGAACGCGAATCGCACTCGCCTAACCTCAACCGACAGAATTCCCCTTCTCGCCAGTTCGAACTTGGAATACACAAACAGCACCAGCAATGCCACAAAAAGAGCAAACATAACTGATGGAGAGTATCCAACGACTGGACAACCCATACTCATCATGGACGCAATCAGCGCGCAGCAGATCGCCAACGCTCCAACTGCAGCTGCGCCCTTCATGCACCTTATGAAGATCAGTTCGCCGGACATTGGCATTTATTGTAGTTTGACCTCAGATACCGAGCTGGCGCTGGCGGACCGGGTGGCTGCGGGATGGCCTGCCAATTGAGCTCGCACTGCCCGCTGTGGGGCACCCGCTGCGCATGCGGCGGGTGCCACTGAACGAGGGTGACCGTGAATCTCGCACACCGGCGGGAGCGTCAGGGAATGAACGACGCGGAGCGATGCTCGCAACCGGCTGTATCCCGTACCACGATGGAGTACTCCGCCTCCGCGCTGGATTGGCCGGGCAGGAACACGCCATCACCATCGAACAGAACGCTCTGCTGTTCACCCGGCGCGATCGACAGCCCGATCGCTCCCGGTGTGATTTCCTCAAGGATCACGTTGTAAGGCCGCCAGGCATCCTCGCCTGCACGTCTCATCTCTGCGCGAGCGGTCCTTGAGTTCAACCTGCGTCTTTCATCCACCCACAGCTGAAGTGGCTGATCAGCGTTGTGGGTGATCTGGAAGCGCCCGTAGGTCAACCCGTCGACTCTCTCGGTGCCAACATAGGTGAAATATGCCGGCGGACACTTCGTGGTGCGGTTCGGATGCGCCGCACAGGATGTCAGTGCAACCACGAGGCAAAAGGCAGTCAGGCGCTTCATGGGTTCGAGGCCTGATGTGGGTTGTTGTCGCGGCGGCATGCGGCGGTGAGGGCAACCAGCACTACGCCCCAGAGCGGCGTGAGCAGCACGACGCTCATCACCATCAGCGAAACCGGTACCTGCCAGAGCAGCGATGACCTGAACCCGCTGAATCTATAGGCTTCCAGTGCAAGCACCACGACCTGGGCCAGAAGGCCAGCGAGCAACCCCAAGCCAGCCCCCTTGGCAAGCCGCCTGATCGTCAGGCGATCAGCGGCGGGAACCCGTGCGCCAATTCCCAGCAACAGAAGGCTGACGGCATACAGCCAGAAGAAAACTTGATGTGAGTCGAAGGCGTAAAGCGCCCTGCCCACAAAGTGCAGGAACAGCCAGAGCGCTCCACACGACACCGCGTAGGCCAACCCGTACCGAAGAATCTGCCTGGCTTTCATCTTGTACCTCTCCGAGGCGTACAGGCCGATCGCGTACTTTTGTGGAGGAGTGCGGGAGCTCATGCACCTTGCCTCCTGCTTGGCGGCCTACTCACGCAGCCCATCGCGCAGCGCTCGAGAGTACCTGCCTGCCCGAAGTCACTGTCGACACCGAACCGGGAAAGCAGTTCGCTGAGTACAGGATCCATGATGTTCATCGAGCTGCACGCACGGTAGAGCCCATTGCGTTGGCCCGATGGTGATCCGTCCTGTAATCCATCCCTTCGTCAGCTCCCTGCCGGCCTACATGCCCCGCAACCTGCCCCAGCTCAAGCCAAGCGGTGCGTGCGCCGTGGGGTGATGCCCTCAATCGATCAATGCGCCACAACGGCCAATCGCTCCGCACCCACCATGGATTCGCATGAAAAAGAACAGCCCGTCCCCATCTGGCCTAGCGGTCTGCTGTTACGCCTGTGATCGATAGCTCGATCGTCCCGGGAAGCTCTGCTCAAGAATCATGATTTGACAGGAATCAACCGGCCTTCCCAAGCGCCCTCTACTAGAAGTGCAATCTTCTGCGCCGACAGAGGCCTCAATGAAGACCACGGTGTCGCCAAGCCGCTCAACAGCTGCAATCTATGCCCCCGCCCGCAAACACACCAACAGAGCGCTCGCAAATGAAATTCCCACTTCCCTATTCCCACCTCAGACCCACACACATAAGAATCTTCAAAGCGCTCCTGAGCACCCTCCGAAGACCTTGGCAGGCCTCTTACTCAGGCTCACAGCAACCACTCGATGCACTTGCTCCCCACAACTTCCCATTACCCCGTACAAGATGAGAATTCCATTGTCATTTATGTAGCCGACAAAACTCCCGCCTCCTGCACCCGAGGCCGCTCTGACGAGATAAACAGTCTCCCCCTCTGCCGGCACTAACCCATTCAACTGTAGTGGCGCGAATTTCTCAGCAGCATCCGATGCTTGGATGATGCTCAAGTTCTGATCGAGCATCCACTGAGCAATCAATTTTTCGCTCTGCGGATTCAAGGTGGCCAAGCGGTCACTTCGAAGTGTCGTCGAGTTCCCAGGAATGATCTCATCCGATGAAACGTCCACCCAATCTGAGTTCCATTCAATGTGTTTGATCTGGCTAGTGCCACAGCCTCCGAGCAATGGAAGAAGGAGCGCAGCCACGCGTAGACTCACCATCATTTGCACCCCAACCGCTTCTTGATAGCGTCCCGAACCCTATCGTCTGGAACGCCAAGATGCTCTGCCATGATGTTTCCCTCCCACCCCGGAACGGGCTTAGTAGAACGAGATGGCGCCTGCGACACCACATCGTACATATCAAAACGACCATCGTACTTGAATTTCATCAAATGCCCTGCTTCGTGCGCAGCCGTCCACTCAGTGTTTCCTGCATACCATTTACCGACACTGCCTCCAGTTACGGTCGAAACCCCCCTCCCCAGCGGAACCTCAACACGGTTTAACCGACCTTTCTCCGGCTGGCTAACAGTCACTGTAAATCCGGGCGCAGACCAGGTCGATTCAATTGCATTTATCATTTTTCTCAAAGTCTCAGGAGTAGCTCCCTCACCACTGAAGCGAATAGGGATGTCGATATGAACTCCACCGTCCACGCAAGTGCAATTGGCCAGCAGTCCGAGCGGATCAACCGCCTGCACTGGATCAGCTGATACATAGGAGAAGGTAGATACCCCCCCGTCGAATCCCATCGGATCACTCTGCGAATAGCGCCCCGCTGCCGGGTCATACTCCCGCTGGTAGTTGTAGAACAACCCACTCGCATCCGTGGCCTGCTGGCCCGGGAATCGCAGCGCCAGCTCGAACGCCACACCATCGCCATCCGGATCAGCACTCGGAATCTGGTTACCGAACACCTCACTCTTGTTGCTCCACTCCCAGATCGCGACGTCCCGTACCGGATCGATCACCACGCGCGGCGTGCCCAGATGATCTGGTTGGACGTAGGCAAGTTCCGGCACGCCGGTGCCCGGCACGTTGATCAGCGCCACCGGGTAGTTATCCAGCCAGATGGCCTGCTGCTGCGCCTGCCCCGTGGCCGAGTAGTTGCCCAGCCACTGCCCTGCTTCGTCGTACAAGGTGATCCGTGCTGCGCCACCGGCCGGGGTACGCAGAACGCGTTCACCGCGGTGGTTGTAACCGTAGCTTTCCAGTACGGCATTGCCCTGCTTCACCGCGTTCATGCGGTTGGCATCGTTGTAGATGAACGTCTTGCCGCCGATGCTGGTGGTGTTGCCCACCGCGTCATGGTTGCGCGCTTCGCCGTCCACGGCGGTCAGCCGGTGGCTGGTTGCGGGGTAGGTGTAGCTGGCGGTGCCTGCCGAGGTGGTCAGCGCGGTGCGATTGCCGGTGGCGTCGTAGGCATAGGTTTCAATCGGCGTGCCGGTCGCGCCGTCCTGGGTCTGGGTCAGGCGGCCCAGCGTGTCGTAGGCGTACTTGGCCAGCACCGTCGAACCTGCGCCCTTCTTCAGCTCGGTGATCGAACCGACCGGGTCGTAGCCGTAGCCCAGCGACAGGCCGCCTGCGGCCGGGTCATGCACCGCCTGCGGGCGGTAATCCAGATCCAGCGGACGCTGCAGCTGGCGGCCGTTGCCGTAGGTCCAGCCGGTCGCCGGGCCGAAGGCCGCATAGGTCACGTTGTTCACCACGATCTGGCGCGCCTGGCCGGGGCGGGTCAGGCCGATCTGGCTGATGCGGCCCTGGGTATCGCGCACGTAGTCGGCCACGCTGCCGTCGGGGTAGGTCAACGCAGTCAGGCGACCCGACTTGCTGTAGGCATAGCGCAGTGTGCTGGCCACACCATTGACGGTCTGCACCTTGCGGGTGACCTGGCCGAAGCGGTCATGGCAGTACTGGGTGCTGCCATTGGCATGCAGCACCTGCCCCAGTCGCCCCTTCGCAAAGCGCTCGTCGGTGGCACAGGCAGTCGGTGCCACGTCATAGCTGTAGCCCACGTCCAGATTGGGGTCCGGGTAGGCGATGCCGATCAGGCGGTTGAGTGCATCGTAGTGATAGGTGGCAGTGATGCCGCGTGCATCGGTGGCCGTCTTGCGGTTGCCGGCGGCGTCCACGGTGAAGCTGCTGGCGCCACTGTCCGGGCTGACCTGCCCGGTCAGGTCACCGAATCCGTTGTAGGCGTAGGTGGTATGCAGGCCCTTCGGGTCAGTGACCTGCGTGACCTGGTCCAGCGCGTTGTACTGGCTGCGGATCTCGGCGGCCACGCCACCCACGTCCTGCAGGGTCTGGGCCAGGCGGTTCAGCGGGTCGTACTGCTGGCTGGTCACGCGCTGCAGGGCGTCGGTCACGGTCTGCGGGTTGCCGTTGGCATCGTAGGCAAAGCCGGTAGCGTGGTTGCCTGCGTCCTTCAGTGCGGTCAGCTGGCCGAGCGTGTTGAACGTCCGTGCCAGGGTACGGCGCAGCGTCCCGCCTGCATCGAGCGTGTCTTCCTTGAGGCGATTGCCGGCATTGTCCAGCGTGTAGTGGATGGTGTTGCCAGCGCTGTCGGCGATGTCCGTCAGCCGCTGCGCGGCGTCGTAGACGTAGGTGACGCTGTTGCCGTCGGGCTCTGTGACCTGCTGCACTTGGCCGGTCGGCCAGTAGCTGATCTGGGTAGCCCGGTCCTCGGCTGTGGTTGCGCCGCGCACGGTGACCGAGGTCGGCCAGCCGCGGGCATGGTAGGTGTAGTCGGTGACCACGCCGTTGGCGTCCTTTATCGACAGCGGCCTTCCGAGTGCGTCGTAGGCCAAGGTCTCGACCGTCTGGCCGAGCGCATTGGTCACACTGCGCAGGTCGCCCTTGCGATAACTGCAGGCACCATTGGCCGCGCATCCCGCGTCGTCCGCGGTGTAGTAGGCGTAGGTGGAGACATCCGCCACATCACTGCGCGGGCCATCCACGCTACGCAGCAGTCCCACCAGCGGGCACTCTGGGCCCTCGGCCTCACAGTAGGTCTGCGTGGTGACGCGGGTGTCACCGGTCACCATGTCGCGCACGGCGATGGTGGTCGGCTGGAGGCGCGCATTACGCGCGATGCGGATCTCACGGTTACCGACGGCCTGCTGCACCAGCCGATTGCTGTCCATGGCCACGCGCGTCTCGCTGACACGCTGATCCGGAGTGCCGGCCGCTTCGGTGGTAGTGGTCACGCTGACGGCGCCAGCGGCAGCATCGCTGGCCTCCGCATAGGCGTACTGGGTGACGACGCCTCGGCGATCGGTCACCGACTGCAGGCGACGCCGGAAATCGGTGCCCTCGGGCAGATAGGTGCGGCTGATGCTGCCATTGCTCTCGGTGATGCCATTGACCTTGCGCGGAAGGCCACTGCTGCCGCTGGCGGTCAATGCGTAGGCACTCTGCTTGCCCAGTGCGTCGGTGACGATGGTGGTGCCTGCCGGGGTGTACTCCAGACGCACGCCATCAATGCCTACGTCGGCCTGACTGCAATCGCCGGAATGGCGGCTGCAGGTAACCCGCCCCTTGGCGTCGTAGCCGAACCAGCTGTAGCGCCGGGTGTCTTCGGCGGTCACGCCGGTCAGGTAGCCCGGGAAGCGGGTGTCCTCATAGTGATACGTACGGCTAGCACCGTCTGCATAGGTCGCAGTGATCAATTCCCCGGCCGGGGAGTAGGCGTAGCTCACCACAGGCTGGCCGGCGATCACCAGGGCCGAGATCAGTGAATCGTCGCCCGGCGCGAGGTACTGGACATCCACGCGCCGACCGGTTGAATGGGTGATGCTGAGCAGGCGGCCGCGGCTGTCGTGTGCATAGGTCAGCGAAGTACCGTCTTCGAGATCACGGCGCTGCATCAAGCCATCAGCATCAAAATAAATGCGCTCTCCGGCACGTGAAAGTTGCCAGTTGGTGCCCTGCTGGACCGCGCGGTCGCCGCTTCCGTCCATGGCTTCGTAGCTGGCCCCCACTTTCTGGAATGCGGTCTGCCCGCCATCGGCGCCGATCAGCCCAACTTTCAGTTCGGAGCTGGGAGGGAAGGTGGAATCGTCTACGCCTGTGGTAAGCCGCAGATTGTGGGAATGGGTCCAGCCCGTACCCAACGCGCCGCCCGCCGTGCTTGTCAGGGAGTGATAGTGGCGTTGGAAGCTCACCCATCCAAGGTTGAAATCCGGCTCAGGCTGGGATTTATCGCCAGTGGTCGGATCACACGGGTTACCAACAGGACACTGCTGCGGCGGCAGCGGCCCGCTTGTGTAGGAGAGCATGGGCGACATGTGCGGCTCGTCCTGCTGGACCAGAGAGCACATCTGCAGGGCCTCATTCCACGTCAGGGACGGTCGATTCGGGCAAAGCGCCGTTCTGGCCCGGCGCACATGCTCCCACCCCACTATCGACGAGCATTCTTGAGTGCTCTGGTGATAGAAGTTCAAGGTGTAATGGAAATTTTTCTCCTCGTTGGTGACGCTACCGTCGTCGCCCCTGCCAAGTCCAAGGAGCTCCACCCAAGGATCCTCCGTGAGTGAAGTCGCCGGGCACTGCGGGTCGCTGACGCGGGTAGCGAGGATCACGCTACGAATCTGATCTTCGGATGAGTACTCCTGCCCTGAGTGGGTGTAGACCCAGTCAGTAGTAACGATCTTCTCGGGTCTCACCCGGTAATCGTAGATGACCTTCTTTCCAAGGACGCGTTGGCGTTTGACATGCCAATCGAAGGGTTTGTCCTTCTCGTACTGGGAAAAGAGCGACTTGATGTCCTTCTGCACCGCCGCTTCCGTGGCTCGCGGCTGGCCCATCGACAGGTAGCTCTCCCACTTCTTCTGCACCTCCTGCGCCTGCGCAGCCCAAGGAGCCAAGCTCCCCAGCGCGATCATCGCCAGTGCGGCACACGAAATGGTCTTCAGTCGTTCCAACATCCCTGTTCTCCTTCCTGGACGAACACAGCACCGGCGGGAACGAGAACGTGGGGCGGTTGCCTCACCACGTCATGCTTCGGATCGTCCCTGGTCCGGAATGCGGCCTGACCGCACGGGGAACGTTATCTCCGATGTGGTTTACACATTCAAGTCAGAAACTGTGGAATGGGTCGGATTTCAGAGTTTTCTGATAAAGCGGGCGGTCGACCGAACAAGCAGCCGAGCGCGGGCTCGGCGCTACAGGGGCCAGTACGCCATATACAGCAACGCCGGGCATGGCCCGGCGTTTCCGTCACCGCATGGAAGAGGTAAACCTCAGTACTTCCCGTCGAACGCGAAGATCGGCTTGCGCTGCTTCCACGCACCGGCGGTGAAGTCCGGGAACTCCAGCGTCTGGAAGCTGTTGGCGATCGACTGCTCGCTCAACGGGGTGATCGCACTCCAGGTCACCGCATCGTAGATGTCGATCGGCATCGGTGCCTTGGCCTTCAGTGCCTCGACGAATGCATGGATGACGAACCAGTCCATGCCGCCGTGGCCGGCGCTGGCGGCGGTGTCGGCATTCTGCTTCCACAGCGGGTGCTCGTACTCGTCCTGGTACTTCTTGAACTCTTCCCACTGGTGCGGCGGGCTGCGGCCTTCGATGTGGATCGAATGGTTTACATCCATCCACAGGCCCTTGGTGCCCTGCACGCGGAAGCCCATCGAGTACGGGCGCGGCAGCGAGGTATCGTGCTGCAGCAGGATGGTCTCGCCGTTCTCGCAGGCCAGCGTGGTGGTGACGATGTCGCCCAGCTTGAACTTCACCTTGGTGCTGGGATGGGTGGTGCCGCCACTCTTGGCCACGGTGTATTCGTGCAGGCCGCGCGCCTTGGTCGCGAAGGCGTTGATGTGGGTGAAGCGGTTGCCACGGTTGATGCCGGTGTACATCGCGCACGGGCCGATGCCGTGGCTGGGGTACAGCTCGCCGTTGCGCTCCACCGAATGCTCGGTGCGCCAGCGTGCTTCGCTCCAGCCCTTGGGACCGAATTCCACGCCGCTGTCGTAGGGCTGGTTCGGGTCGCCGGAATTGAACTTCACCCCGCGCAGGTCGTGCTGGTAGCCGGCCTGCAGATGCACCAGTTCGCCGAACAGGCCCTGGCGCACCATCTGCAACGCGGCCATCACGTCGCGGCGGTAGCAGACGTTCTCCAGCAGCATGTATGGGGTGCCTGTGCTCAGTTGGGTCTTCAGCACGTCCCAGTGGTCCTGCAGGGTGATGCCGGCCACCACTTCACAGCCCACGGCCACGCCGGCCTGCATCGCGGCAATCGCCATCGGTGCGTGGTATTCCCACGGCGTGGCGATGATCACGCCATCGATGCCCTTCTGTTCCAGCAGTCGCTTCCACGCATTGGTGTCGCGGTCCTGGCCATAGGTCTTCGGCGCTGGCTTGCCGGCCTTGGCCACCATGTCCACGGCGCGGCCGAGCATGATCGGCTCGATATCGCAGACGGCAACCACTTCGACGTCGTCGCGACGCACCAGTTCCTTCAGCAGCACCAGGCCGCGCATGCCGGTGCCGATCATGGCCAGGCGCACCTTGCGCCCGCGTGCCCAGGCCGGGGTCTGCGGCAGCAGGCTGCTGGCGGCGACAGCGGCACTGGCCGCGATGAATTCCCTACGCTTCATGGCAAACATCTCTCCTCTTGGCAGCATGCCGGCCGCAGCCGGCACGCCAGGTCACGCAAACGGAATTACTTGAACCGGTAGCCGATGGTCACACTGTAACCACGGCCGAAGATGGTTGCGTAGTCACTGGAGTCACCCAGGAAGCTGTTCGGGTCGTAGAACGGCAGGCGGTTGAACAGGTTCTTGACGGTGAAGCTCAGGTTCCACGCATCATCCGGGCGCCAGGTGACGCTCATGTTGGCGGTCCACCACGACGGTGCGCCGTCGCACTTGCTCTTCTGCAGGGCCAGGTAGCCGCCGGTGCAGGTTTCCTTGTTGTTGCTCACCTCGTCGACCTGGTCGGTGGCCCACTTGGTGCCGCCCACGTAGTTGACGAACATGCTGGTGGTCACCTGCTTGTAGGTCCAGTCGGCATTGAGCGTGGCACGCAGGCGCGGGTTGTTGTAGTAGCCCACCACGTCGCCGTAGTACCAGCCGTTCTCCGCGTCCATGTAGAAGCGGTTGCGGTTGGCGATGGTGGCGGCCAGGCCGATGTTCAGGTTGCCCCAGTCGCCCAGCGAGAAGCGGCTGCGCGCATCGATGTCGAAGCCGTCGATCAGGGTCTTGCCGCGGTTCTTGTACTGGCCCACCACGCTGGCGACGTTGCCGGCCGAGTAGCCCGGCAGGTTCGCCGGGCAGCTCACGCCGCTGGCCGGGTCGGCGCACATCGCCGCCAGCTGGGCCAGGTTGGCACGGTCGCTGTCGGTGACCGGCGAGCGCGACATCGAGATGATGTCTTCCATGCGGCGGTAGTCCGGCGCAACGATTTCATTGTCGCGGTAGATGAACCAATAGTCGGCCGACACCGACAGCCAGGTCGCCGGCTCATAGACGAAACCGAGGGTGGCGATCTTCGCCTTCTCCGGCTTCAGGTCCTTGTTCGGCTGGGTCATGCGTGCCACGGTGCGGCTGCAGTCGACGTTCAGCAGGGTCTTGCCGAGATCGACGTCACCCGGGCGCTGCGACTTCAGCAGCAGGTTGGCGATGGCATTGGTCTCGTTGCAGCGCAGCTCGTCACGGAAGCCACCCAGCTGTGCGAACACGCCGCCGTTGCCGGACTCGGCCAGGCTCGGTGCACGGAAGCCGGTGGAGTAGGTACCGCGCAGCATCAGCTGGTCGAACGCCTGGTACTTGAAGCCGATCTTCGGCGCGACGTTGGCGCTGAAGTTCGGGTACTTGTCCACGCGCACTGCTGCATCCAGCTCCAGCTTGTCGGTGATCGGTGCCACGGTCTCGGCGAACAGCGCGTAGGTGTTGCGCTTGCCGTCGAACCACGAGCCGCCCTGCTGGGTGATCAGGCCGTTGGCTGCGTCGGCGTTGCCCGGGGTGTAGAAGGTTTCGCGGCTGGCGTTGAAGCCGAACGCGGCGCGCATTTCACCGGCCGGCAGCTGGAACAGCGGGCCTTCGATCTTGCCGTCCAGGGTGTGCAGGCGGGTCCACGACTGGATGTCGAAGGTCGGGAACGCTTCACGGATCAACGCAGCGTTGGCTTCGCTGATCTCGCCGAACTTGTACGCCGGGTGGTCGGAGATGATCACGCGGCCGGTGCCCGGATCGATCGTGTAAGGGCCGAAGGCCTTCTCGAAGCCCTTGGTGTTGACGTTGATCGTCTGGTACGTGGTGGAGTGGGTACCGGCGCTGGCGAAGGCGGTCTCCCAGTTCCAGTCACCCCGGTTGCCACGCGCACCGGCCAGCACGCGGTAGCTCTTGTCGGTGTTGCGCTGGCCGAAGTAGTTCGGGCCGGCATCCTGCAGCAGGTAGTTCAGGCCGACCACACCGCCCATCATCGCCTTCATTTCCGGGCTGGCGTGGTTGTACTCGTTGTTCGGGCCCAGGAACGGGTACAGGAACTGGTTGACGGTGTTGCCGGTGTTGCGCGAGAACCAGCTGGTCGGGTTGCCGGTGGTGGTGCCGTAGGTGCGCGGCGTGCCGCCGTTGGCGCGCAGGTCGATGTCGGTGTAGGTCGCCTCGGCGAAGATCTCGGTGCTGTCACCCACCAGGAAGGTGCCGTTGAGGTAGGCGGTGTTGCGCTCGGACTTGGCGCCGGCATCGATCTCGTTGTTCATCCAGGTTTCCCAGACGCAACGCGGACCGGCCGCTTCACTGGTCAGCACGTTCTTGCAGCCCGGCGCAGCTTCCTGCACGCGGCGGCCGGTGACCGGATCGAACGCGAAGTAGCTGCCCGGGTTGAACTCGCCCGGCTTGCTGCCCACGCCCAGGCGCAGGTTGTTGAGGTAGTTCGGGTTGTTGACGTAGTACTGGTCGGGCCGCTTGTCGTAGAAATCGCTGAGCGGAATCGCGTCGCGGCGGTACATGTTGACCGCGCCGTAGATGTTGAAGCGGTTCTCGGCCAGGTCACCGAAGCCGGCGGTGATGCTGGCCTGGCGCTCGCCGTAGGAATCGATGCGCGAGGACGTATCGTTGGTGAAGCTGACCTCGGCGCCCTGGAAGTTGCGCTTGGTGATCACGTTGATCACGCCGGCCACCGCATCGGTGCCGTACACCGCCGAGGCGCCGTCGGTCAGCACTTCCATACGCTCGATGGCCGCGGCCGGGATCGCATCGATGTTGACGAACTGGGTCTGGAAACCGGCCGGCGCACCGTAGTACGACAGGCGACGACCGTTCAGCAGCACCAGCGTGCCCTGTGCGCCGAGGCCACGCAGGTTGGCCTGCGAGGCACCGTCGGAGCCGGTGAACAGCGAACGCGCGTCCTGCTGCGCCGGGCGTGCGGCCGGCAGGTTGTCGAGCACCTGCAGCAGCGTGCGCGCCCCCATGTTCTGGATGTCCTGCTTGCTGATCACCTGCACCGGCGAGGCGGTTTCAACGTCGGTGCGGCGGATGTTGGAGCCGGTGACCTCGATGCGGGCCAGGTCGGTGGCCTTGTCCTTGCTCTCCTGGGCGAAGGCAGGAACGGCGACCGACAGCAGCACGCCGGCGATGGCCAGCGACAGCGGAGCGATCGAACGACAGGGGGGGCGGTGGTGGCGTGCGGGCAACATCGGGGTTCTCTCCTGGCAGGGGTGCGGCGCAAAAAGTGAGCGCGTGGGCGTTCGGCGGGCAAAACGCTCCCGGGCCACGGCCGTGAGGGCCGTAGTCGGAATGGGCGGGGGGAGGAGCGGTGTTACGAGGGAGTCATGGGGCGACGATGCTGGCGGAGTCGCCCTCCTGGCCGATCAGCACGGCGTTGGCCCAGTTGGCACAGACCTGGGCGGGTTGGCTGCCCTGCGCACCCAGCGTGCGCAGGCTCAGGGTGGAAAGGCCTCGGATGTCCAGCTCCGGCTTGACCACGCCGGGCGCCTTCACCAGGCCGCTGTCGTACAGCAGGCGGTTGTCACCCCAGACCTGGAACTGCAGGCCACCGGCGTTGCGGCAGGCGTCGTCGATGCCGAGGTCGGCGCGCAGCAGGTGCCAGCCGCCCTGCAGGCGCAGGTCGATGCGGCTGTTGGCGCCGACGCCCAGGCCACGGCGGAACTGCAGCCCGTTCATGCGCATGCCGGCGTCGCCACGGAAGGACTGGTCGGTGCGCACCTGGCTGGCCAGCGCGGCCGGCACCGGCAGCTCGGAGAGATAGCGCTGCCGGGCCGGTCGCTCCGGTTCCTGGTGTTCAAGAATGTGGAAGGTGGACAGTGCGATCGGGCCGACATCGCGCGGCTGCAATGCATCGAACGCGCGGGCGCTGCCCTGTGCGGCGGTCACCATCGGGTCGGTGCTGCTGGCGCCGTCGCCCTCGGGGTTCTGCACGCTCAGCACGCGGAAGCGCAGCAGGCGACCGGCGTGGGCCGGGAAGTCGATGCGCTGCACGCCTTCCTTCAGCTGCAGGCGGCCACGGGCGATCGGCTCGCCCCACTCGCCATTGCTGTCACCCAGGTACACCTCGTAGTCGCGGACCTGGCCGTGCTTCCAGTTCTTGTCGTTGCGCGGCGCGATGTCGATGCCATCGATCATCTTCCGCTCGCCGAAGCCGATCACCCACTCGTGCGCACCGGTGCGCACGGCCTGGTTGCGCACACTGCGGAACCAGGTGGCCGGATCGTCGTCGAAGGCGTCCTCCAGCGCATGGCCGGGCTCTTCGGCCGGGCGGTTGACCACCAGCAGGCTGTCGGCCGGCAGTTCGCGGCCCAGCACCGGTGCGGCCGGGTAGGCATCATCGGCGGCCGCTGCTGCCACCGCGAAGTCCAGCTGCAGCTGCAGTGGCTGACGGATGTCCTGCGCGGCCGTGCGCACATGCAGCGTGCCGCGGCGCTCCTGGGCATCGAAGTACCAGCCTTCGTTGGCGCTGTTGAAGGCGGCGGCATCGGCCAGCGCCGGCAGCGCGCGACCACCGGCCTGCACCGCGCGCGGCGCCTGGCGGCTGAGCACGCGCAGGCCGTAGCGGCGCTGCGCCAGCTGGCCGTTGTACTGGCCCTGCACGGCGTCGATCTGCACCTGCACCGGGCCACTGCCCTGTGTCGGCGCCTGCACGCGGATCTGCTGCGTGCTCGATTCGCCCTGCTGGTAGCGGCGGGTGTTGCCGTCGTCTTCGTACAGCGTGTACTGCGAATCGCCCTGCGGGTACAGGTCGAACGTCACCTCATCGAGTGGCTTTTCGCCATCGAAAAGCATCGACGGGTACATCGGCAGGATCGCACCGGCACGCACGAACACCGGCAGCGTGGCCAGGTCCACCTGGCGGTCCAGCTGGCGGCCATCGGCGGCGGCCTGCACGCGGCGGCCGTCCCAGTAGTCGATCCAGCCACCGGCCGGCAGATGGATGTCGCGGCGCCAGCCACGGCTGGCCGCCTGGCTGCGGTACACCGGCGCCACCAGCAGGTCGCGGCCGAGCAGGAACTGGTACTTGTAGGTTTCATCCTGCGCATGCGGGTCGCGCGGGTTGTCCCACATCAGGCCACGCACCGGCGGTGCACCGGTCTGCGCGGCCTCGTGCACCAGCCCGTACATGTACGGGGTCAGGCGCATCTTCAACTTCAGGTAGTCGCGGTTGATGCTGCGGTAAGGCTCGTCGTACCACCACGGGTGCTTGCGCGCATTCGACGACCAGCCGCTCATGCCCATCAGCACCGGGGTGAACGCCTTCCACTGCAGGTCGCGGGTGAAGGTCTCGGCGCTGCCGCCGAAGATCGCATCGACATCGCCGCTGGCGTAGGCCATGCCGGACAGGCCCGAACCGACCAGGGTCGGCACGTGCCAGCGGATGTAGTCCCAGCTGCTGCTCTGGTCACCGGTCCACGCTACGGCGTAACGCTGGATGCCGGCCCAGCCCATCACCGTCCACAGGAACGGGCGCGAATCGGAGTTGTCGAGGATGCCGTTGAACGCCTGGCGGTTGGCATCCATCGCGAACTGGTAGCCCTTGCCGGTCCAGGCCACGTCCAGCTTCTGCACGCGGCTGCCGGCCTTGCCCACTTCCCAGGCGATCTTGTCGACACCGTTCTCGGTCCACAGGCCGGTGCGGAAACCGTACGTGGCCAGGCCCTTCACCGTTTCCGGCAACTGCTTGTAGCCGCAGCCGTAACCATCATTGGGCAGTATCCAGCCACCGGGCATGTCGTGGGCGCGGTACTGCCTGGCCACGCTGTCGATCACATCCGGCGTGGTGCCGGTCGGGCCGTCGCTCCAGCCTTCAGGCACGGTGCCGGGCTTCTTGCTGTTGTCGCCGTCGTTGTAGCAATCGGCATCGCCGTAGGACAGCGCCCAGCGCGCAACCATGTTGGGGCGGCCGGTCAGCTGTGTATAGCGTTCGATCAGCTTCGGCAGGTCCGCGCCGACGAAGTAGTACGCATCGAAGCGGTCTTCGCGATGCAGCAGCGTGGCCTGGTCGGCCTCGCGCAGATCGTAGCTGCCATCGCTCCAGGTGTTGCGCAGCATGCCCCAGCCGCGGCTGCTCAGCAGCATCGGTGCCGGGCTGGGGCGGTCGCCCTCTTCCCAGCCGCCGGAGTAGGACACTTCCAGCTCGCGGCCCTTGAACTGGTAGCGGCCGTTCTGCTGGCCGCCGCCGTAATAGCCTTCATCGGCCTGCGAGGACAATACCTGCACGCTCTGCGTAGCATCCAGGTCCAGTGGCTGCAGTTCCTGCCAGAGGGCGGTGGGCTGGCCGTTGTCCAGGCGCTCCAGGCGCAGGCGCAGCGGCTGCCGTTGTACGTGCAGCACCAGCGCATCGGTGCGCACGCGGATTTCCTGCGCGTCTTCTTCCAGCTGCGCCTGCACGTTCGCCTTGGGCTGCGGCAGCACGATCGGCGCGGCCTTGTCACCTGCACCGGTGAGCTTGCCGTTGCGGCCGGCCTGCACGCGGATGATGTCGGTGGCCGGCAGCTCGATGCGGATGCGCGCGCCCTTGTCGGTCTGCAGGTCCCAGCCCTGCACGCCGTCGCGGCTGTCGCTGGCGGCCACCGAACGCAGGTTGCCGACCGGCTCGGCGCTGGCCGGCATGGACGCCAGCATCAATGCCGGCAACAGGGCCAGCATCAGCGGCGAGCGACGAACGCAGTTTTCCACGCGGACTCCCAACCCGTTCACCGGGCGTTTCGAAAGCGGTTGGGCCGACTCTAGGGCAGCGATTCGAAAGATGTCAACAAATTGAAAGGAAAAAGGAAGATATATTCCTTTGAAACGAAAGTTGTTGCGCCGCAATACTTTGTGTAAGCGCTTGCAGGCGCCTGTTAAGCGTTGTGCGATACGGCATTTCGTCGGTCCTTTCGTTTTCCCGGGCACCTCGCGACGCGGAAAGTCACTCACCCATTTTCTTTCCTTTTACTTTCGATGTTTGACATTTCGAAAGAAAACGCAGATGGTGCGCTGGCCCAACTGGAACCTCCGAATGGACGTCACCCTGCTTTCCGATGTGTCCGCCTGGCAGCGCCTTGGCGGAGCCGATACCGCTACCGAAATCGCCCAGCAGCCTGCGCTGTGGGACGCCCTCGCACAGGACCTGTCGCGTGCCCGCGACCGCCTGCAGGCCTTCCTTGGCGACAGCCTCAACGATCCCAACCAGCGCGTGCTGTTCACCGGCGCCGGCAGCTCCGGCTTCATTGCCGAAATGGTGGCCGATGCGATCAACGCGCAGTGGCCGGCCGATGTGCGCGTGGTGCACACCACCAGCCTGCTGACCCACCCGGCGCTGTACTTGCAGCGCGACCGCCCGACCCTGCTGGTCTCGTTCGGCCGCAGCGGCTCCAGCCCGGAAAGCGTGGCGGCAGTCGACCGCGTGCGCAGCGACGTGGATGACGCGCGCTTCCTCGACATCACCTGCAACGCCGATGGCGAACTGGCCCGACGTGGCGCCGGCCGTGCCGATACCTGCACCCTGCTGATGCCCTCGGCCAGCTGCGACCGCGCCTTCGCCATGACCAGCAGCCTGACCTGCATGCTGCTGGCCGCCTTGACCGTGTTCGATCGTTCGCCGTGGGATGCGCGCGTGGCGCGCCTGAAGCAGATCGCCGCGCTGGCCCGCGAAGGCCAGGCGCAGTGGGATGCACCGGTGGCGGCGCTGGCGCAACGCCCGTTCAACCGCATCATCTACCTCGGCAGCGGCCCGCTGGAAGCGCTGGCACGCGAGTGTGCGCTGAAGGTGCTGGAACTGACCGCCGGCCGCGTGCTGGCGCTGGCCAACACGCCGCTGGGCTTCCGCCACGGCCCGAAGTCGACGCTGGACGGCAACACCCTGGTGGTGGTGCTGCGCAGCGTGCAGCCACTGGCGCGCCGCTACGAACAGGACCTGCTGGAAGAGCTGCGCCGCGACGGCGTGGCCGGCCAGGTACTGGCGATCGGCCCGCATTCGGACATCGGCGCCGATGACGAGTACACCCTCACCGTACCGGCACTGGATGATCCGTGGCTGGCACCGGTGTGGCTGGGCTTCGCGCAGCTGTTCGCGCTGCAGCGTTCGGCCGCGCTCGGGCTGACCCCGGACAACCCGTTCCCGGACGGCACCGTCAACCGCGTCGTCAAGGGCGTTACCATCCACCATGGCTGAGCTGATCGCGCACGCCTGCTACGGCATCGACATCGGCGGCACCAAGATCGAGCTGGTGGCGTGCGATGCGGCGATGCAGGTCACCTGGCGCCGCCGCGTGGCCACGCCGCAGGGCGACTACAACGGTTTCCTGCAGGCGGTCGCGGAACTGGTGGCCGAGGCCGATGCCGCCCTGGGCCGCAGTGATGCGGCGATCGGCATCGCCCTGCCCGGCGTGCGCGACCGCCACAGCGGCCGCCAGCTGAGCGCGAATGTTCCGGCATTGACCGGCCACAGCGTGGCGGCCGACCTGCAGGCGCGCCTGCAGCGGCCGCTACATTTCGGCAACGACCTGCAGTGTTTTGCCCTGTCTGAAGCACACGGCGGTGCCGCCGACGGCTATCCCAGCATGTTCGGCGCCATCCTCGGCACCGGCGCTGGCGGTGGTTTCTGCGTGCAGGGCCGCCTGCTGTCCGGTTTCAACGGGCTGGCCGGCGAATGGGGCCACTGGAGCGTGCCCGGGCATCTGCTGCAGCGCCACGGCCTGCCGCTGATCGTCTGCGCCTGTGGCCTGCAGGGCTGCGTGGAGCGCTATGTGTCCGGCAGTGGCGTGGCGATGATCGAACGCCACCTTGGTGGCAGCGCCGCCGACGCCAGCGCGGTGATCGCACTGGCCGAAGCCGGTGATGCCCGCGCACGCAAGGCGCTGGACATCCATCGCGACCTGCTCGGCCACAGCCTGGCCGCGCTGGTGCTGGCGCTGGACCCGCACGTGATCGTACTCGGCGGCGGCCTGTCGCAGTATGCGCCGCTGTACCAGCAGCTGCCGGCGGCCATCGCCGCCCATCTGTTCAAGGGTGTGCAGGTGCCACCGATCGTGCCGCCACGCTTCGGCGATGCCGGTGGCGCACGTGGTGCTGCCCTGCTCGCCTGCCAACCCTCGTTTTCCTGATGTCCGGAGCCTGACCATGTCCCCGTTGCAGACCCTGCTTGCCTCCCACCGCGCCGGTGCCAACGTCGGCCTGTACAGCGTCTGCTGCAGCAACGAGCAGGTGCTGCGCGCGGCCATGCACGTCGCACAGGCACATGGCACCGTGCTGCTGGTCGAGGCCACCTCCAACCAGGTCGACCAGTTCGGCGGCTACACCGGCATGACCCCGCCGCAGTACCGCGATTACGTGGGCACGCTGGCCGATGAGGAAGGCTTCCCGCGCGAACGGCTGATCCTGGGCGGTGACCACCTTGGCCCGAATGCCTGGCAGACGCGTCCGGCCGCCGAAGCGATGACCCACGCGCGCGTGCTGATCGAAGCCTACGTCGCCGCCGGCTTCCACAAGATCCACCTGGACTGCAGCATGTCCTGCGCCGATGATCCGGTGCCGCTGCCCGATGCCATCGTTGCCGCGCGCTCGGCCGAGCTGGCCGAGATCGCCGAACGCACCGCCGCCGAACACGGCCTGCCGCCGCCGGTCTACGTGATCGGTACCGAGGTGCCGATTCCCGGTGGCGAAGCCTCGCTGGCCGAAGGCCTGCAGGTGACCACGCCGGCCGCCGCCGCGCAGACCCTGGCCATCCACCAGCAGGCGTTCGATACGCCGCAGCTTCGCGATGCGTGGCAGCGCGTGATCGCGATGGTGGTGCAGCCGGGCGTGGACTTCGACCACAGCAGCGTGCACGAGTACGACGCGGCCGCCGCCAGCACGCTGGCCGGCTTCCTCGAACAGCAGCCGCGCATCGTGTTCGAAGCGCATTCCACCGACTACCAGCGCGAGAGCGGCCTGCACGCGCTGGTGCGCGACCACTTCGCCATCCTCAAGGTCGGCCCGGCCGCCACCTTCGCCTATCGCGAGGCGCTGTTCGCGCTGGCCGCGATCGAGGCCGAGCTGCTGCCAGCCGCGCAGTGCTCGCGCCTGCCGCAGGTGCTGGACGAGGTGATGGTGGCGCAGCCGAAGTACTGGCAGTCCTACTACCAGGGCGATGAGGCGGCGCTGCGCCTGCTGCGCAGCTACTCCTTCAGCGACCGCTGCCGCTACTACTGGGGCGAGCCGGCACTGGTACAGGCGGTGCAGACTCTGCTCGCCAACCTGGAGCAGCACGCGCCGCCGCTGGTGCTGCTCAGCCAGTACCTGCCGGAGCAGTACCGCGCCGTGCGTGAGGGCACGCTCGCCAACACCCCCACCGCACTGGTGCAGCACCGCATCGGCCTGTGCCTGGGCGAATACGCCCGTGCCTGCAGCGCCAACCAGGCCGGAACCCGCGCGCACCACGCAGGCTCGGCTCCCGCCGTTGCTGCGAACGGCTAATCTCTACCTTTTCCCGCGAAACCGAGAATGGCCATGCGCAACACCCGCTCCCGCCGGCAACAGATCCTGCAGCTGCTGATCGAGCACGGCTCGGTGCAGGTGGCCGATCTGGTCGAGCGCTTTGGCGTGTCGGCGGTGACCATCCGTGCCGACCTGACCCACTTCGAGTCGCAGGGCCTGGCCACCCGTACCCACGGCGGCGCCACCCTGGTGCGTACGCCGCCGCAGGAACAGGACATCCACGAGAAGGACGCGCTGAACCTCCCGCTGAAGGAATCGATCGGTGCGCGCGCCGCGCGCCTGGTGCAGCCCGGCGACAACATCATCATCGACTCCGGCTCGACCACGATGACCCTGGCCCGCCACCTGCGCGCGCATCGCGACGTGACGGTGATGACCAACGGCCTGAACATCGCCTGGGAACTGGCCAATGCCGCAGGCATCACCGTACTGCTGACCGGTGGCCTGCTGCGCCAGCAGTCGCTGTCGCTGCAGGGCAGCCAGGCCGAAGCCAGCCTCAACTCGTACAGCTTCGACACCCTGTTCCTGGGCGTGGACGGCCTGGACCTGCAGTTCGGCCTGACCACCCACGACGAGGCCGAAGCCCGCCTCAACCACCGCATGGTCGAGCGTGCGCGCCGCATCGTGGTGCTGACCGACGCCTCCAAGTTCGGCCGCGTCAGCCTGCACCGCATCGCCCTGCTGGATCAGATCCACGCCATCATCACCGACGCCGGCATCGACGACGCAACCCGTGAAGGGCTGCAGCGGCTGGGCATCGAAGTGATCATCGCCGAGCCCGCCGCATGACCGACACCCGCACCCTGCATGGCCGCATCCTCACCCCGCTGGGCTGGCGGCGCGGGCACGTCCACTTCGATTCACGCGTACGCCGGCTGCAGGTGGATGACCACAGCGGTGCCGACGACCTGCAGCTGCCGGTGATCCTGCCCGGCTTCATCGACCTGCATGTGCATGGCGCGGCCGGCGTGGACCTGATGCAGGGTGGCGATGTCGCCCGCACCATCGCCCGTACCCATCTGCGCTTCGGCACTACCACCCTGCTTGCGACCACCATGACCGCCGGGCTCGACGAGATCGAGCACGCGCTGCAGGGCGTGGCCGCCACCATGGCGGCGCCCGATGCCGATGCCGCCTGCATTGCCGGCGTGCATCTGGAAGGCCCGTTCATCAGCCCGCAGCGGCTGGGCGCGCAACCCAACCGCACCATCGAGGCGACGCTGGCGCTGGTGCAGCAGCTGCATGCGCTGGCGCCGATCCGGGTGATGACGCTGGCACCGGAGATCGGCAAGCACACCGCGCTGATTCCCGCGCTTTCGGCAATGGGCATCCGTGTGCAGCTCGGCCACAGCGCCGGCACTTACGAAGAGGGCGTTGCAGCACTGCAGGCCGGGGCCTCCGGCTTCACCCATCTGTTCAACGGCATGACCGGCGTCGATCACTATCGCCCGGGCATCGCCGCAGCGGCGCTGGCACATGCGCAGTACGCCGAGATCATTCCCGACCTGCAGCACATCCATCCCGGCGTGATCCGCCTGGCCGCACGCGCGATCCCGCGCCTGTACGCGGTGACCGACGCCACCGCCGCCACCGGCATGCCCGATGGCGAGTACGCGCTGGGCGAGCAGCGCGTGCACAAGTGCGGCGGCTGCGTACGCCTGGCGACCGGTTCGCTGGCCGGCAGCGCGCTGACCATGGACCAGGCGCTGCGCAACCTGGTGCGGGTCGGCCTGGAGCTGGCCGACGCGTCGCGTCGGGTTTCCACGTTCCCGGCGGACTACCTGGGCCTGGACGATCGAGGCCGCATCGCGCCCGACGCACGCGCCGACCTGGTGGTGCTCGACGCCGAACTGCGCCTGCAGCAGGTGGTGGTAGGCGGGCGGGTGGTCGATTTGACCGCCGCAAACGCCTGATATCTGCGTTTTTGTAGAGCCGAGCCATGCTCGGCTGCTTTTCATACCGACATCGATGACGTCCGTGCCGCGCTTCGCGCGGCAAGCCGAGCATGGCTCGGCTCTACATGAAGCGCGCAAGCGCAATGCCTCAGCCACGCACCATCCCCGTTATTCCAGGAATACGCCGATGACCGCAGCCGCCGCACCTGCCGTACCCGCTTCCACCGCCCCGCGCTGGCCCGTACGCTACCTGCTCTTCATCGGCGGTCTCGGTGGCCTGCTGTACGGCATCGACATCGGCATCATCGCCGGCGCCCTGCCCTACCTGGAGGCAACGGCCAGCCACGCCTGGCAGCTCAGCAGCCAGCAACTCGGCTTCGTCGTCGCGGCAGTGCTGCTGGGCAGTGTGTTGTCTTCGCTGTTCGCCGGCATGGTCGCCGACCTGATCGGCCGCCGCGGCGCGATGCTGCTGGCCGGCCTGCTGTTCACCGCGTCGATTCCGATCATGGCGCTGGCGTCGGGCTACACGCCGCTGCTGCTCGGCCGGCTGCTGCAGGGCATCAGTGGCGGCCTGATCGGTGTGGTGATTCCGCTGTACCTGGCCGAAGTGCTCAGCCCCGAACGACGCGGCCGCGGCGCGGCCATGTTCCAGTTGCTGCTGACTGTTGGCCTGGTGCTGGCAGCCCTGATCGGCCTGTACCACGCCCACGCAGTGGACGCAGCCGCTGAAGCCGTGCGCTCACTGCCGGTGGCGCAGCAGGCGCAGGAGCTGTTCACGGTGAAGGACCATGCCTGGCGCACCATCTTCTGGACCTGCCTGGCACCGGGCCTGCTGTTCTGCGCCTGCATCTTCTGGCTGTCCGAATCGCCGCGCTGGCTGGTGCGCCGCGGCCGCATCGATGATGCCCGCCGCAGCCTGCAGCGCGTGCTGCCCGCTTCGGAGGTGGAGCCGACGCTTGCGCAGATCCAGGCACCGGAATCAAGCAGCAGCAGTGGCAAGCGCGACCCGCTGCTAAGCCGCCGCTACGTGGTGCCGTTCCTGCTCGCCTGCGTGGTGCTGGCCTGCACCCAGGCCACCGGCATCAACTCGGTGCTGGCCTATGCGGTGAACATCCTCAACCAGGCGGGCCTGTCCGGCTCGGTGGCCAATGGCGCCGATGTGGCGATCAAGCTGCTCAATGCGGTGATGACCGTGGTCGCACTGCTGCTGGTCGACCGCAAGGGCCGCAAGTTCCTGCTGATGCTCGGCAGCGGCGGCATCTGCGTGGCCCTGCTGGCCGCCGCCACCCTGTTCTTCCAGGCCGAGCGCGGCCGTACCGACGTGCAGCCACAGCTGCAGGCGGCGGTCAGCGGCGATGGCCTGCAACTCGCACTGGATGACACGCAATGGCAGCGCTTGGGCGCTGGCATCGACAGCGAAGGCAGGCCGCTGCAGCTGACCGTCTCCTACGCCTACGGTGACTTCACCAATGTGCGCGCCCTGCGCAGCGACAACCTGACCGACCGCGAACTGCGCATCGAGCGTGCCGGCACCGTGCAGCCGGACAGCGTGATCGGCGCGTTCTTCCGCAAACTGCATCTGAATCCGTTCGCCGATCCGGCCAGTGCCGCGCAGGCGCCGCTGCGCATCGAGCAGGCCCGCATCGGCCCGGTGCCGCCGCCGGCCCATGGCTGGGCAGTGGCCACCTGCATCCTGGTGTTCGTCGCGTTCTTCGCGGTCGGCCCCGGCGTCTGCGTGTGGCTGGCACTGTCGGAGCTGATGCCCAACCGCATCCGCTCCAACGGCATGAGCATCGCGCTGCTGATCAACCAGTTCGTGTCGACCACCATCGCCGCCATCTTCCTGCCCACGGTGGGCCACTACGGCTACGCCAGCATGTTCGTGTTCTGGGCGGCGTGCACCTTTGTGTTCTTCCTGGTGGCTGCGTTCTGGCTGCCGGAAACCAAGGGCAAGTCGCTGGAAGAAATCGAGGCCCGGTTCGCCCGGTAACCGTCGACCTGGATCGACCTCCGCGCGCAGCGCGGGGTCGCAGGCGCGCCGGTCATTCGCCGGTGATGTGCCTGGCCAGATCCCGCGCCTCGGCAACGCTGGACAGCCCGCTCAGCATCATCGATTCGCCGAACGGCCCCTGCACGGTCGCCACCATCAACACGCGGCCGTCCACGCTGAGCGCCGCACGCTGGCCCACCAGGGCCGCAGTACCATCGTGGATGCGCTGGTGCGCCTCCGGCCGATAGCGGATCTGCAGGCCGGGCTGCTTGCCTTCATCCAGCACATAGCGCACATCGGCGATGTCCGCGCTGCCGGCAATCGGCGGCTCGCGCAGGGCCAGGGTCTCGCCCTGCCACTGCGCCGGCGTGCCCTTGCCCGCCGCATCGACCGCGCTCAGACGGACATCGACACCGGCGCGTGGCGCATGATCCCTCCCTGCCAGGGCACCGGGCGTGGCACCCGGTATGCATGCGGTCAAGGTCAAGGCGACACCCAGCAACAGCGGAAGCGCCGCCCTCACTTCAGCTTCCGCAGCTTGAATGCCACCAGCACCTGCAGCAGCCCATACAGCAGGCTGCCGATACCGATCCACAGCGTGGTCACCGCTACGCCTGCATACGGATTGGCAGCGAACAGCAGGCCCAGCACCACCGCCAGCACGCCACTGAGAATCAGCAGCCACTCGCCCTGGATCTGCTTGCGTACGCGGATCGCGAACACGATGCGATAGATGCCGGCCACCAGCAGCCACGCCGCCAGGAACAGCACCAGCACGCTGGCGGTGGCCAGCGGATTGATCACCGCCAGGATGCCGAAACCCAGCGAGGCGATGGCATACAGTGCCAGCCAGCCACGCGACGCGCCGCTGCCGCCACTGACCAGTGCGAACAGGCTGATGACACCCTCGACGATGGCGACTATGCCCAGCGTCCACGCCAGTGCCATCGCCGCCGACAGCGGCCAGCCGATGGCGATGATGCCGAAGCCCAGCGCGACCAGCCCATACAACAGCAGGATCCACCAGCTGCGACCCACCGCCGACAACAGGGGAGACAAGGGGGAATTCATGGCCACTCCTTCGATCCGGAACCGGCCTCATCCTAGCCCCTCGCGATGAAGAGGACGATCACGGCACCCGCGCGCACACCCATACCCGCACCTCTTCAGCGCCCACGCAGCGCAGCGTTTCGGCAATCTCCATCACCGTACTGCCGGTGGTCATCACGTCGTCGACCACGGTCAGTCGCGGTGGCACCGGACCGCGTACATCGAACGCATCGAACAGGTTCTCCCGGCGCTGTTCGGCCGTGCGTTCGGACTGTGGCGCCGTATGCCGCCGCCGGTACAGCCCGTGCCAGACCGGCATCGGCAGCAACCGGCACAGCTCACCCGCCTGGTTGTAGCCCCGCTGGCGCAACCGACGATTGTGCAGCGGCACCGGCACCAGCGGTGGGCATGACCAGGGCGGCGGCGAACGCTGCATCAACTGCGCGAGCAGGCGACCGGCGGCGAGGTCCTGATGGAACTTGTAGCGCACCAGCAGCTGGTCGACCGGCGGCAGGTACAACAGGCTGGCATGGGTGGCGGCCTGCGGCGGTGCTTCCTCGCGGCAGCTGCCGCAGACGATCAGCGCGTTGTCGGGCAGCGGCAGCGCACAACGCAGGCAGGCGCGGCCAGACCAAGGCAGATCGGCAAGGCAGGCGCGGCACAGGTCAAGATCATCGTGGCCCGGGTCGCCGCAGACCAGGCACCGCAGTGGCAACAGAACGCGAAGCAGCGCACGGGGGGCGGTGCTTGCCAGGTGCAGGACGTTGATGCGCATGCGCCAGCCTTCCATCGCTGCGCTGGCTTCGCCATCGGCGAAGCACGTGCTGCGGCGTCGGCGCTATCCGTCATCGCGTCCCCATCAGGAAGGACGTTCGCGATGCCCAGCATCCGACGGCGGCGCAGCCGGCATCATCAACAACTCCGCCAGCCCGCGATAGATCGGCACCCGGCACACCAACCCGGACACACCGCGCGCGATCAACACCGTGGCCAGGATCGGCAGCAGCAGATCGCCACTGTCGGTCAGCTCCAGCGAAATCACCGCCGAGGTCAGCGGTGCCTGGGTGACGCCGGTCAGGTAGGCGCACATGCCCAGCAGCACGAACGCACGCGGATCCACACCCGGCATCAGCACCGCCAGGTTATGCCCAAGACCGGCACCGACCGCCAGCGCCGGCGAGAACAGGCCACCGGGGATACCCGCCACGTAGGACGCCAGATTCGCGAGCAGCTTCATCAGACCGAATTCATGGCCGACCATCGCCTGCCCCTGCACCAGGCTGCGCGCCTGCTCGTAGCCGGTGCCGAACGCGCCTTCGCCGAACGTCAACGCCAGCGCCACCACCACCAGGCCGCAGCCTGCGGCCAGCAGCACGGGATGCCGCTGCCGCAGCTGGCCCAGCCAGCGTGGGCGGCCCGCCGCACTCGCCAGCACCGCGCGCGCGAACAGCCCACCCAGCAACCCGGCCACCACGCCGCACAGCAGGATCGCCAGCCAGCCCTGTCCCAGCGGCAGCCGCGCGCTCACATGACCGAAGTAGGTGTAGTTGCCGAGCAGGCCCAGCGACACCACGCCGCCGACAATCACTGCGGTCAGCAGGGTGCCGGAAAACCGATGCTCGAAACGGCCGCTGAGCTCCTCGATGGCGAAGACGATGCCGGCCAGTGGCGTGTTGAACGCCGCAGCAATGCCCGCCGCGCCGCCCGCCAGCAGGAAGTGCGAGAGCTCGCGTGGATCCTTGAAGCCGAACCAGCGGCCGAAGAGGTACATCAGGCTGGCACCCACATGCACGGTGGGCCCTTCGCGCCCGACCGACGCGCCTCCGAGCAGCGACAACGAGGTCAGCAGCAGCTTGCCCGCCGAGACAGCAGGCGAAAGATTGGTCCTGCGGAACGACTCATCCGGCTTGTCCAGTGCGGCGATGACCTGCGGAATACCGCTGCCCCGCGTGGGCTTCAGCACGCCCGAGGTCAGCCAGGCCAGCAGCGCGAAGATGCCCGGTGTGAGCAGCAGGGCCCACCACGGCGAGTGCGAGGTGATGCGCTGGAACAGGTGAAATGCCGCGTCGCTGGCCTTGGCGAACAGGATGGCCACCAGTGCCACGGCCACGGCGCCGCCCCAGAGTGCGGCGCGGCGGCGCCAGGCCTCACTGAGAACCAGCGCGGTGATGCGGCCGCGGAGGCGATGGAGATCGGTCATGCAGGGCAGTCTGGACGCTGCGGAGGAAGGCGGACAGCGGCTACTGTGGCTGAAGGCCTTGCAGGATGCGGTGAAATGCCCGGCCATGGATCCTGCTGACAGCCTGCCCCGTGCGTGCACCGCTAGACGGGCAGGCGCTCCCGCCACCGGCGCTTTTCCACGCTGCGCACGTTGGGCTGCTGCCGCAGCCACTCCAGGTAGCGCGGCAGATGTGCCAACTCATCATCATTCGCATCACCGGTCAGGGCTGCTGCCGGATGCGTACCTCGCCATGGCGCATGCGCGCCAGGTCGCCCTGCGCTTCCAGTACGCCGCGCGCGACCAGTTTGCGCACGCGCTGAGCGTAGAAGACATAGGCAATGCCGACGCAGCGCTGCGGGTCCAGCGACATCGCGCTGCCCACGATGAAGGCGATTTTTCGGAACTGCCCATCGCAGTGGGAAAGCAGTTGCGCATCGATCCAGGCGATGTCCTCGTCGGTCAGCGCGGCGATGTTCTGTCGCTGCTGCTCGGTAAGGTGGGCATCGCTGTCGGGCTCCTCCCCGGTGTCGCGCAGGCAGCCATTGATGGCCAACAGGCGAACCAGCACGTACAGGCCGAACGCCTGCAACTCCTCGTCCGGCAGCGTCGACGGATCGAGCTGCCCCGCCGCGTAGTCCTTGAAGGTCACGAAGATGCGGTTCTGCCAGCGCCCGGGTTCACCCGTCTGGCGCAGATCATCCATCACCACGCGCAGGCCGCCGTCAGGCAGTTCGGCCAGGCTGCACAGCACCGCATCGGGGCGGATCGGGTAGGGCTGGTAGCTATCCATGGCTCATGCTCGCGAGTCCGTATGCAGCAATGAACTTACACCGTAGCGCGCATTCCTGGCGGTCGATTTCTGTAAACCAAACCGGATTATTTAAGTTGACAGGCCTCGCCGACCCACCCACACTGCCGCCCTCGCTCCATTCGTACCCAAGGTCCCGCCATGGCTGCTGCCATCCGCCACGACTGGCAACACGACGAACTGCAGGCGCTGTTCGATCTGCCGTTCCCCGAGCTGCTGTTCCGCGCCGCAGCGGTCCACCGCGAGCATTTCGACCCGTCGCAGGTGCAGGTCTCCACGTTGCTGTCGGTGAAGACCGGCGGCTGCCCGGAAGACTGCGCTTACTGCCCGCAAGCGCAGCGCTACAACACCGGGGTGAACGCGCAGAAGCTGATGGAGACCGACGCAGTGCTGGCCAAGGCACGCCAGGCCAAGGCCGCCGGTGCCTCGCGCTTCTGCATGGGTGCCGCGTGGCGTTCGCCGAAGGACCGCGACATTCCGAAGGTGGCGGCAATGATCGCCGGGGTGAAGGCACTGGGCCTGGAGACCTGCGCCACGCTGGGCATGCTCAGTGGCGAGCAGGCGCGTGCGCTGAAGGACGCCGGCCTGGACTACTACAACCACAACCTCGACACCGCGCCGGACTACTACGATTCGATCATCCACACGCGCCAGTACCAGGACCGCCTGGACACGCTGGAGCACGTGCGCGATGCCGGCCTGAAGACCTGCTGCGGTGGCATCGTCGGCATGGGCGAGACGCGCGCGCAGCGCGTCGGCCTGCTGCTGGCGCTGGCCACGCTGCCGGCACATCCCGATTCGGTGCCGATCAACAAGCTGGTGCAGGTGGCGGGCACGCCGCTGCACGGCAGTGCCGAACTGGACCCGTTCGAGTTCGTGCGCATGATCGCGGTAGCACGCATCGCCATGCCGCGCTCGATGGTGCGGCTGTCGGCCGGGCGCGAGGCGATGAGCGACGAACTGCAGGCGCTGTGCTTCGTGGCCGGTGCCAACTCGATCTTCTACGGCGACAAGCTGCTGACCACCGGCAACCCGGAGAGCGAGCGCGACCTGGCCCTGTTCGCTCGGCTGGGGCTGCAACCGATGGCGGTGCAGGTGGATGCCGAGGGTCATGACCACGGGGGCACCGTGCACGCTGATATCAGCGCCGATGCGCCGGCCTGTGGCTGCGCTCACGCGGCCTGAGACGGGCCGCAAGCAGGCGCCGCGGCAACGCGCTACCCTAGCCGCCCCGTCGCCGCATTCAGCCGCCATGGCCCGCCCCGACCTGACCGCCCGCCTCCACGCCCAACGCGCCCTGCGCGATGCCCAAGGCCGTCGCCGCACGCGGCGCACGGTCACCCGTCGTGACGGCGTCCGCCTGGAAGTGGACGGCCAGTGGCTGACCGGCTTCTGCAGCAACGATTACCTGGGCCTGGCCCAGCAGTTCAGCGTGGTCAACGCACTGCAGGACGCGGCCGCACGCGAAGGCACCGGCGCGGGTGCCTCGCATCTGGTCTGCGGCCACCACGCCCTGCATGAGGCGCTGGAGCGCGAAGTGGCGGAATGGCTGGGCTACCCGCGCGCGCTGCTGTTCGGCAGCGGCTTCGCCGCCAACCTGGCCGTGCAGCAGGCGCTGCTGAGCGAAGAGAACGATGTGTGCGTGCAGGACAAGCTCAACCACGCCAGCCTGCTCGATGCGACGCGGCTGGCCGGTGCGCGCCTGCGCCGTTATCCGCACCTTGATGCCGAAGGCGCGATGCGCCAGCTCAAGCACGCGCCCGATGGCGCGGCGATGCTGGCCACCGATGGTGTCTTCAGCATGGATGGTGACATCGCACCGCTGCGTGCATTGTCGCTTGTGGCACGCCTGCAGCAGGCGCTGTTCTATGTGGACGATGCGCATGGCGTGGGCGTGGTGGGCGATGGCCGCGGCGCGGTCGCCGCCGCCGGGCTGGGCGTGGACGATGTGCCGCTGCAGCTGGTCACGCTGGGCAAGGCACTGGGCGGTTCCGGCGCGCTGGTGCTGGGCCGCGACGACCTGGTCGAGCACCTGGCCGAAACCGCGCGCCCCTACATCTACACCACCGCGATGCCGCCGCCGCTGGCCGCAGCAGCACTGGAAGCGGTGCGCCTGGCCCGCCGTGACAACTGGCGGCGCACGAAACTGACCGACCTGATCGCGCTGTTCCGCGGCGAAGCCCGCCGCCATGGCCTGGACCTGATGGCCTCGGAAACGCCGATCCAGCCGCTGCTGTGTGGCGACGACCACCGCGCCGTGGCGATGTCCAAGGTACTGGAGCAGGCCGGTTGGCTGGTCGGCGCGATCCGCCCGCCCACGGTGCCCGAAGGCAAGGCGCGCCTGCGCGTCACCCTGTCCGCGTTGCACACCCCCGAGCAGGTGCGTGGGTTGGTCGAAGCCATCGCCAGCGCGCGCGATCGCGTCGACCTGGCCGCGCGTGAGGCCGCGCCACCGCCGCTGCCTGTCTTTGCCTGAGCCTGTTGCCGTTTTCCCATGCATATCGACGTCACCGGCCGGGGGCCGGACCTGATACTGATCCATGGCTGGGCCCTGCAGGGCGGCGTGTTCGCGCCGCTGGTGCAACACCTGGCCGATCGCTTCACCCTGCATCTGGTTGATCTGCCAGGCCATGGCCACAGCCGCGAGGACACCACGCCGCTGCGCCTGCCGTTCGTGGTCAACGCCATCGCCGCAGCCACGCCACCGGCGGTGTGGTGCGGTTGGTCGCTGGGCGGCCTGTTCGCGCTGCACGCCGCCGCAACGCTGCCGAAGGTGCGCGGGCTGGCGATGATCGCGGCCACGCCGCGCTTCGTGCGTGGCGAAGACTGGCCGTATGCAGTGGAACCGGCGGTGTTCGAACAGTTCGGGCGCGAGCTGGCCAGCGATTTCGGTGGCACCCTGGAGCGCTTCCTGGCGCTGGATGTGATGGGCTCGGCACACGCCCGCGAGGAGCTGCGCACGCTGCGCCAGCGCCTGGTCGAGCGTGGTGCACCCACCGAACGCGCCCTGCTGGAAGGCCTGCGCCTGCTGGAAAGCACCGACCTGCGCGGCGCACTGCCGACGCTGGGCAAACCCAGCCTGTGGATCGCCGGCCAGCGTGACAGGCTGGTGTCTCCTGCGGCGATGCAGGCCGCCGCGGCACTGGCCCCGGGCGGGCAGGCGCTGACCATCGCCCACGGCGGCCATGCGCCCTTCCTCGGCCATGCCGACGAGGTCGCCGCGGCCCTGCAACACTTCGTTGCCGGCCTGTCACCGGCCGATGGCGGACAATGAGCGCCTTCCTCATTCCGCGGGATTGACGCATGGATCTGGGTATCAACGGCCGCTGGGCACTGGTCTGCGGCGCAAGCAAGGGGTTGGGCCTGGGCTGCGGGCGTGCGCTGGTGCGCGAGGGCGTCAACGTGGTGATCGTGGCCCGGGGCGAAGCCGCCCTGCAGGCTGCCGCTGAAGAACTCCGTGCCCTGCCCGGCGCTGCCGACGTCCGCGTGGTCGCCGCCGACGTCACCACCGAGGCCGGCCGTGCCGCGGCGCTGGCCGCATGCCCGCAGGTGGACATCCTGGTCACCAATGCCGGTGGTCCGCCGCCTGGTGATTTCCGCAGCTTCGAGCGCGACGACTGGATCGCCGCACTGGACGCCAACATGCTGGCGCCGATCGCGCTGATCCGCGCCACCGTGGACGCGATGATCGCGCGTGGCTTCGGCCGCATCGTCAACATCACGTCCTCGGCGGTGAAAGCCCCGATCGACATCCTGGCGCTGTCCAACGGCGCGCGCAGCGGCCTGACCGGCTTCGTCGCCGGGCTGTCGCGCCGCACCGTGGCGCACAACGTCACCATCAACAACCTGCTGCCCGGCCAGTTCGACACCGACCGCCTGCGCGCCAACTTCGCCCACTCTGCGGGCAAGGACGGCGATGCTGCGGAAGTGGCCGAACACCGCCGCCAGCAGATTCCGGCCGGCCGCTTCGGCACCGCGGATGAATTCGGCGCCGCCTGCGCCTTCCTGTGCAGCGCACAGGCCGGTTACCTCACCGGGCAGAACCTGCTGATCGACGGCGGCGCCTACCCCGGTACGTTCTAAGAGACTCTCGCAATGCCGTCCCACTTCGATGCCCGCCATGTCCGCCGCGCGTTCGCCCGCGCCGCCAACAGCTATGACGCCGCCGCCGCCCTGCAGCGCGAGGTGCAGGCGCGGCTGATCGAATCGCTGGACTACCTGGAGGCGCGCAAGCCGGAGGTGGTACTGGACATCGGTGCCGGCACCGGTCATGCCAGCGCGCTGATGAAGAAGCGCTGGCCAAAGGCGCAGGTGATCGCGCTGGACGTGGCGCTGCCGATGCTGGACCAGGCCAAGCGCCAGGCTGGCTGGTGGAAGCCGTTCCAGCGCCTGTGCGGCGACGCCGCCGCGCTGCCGCTGGCCGACAACAGCGTGGACGTGATCTTCAGCAACCTGTGCCTGCAGTGGGTGGACGACCTGCCGGCGGTATTTGCCGGGTTCCGTCGCGTGCTCAAGCCCGGTGGCCTGCTGTTGTGCTCCACCTTCGGCCCGGACACGCTGGTCGAACTCAACGAAGCCTTCGCGGCTGCCGATGACCGCCCGCACGTGAGCCGCTTCGCGCAGATCGCCCAGTTCGGCGATGCGCTGATGATGGCCGGCTTCCGCGACCCGGTGCTGGACCGCGATCTGTTCACTCTGACCTACGACGACCTGCCCTCGCTGATGCGCGAGCTGCGCGCGATGGGCGCGACCAATGCGCGGGTGGACCGCCGCCACACGCTGACCGGGCGTGGTCGTTTCGCCGCTGCAGCGGCGGCGTATGAACCGATGCGGCGCGCCGACGGCAAGCTGCCCAGCAGCTGGGAAGTGATCTATGCCCACGCCTGGGCTCCGGACCCGGGCGCACCGATCCGCGAAGGCGGGCACGACGTGGCCTCGGTGCCGGTGTCGGCGATTCCGATCCGGCGCAAGCAGACCTGATCACGCGACCGCGCACCTGCTTCTGGTAGGTGCCAACCTTGGTTGGCACAACCCATCAGATCGCGGTGCCGCCGGCATTGTGCCGACCAAGGTCGGCACCTGCCCAAGGCAGGCTTCTGCCTCAGGTATTGGCCGGCGAACTCAGCGGCGGGCGCACCAGGTCGCGGTGGAAGAAATAGATTTCCTGCACCAGGAAGCGCCAGCTGGTGTGGAAGCTGCGGAAGCGCGTGCTGGGCGTGGACGAGGCCAGTGCGTCGATGCCCAGCGCCTTGCTCAGGCGCAGCGCGCGCGCCATGTGCAACGGGTCGCTGACGATGATCACCCGGTGCAGGTCGCGCTGGTCCATCAGCCGCTTGGCTTCGACCAGGTTCTGCACGGTGTTGCGCGAGGCAGTCTCGATCAGGATCGCGTCGTCGGGCACGCCATGCTTGAGCGCATAACGCCGCGCCACCTGCGATTCGGAGAAGCGCGCACCGGTGCCGCCATAGCCACCGGTGAAGATCAGCAGTGGCGCGTACTGGGCTTCATAGAGATCCAGGCCATGACGGATGCGTTCTTCGAACACCGGTGACGGCTTGGCGTCATAGGCCGCCGCGCCGAGCACGATGATGGCGTCGGCCTTGGCCGCCTGGTCGCGCTCACCCACCCAGACGATCCAGGCGGTCACCCCCAGCAGCCAGATCACCAGCAGCACGAACAGCCGCCACAGCCAGCCCAGCAGGCCGGTGCGAGGCCGGTGCCGGTCGCGGCTCAAGGCGCCCCCCAACGCAGCGCAGGCAGGTCGACATTGCCACCGGACAGCACCAGGCCCACGCGCAGGCCGGCGAACCGCTGCGGCTGTGCCAGCACCGCGGCCAGCACGGTGGCCGAGGACGGCTCGACCACCTGCTTGGGCACCTCCCACAGCAGGCGCATCGCGGCCGTGGTGGCAGCGTCGTCAACCACGATCACCTCGGCGCCGGCCGCACGCAGCAGCGCGAAGTTGGGGGCGCCGATCAGGGTACGCAGGCCATCGCAGATCGTGTCCGGGGTGAAAGCCCCCTGGCGCTCGCCTGCGGCCAGCGAACGTGCGGTGTCATCGGCGCCGGCCGGTTCGGCCAGTACCAGCCGGGTCTGCGGGCTGGCGAGCTGCAGGGCCAGCGCGGTACCGCTGGCGAGGCCACCGCCCCCCACCGGTACCACCAGCACATCGAACGGGCCGTCGCTGTGCAGCAGTTCCAGGGCCGCGGTGCCCTGTCCGGCCATCACCGCCGGGTCCGCATACGGATGGACCAGGGTCGCGCCGGTATCGGCCTGCACCTTGCCGCAGGTGGCCTCACGATCGGCGACGGTCGGCGGGCAGCGCCAGAGGGTGGCACCGTGCCGGGCGATGTTGGCCAGCTTGGCCGCCACCGCACCTTCGGGTACCACCACGTGGCAGGGAATGCCACGGGTGCGCGCGGCCAGGGCCAGAGCGGCGCCGTGGTTGCCGGAGGAATGGGTGACCACGCCGGCACCGGCGCGATCGGCATCCAGCGACCACACCGCGTTGCAGGCACCACGGAACTTGAATGCGCCGCCGCGCTGCAGGTGTTCGGCCTTGAACGCCAGCTGCGCGCCGGCCAGCGCATCAAGCGTGCGCGAGCGCAGCACCGGGGTCACGCTGGCGTGCGGCGCGATCCGCGCAGCGGCAGCCAGGACATCGTCGGCACGGGGCAACAGTGAATCGCTCATGACGCAAGATTAACGTATGGCTCCGCGCTGGCGACCCCGGCACAGGTCATGCCAGCATGAGGGCCTTCACCTTCATTCATCCTGGCCAGTGAAGTTAAGGGCCGATTCAACGCCTGCGCACGAAGCTGACTGCACTACCCGTCCTCTGGGGGGACCCACCATGAAAACGCGCCTGATGCTTGCCGGTGGCCTGTTGCTGGCCCTGACCGGCTGCACCACCTACGACTACGTCGGCGGTGGCCGCAGTGGCGGCTACTACCACGGTGCGCCGTCGGTGGAATACCGCTACCCGGCCGGCTATCCCTACGACTACGGCTACCCGTACTACGGCGGCTATGGCGGGTACTACGGCGGCTACGGCAATCCGTACTACTCGCGCCCGATCTACCGCCCGCCGCACAACCACCGTCCGCCGCCGCGCCCGCCCGGCAACGGTGGCGAGAACCGTCCGCCGCCCCCGTCGCGGCCGTCGTACAACGGCGGTTCGCCATGGCGGAACATGGACTCGATGCGTCGCCCGCCGCAGTCGAACGTCCAGCCGTCGGCGCCCCCGCCGCAGGCCCGTCCGGCACCAGCGCCCAGCGCGCCAAGGATGAACGGTTCCCCCTGGCGCAACATGGATCGTGGGACGCAGCGCACAGTTGAGCGCTGAACCGTCTTGCATTTCACACGGTCCAAGCCGCACTCTACGGGACCAGTGACGGCCCGCGTCACAAAGTGACAAAAACGACACGGGCCGCCGCAAAAAGCTCTACGTCGATATCCGACAGGAACATCTGGATCCCCCCTGTTCCGGCCCTGTCGGATGTCGGCACCTCTGAAGGCAAACGGCCCCGCAATGCGGGGCCGTTTGCTTTGCCGGGTCGCCAACCGGCGAGCGCCCCCGCGTCGGCAGATCCACGCCATGCGCGGCTGGGGCTTCCCGACAGCCCCAAAAAACAGGGCCGGACAGTCCCCCGACTGCCGGCCCCCTGCTCCCCCACCGTGCGCCTGTACCGGCCCCTGTTCCAATTCCGGTCACGGGCGCCTACGGCGCCAGCCACGGTGGGTGCTATTGGGTTATCTGCAAAAATCCTGCCAACTTTAGGGCTGATTTCGACGCCGCCCGGCCGGCGCCGACGTCCCGGCCCCGAATGGCGCTAAAATCGCCACCCCGGCGCCGCCCCCGGTCCGCGCCCGCCCCCAGCCGAACAGCCCCCATGAACCCGTCCTTCCATCGTTACGACGTCATCGTCATCGGCGGTGGCCACGCCGGCACCGAAGCCGCGCTGGCCGCGGCCCGCACCGGCGTGCGCACCCTGCTGCTGACCCAGAACATCGAGACGGTGGGCGCGATGAGCTGCAACCCGGCCATCGGCGGCATCGGCAAGGGCCACCTGGTCAAGGAGATCGACGCCCTCGGCGGTGCGATGGCGCATGCCGCCGACCGCGCCGGTATCCAGTGGCGCACGCTCAACGCCTCAAAGGGCCCGGCCGTGCGCGCCACCCGCTGTCAGGCCGACCGTAACCTGTATCGCATGGCGATCCGCGCCATCGTCGAAGGCCAGGCCAACCTGACCGTGTTCCAGGCCGCCGTGGACGACCTGGTCATCGAAGGCGACGCCGTGCGCGGAGTGATCACCCAGACCGGCCTGCGCTTCGACGCCGAGGCCGTGGTGCTGACCGCCGGCACCTTCCTGGCCGGCAAGATCCATGTCGGCCCGACCCAGTACGCCGCCGGCCGCATGGGCGACCCGCCGGCCACCACGCTGGCCGCGCGCCTGCGCGAGCGCCCGTTCCAGGTCGATCGCCTGAAGACCGGCACGCCGCCGCGCATCGACGGCCGCTCGCTGGACTACAGCGTGATGGACGAGCAGCCCGGCGATTCGCCGCGCCCGGTGATGTCCTTCCTCGGCTCGGTGGACGAGCATCCGCAGCAGGTCAGCTGCTGGATCACCCACACTACCGAACAGACCCACCAGATCATCCGTGACGCGCTGCACCGCTCGCCGCTGTACAGCGGCCAGATCGAAGGCATCGGCCCGCGCTACTGCCCGTCCATCGAGGACAAGGTGGTGCGCTTTGCCGAGAAGGCCAGCCATCAGATCTTCGTCGAACCCGAAGGCCTGGGCATCGTCGAGATCTACCCCAACGGCATTTCCACCTCGCTGCCGTTCGACGTGCAGCTGGAGATGGTGCGCAGCATCCGCGGTTTCGGCAACGCGCACATCACCCGCCCCGGCTACGCGATCGAATACGACTTCTTCGACCCGCGCGGGCTGAAGGCTTCGCTGGAAACCAAGCTGGTCAACGGCCTGTTCTTCGCCGGCCAGATCAACGGCACCACCGGCTATGAAGAAGCCGCCGCGCAGGGCCTGTTGGCCGGCCTCAACGCCGCACGCCAGGTGCGTGGGCTGGACGGCTGGTGCCCGCGCCGCGACGAGGCCTACCTGGGCGTGCTGGTGGATGACCTGATCACCCACGGCACCAACGAGCCGTACCGCATGTTCACCAGCCGCGCCGAATACCGCCTGCAGCTGCGCGAGGACAACGCCGACCAGCGCCTGACCCCGGCCGGCCGCGAAATGGGCCTGGTGGATGACCGTCGCTGGAACGCATTCGAGACCAAGCAGGCTGCCGTCGCCGCCGAGCGCGCACGCCTGGGTGCGCTGTGGGCAACCCCGGCCAATGCGCTGGGCCGCGAAGTGCAGGACACGCTGGGCGTGGCGGTCAGCCGCGAAACCAACGTGCTGGACCTGATCAAGCGCCCTGAGCTCGATTACGCACAGCTGATGCAGGTGCCGTCGCTGGGCCCGGCCGTGGCCGACGGCAAGGTGGCCGAGCAGGTCGAGATCGGCGTGAAGTACGCCGGCTACCTGGACCGCCAGCGCGAGGAGATCGAGCGCCAGCAGCGGCATGAAGCCACGCCGATCGCTGAAGCCTTCGACTACGCGACGGTGCGCGGGCTGTCGGCCGAAGCGCTGCAGAAGCTGGAGCGCGTGCGCCCGCAGACCATCGGCCAGGCGCAGCGCATCCCAGGCATGACCCCGGCTGCGATCTCGCTGCTGCTGGTGCACCTGGAGCGTGCACGCCGCGGCCGCGTGGCGTAACCCACCGCTTCGCTCGCCGGGCATGGCCCGGCGATACCTGCTCTGGGTAGGTGCCGACCTTGGCCAACACGCATGCATGAGCCACGCCGGCTCTGGTAGGTGCCGACCGTTGGTCGGCACGACCGGGTGGGCCAAACGTGCGTTACAGTCGAGCAAGCTCGACTACGGAACTGAACTGCATGGACGACCTCCACCCGATCGCACCGGACAAGCGCGCCGCCATCCTCGCCACCCTGGCCGACATCGAGCGCACGCACGATGTGCGCGTGCTCCTGGCTTGCGAATCGGGCAGCCGCGGCTGGGGCTTCTCCTCGCCGGACAGTGACTACGACGCGCGCTTCATCTACGTGCATCGCCAGCCGTGGTACCTCAGCGTCAACGAATCCACCGGCCCCGGCGAAGCACAGCGCGATGTGATCGAACTTCCGATCGACGATGAGCTTGATGTCAGCGGCTGGGACCTGCGCAAGGCACTGCGGCTGGTCTCCAAGTCCAACCCGACGCTGATCGAGTGGCTGCGTTCGCCGATCGTGTACCGGCAGGAGGACGCTGCGGTGGCGCAGCTGTGGGAGGCGGCGAAGGGGTTCTATTCGCCGCTTGGCAGCTGGTGGCACTACATGAGCATGGCGAAGACCACGTACAGCCGCCACCTGGGCGAGCCCACCATCAGTACCAAGAAGTACCTGTACGTACTGCGTGCCCTGCTTGCCTGCCAGTGGATCGAGAGCGAGCCCACGCCGCCGCCCATGGCCTTCGAGGATCTACTGGACCGGCTGCTGCCGGACGGCCCCGTGCGCGACGCCATCGACGCCCTGCTGGTGGTCAAGCGAGCCAGCGCCGAAGTCACCGCCCGTCCACGCGTCGTCATCATCAGCGACTACATCGATCACGCAATGGCCGTGCGCACGGCGCAGGCCCCACCGCTGCCGGCTGGACAGGGCGACAGCGCGTGGCTGGACGCGCTGTTCCGGGAAATGCTGGCCGAACACGCGCCTGCATGAAGCGCCGCAGCTGCGCCTGGTAGTGCCGGTCGCTGGCCGGCAACCGCAGATATCCAGGTGCGCCCATGAGGTTGCCGGCCAGCGGCCGACACTACCCCGTAGCACGCACGCGGCCTGCGGACCACGCGGGTATCATCGCGGTGAACGCCCTGATTTCCGGAGACACCGATGAACCCGCTGCGCCCCTTCCGCGACAAGATGCCCGTCCTCGGCGAGCGCGTGTACATCGATCCGGCCTGCACCCTCATCGGTGACGTGGAACTGGCCGAGGACGTGTCGGTGTGGCCGGGCACGATCATCCGCGGCGACGTCAACTACGTGCGCATCGGTGCGCGTACCAATGTGCAGGACGGCACGATCATCCACGTCAGCCACCACAGTCCGTACAACAAGGCCGGCTACCCGACCCTGATCGGCGAGGGCGTGACCGTCGGCCATGGCTGCATCATCCACGCGTGCACCATTGGTGATTACAGCCTGATCGGCATGGGCGCCTGCATCCTCGATGGCGCCCGCGTGGAACGTCATGGCTTCGTCGGTGCCGGTGCGGTGGTCGGCCCGGGCAAGGTGGTCGGCGAAGGCGAGCTCTGGGTGGGCAACCCGGCCCGCCCGGCGCGCACGCTGAGCGACAAGGAGATCGAGTCGCTGCACTACTCGGCCGACCACTACGTGCGGCTGAAGGACGAATACCTGGGCTGAGCGGCCAACGCCGCCATGCGGCTCTGCTAAAGTCTGGGCCCGACCAGGACCTGTCGAGACCCCCATGCCTGTGGCTGCCTGCCGGAGAGGACTCCGCCGCCCACAACCAAGGCCATCGCACTGATGGCCGTACCGATGCTCGATACCTACCGCGAGGTGGTGACGCCGGAGGGTGTGCCGCTGCAGTTGCCGGCGGCCGGCCCGGTGCCACGGGCGATGGCCTGGCTGGTGGATCTGGGCGTGCGCATCGCGGTCCTGGTGGTGATGTCGATTCCCCTGGCACTGCTGGATTCGTTCGGCTCCGGCCTCTACCTGGTGCTGATGTTCCTGGTCTACTGGACCTACCCGATCGTCTGCGAAGCACTGTGGGGCCGCACCCTGGGCAAGCGCGCACTGGGCCTGCGCGTGCTCGCGCGCGATGGCGCGCCGGTGGGCTGGATGGCCGCCATCACCCGCAACCTGCTGCGCACCGTGGACATGCTGCCGTTCGGCTATGCACTGGGCCTGGTCAGCAGCCTGTTCGATCCGCACGGCCGCCGCCTCGGCGACCTGGTGGCCGGCACCGTGGTGGTGCATGCACCGGTGCTGTACCTGCCGCCTCCGCCCACCATCGACAGCGTGCTGGCCCCACCGCAGCCGCTGCGGCCGGAGGAACAGGCCGCACTGATGGCCTTCGCCGAGCGCGCGCCGCGGCTGTCGGCGGCACGCCAGCAGGAACTGGCCGGCATTGCCGAGCCACTGACCGGCACCCACGGCCAGGTCGGCGTGCTGCGCCTGTATGCCATGGCCAACTGGCTGCTGGGGCGGCGATGAAGCAGGAACAGTTCGTCGCCCGCTACCAGCAGGAATGGCAGGACCTGGAACACTGGCTGCTGCTGCGCGCCGGTGTTTCGCGCCGCACGCGGCGCAAGGCCAGCGCGCTGGCGCTGGACGATACCGCTTTCCCGCAGCGCTACCGGCGCCTGTGCCAGCAGCTGGCGCTGGCCCGCGAGCGCGGCTACAGCCCACAGCTGGTGCAACGCCTGCAGCAGCTGATGCAGCAGGGCCACAGCGTGCTGTACCGCACGCCGCCGACGCGCTGGCGCAGTGCACTGGAATTCCTGGTCGCCGACTTCCCGCTGCTGGTGCGCAGCCAGGCGCGCAGCATGTGGGTGGCGCTGGCGATGTTCGCGCTGCCGGCACTGGCCTGCTTCGTGCTGGTACAGGTCTATCCGGACCTGATCCACATGGTGATGGACAACCGCCAGATCGCCGAAATGGAGCGCATGTACGATCCCGCCGCCGAGCGCCTGGGGCGCGACAGCGGCACCGACTGGATGATGTTCGGCCACTACATCCTGAACAACATCAGCATCGCCCTGCGTACCTTCGCCAGCGGCCTGCTGGCCGGCCTGGGCACGTTGCTGGTGCTGCTGTTCAACGGCGTGATCATCGGTTCGGTGGCCGGCCACCTGCAGCACATCGGCCATGGTGATCCGTTCTGGCGCTTCGTCGCAGGCCATGGTGCCTTCGAGCTGACCGCGATCGTGATCGCTGGCGGTGCCGGCCTGCAGCTGGGCATGAAGCTACTGGCACCCGGCCGGCGCAGCCGCCTGGATGCACTGGTCGAGGGTGGCCGCATCGGTGCGCGCCTGTGCCTGGGCGTGGCGTTCATGCTGCTGGTGGCCGCCTTCATCGAGGCCTTCTGGTCGTCGATTGCCGAAGTACCGGCGTGGGGCAAGTTCAGCGTGGCCGGCGTGCTGTGGGCCGGCGTGCTGCTGTGGCTGTGGCGCGGCGGACGCGGAGGCGGCAATGCGCATTGACCACCTGGACGTGGTGCTGCGCGCGCGCAGTGGCTGGGAAGCGATGGAGCTGGGCAGCGCCCTGTCGCGCCGCCACGCGCGCGCGGTATGGGGCAGCTGGCTGCTGGCCAGTGCGCCGCTGTTCGTGGTCTTCAACGCACTGGGCTGGTGGTTGGATGCGTTCGGCTGGGCCTGGCTGGCGTTGTGGTGGTGCAAGCCGCTGTTCGAACGTGCGCCGCTGTATGTGCTGTCGCGTGGCGTCTTCGGCGAGCCGGTCGGTGCGCTGGCTGCCCTGCGCGCGCAACGCAGCTGGGGCAATGCAGGATTCTGGGGCTACCTGGGCTGGCGCCGTTTCAGCGTGCTGCGCAGCCTGTGCCTGCCGGTGAACCTGCTGGAAGGCAACGCACCGGCCCAGCGCGGCGCACGCCGCCGCGCCGTGGTCGCCGGTGCAGCGGGCGCCGCTGTCGTGCTGACCGTGGCCTGCATGGCCTTTGAAGCGGTGCTGGTGTCCGGCGTGATCGGCGCGGTGTTCATGTTCATGCCACTGGAGCTGATGTCCGAATCGTGGCGCGCCGCATGGGACATGATCGGCCAGGACACACCCGCATGGGCGCGGCTGGGCTTCAACCTGGCGTGCTGGCTGGCGTCGGTGCTGATCGGGCCGTTCTACGTCGGCGCCGGCTTCGGCCTGTACTTGAACCGGCGCACCCAGATGGAAGCGTGGGACGTGGAGATCGCCCTGCGCCGCCTGCGCGAGCGACTGCTGCCGGCGGCGTCGACGCTGGCCCTGCTGCTGTGCCTGGCCCTGCCGCTGGTGTCCGCGCCAGTGCATGCGCAGGACGCGCAGACGGTCGCGGAGCAGGCGGACGATGCCGACGAGGACGAGGACAGCGCGGAGGAACCGGCCACCGCGGCGACCGATCCGGCCAATGCACCGGCCATGATCTTCGGTGCGGCGCCAGTGGACACCGCCGGCTTCCGCCAGGCGGTGAACCGCGCCTATGAAGATCCGCTGCAGCGCCCGACCCGCCAGGTCACGCGCTGGAAGCCGATCGAACAGGCCGAGGAAAAGAAGAAGGAAGACACGTCGCCGCAGGGCGACAGCAGCAACAAGGGCGAGCGCAGCAACCGCAAGGCCGGCATCGCCTGGCTGGCGCGCCTGGCCGAGTGGGGCCTGTGGGGCCTGCTGGGCGTCCTGCTGCTGGTGCTGCTGTTGACCGCACGGTTGTGGCTGCCGTGGCTGCGCGGCAGTGGCCGGCGCAAGGCCGAGGCCGCACCGCAGGTGGTGGAAGAACAGGTGGAGCTGCCGGTGGTGCTGCCGCCGGACGTGGCCACCCAGGCCGGCCTGCTGTGGGACCAGGGCCGGCCGCGGCAGGCGCTGGCCCTGCTGTACCGCGCCAGCGTGCGCACGGTGGGCGAACGCAGCGGCATCGCGCTTCCGCCCGGTGCCACCGAAGCGCAATGCCTGCGTGCGTCGCGGCGCATGCCCGATGCCACCGACCGTGACCTGTTCGCGCGCATCGTGCGCATGTGGCAGTACGCCGCCTACGGTGGCCGCCTGCCCAGCCGCGCCGATTTCGATGCATTGGCCGATACCCTGCGCCAGCAGTACAGGTGGCTGGCATGAGCCCGCGCCTGTTCTGGTCGCTGCTGCTGGGTGCGCTGGTGCTGTTCGGCGTGCCGCTGACGATCCTTTACCTGCGCACGCACGAACGCGTGACCGAGACCGTGCAGCTGCCGCCGCAGGGCGAAGCGGGCTACAACCCGCTGTACGTGCTTGGGCAGGCCCTGCGCGCTGACGGCATCGACGTGCACGCGCGGCCGCGGCTGGACCTGCAGCAGATGGCGCTGGGCCCGCACGATACGGTGGTGCTGCTGCAGGACAGCAGCGAGCTGCCGGCGCCAACGGCCAGGGCCCTGCTGGCCTGGGTCGATGGTGGTGGCCATCTGCTGGTGCGCACGCCGCCACCGGCCGAGGACGACGCCAGCAGCACGCAGGGTCCGCTGCTGGACCAGCTGGGCGTTGACAGCCTGTACCAGCAGAGCGACTGCCAGCCGTTCCACGTCATCGACGATCCCAGCCATGTGGAGTTCTGCGGCGGCCGTCGCTTCACGCTGGGCTTTGCCGCCAGTGCGCAGGCCGAACGACGCTGGGGCAACGAGCGCAACCTGGTGTTCGCGCGACTGCGCCATGGCCAGGGCAAGGTGAGCGTGCTGGCCGACATGGAATTCATGCGTGGCGAGGTGGATTCGCCGGCGGCCCGCCTGGCGTCGGCTGCGGGCAAGGCCAGCGACGGCCTGCACGATCTCTCGCACCGCGACCTGACCCGTTACCTGCTCGATCCGAACTACGGCAAGGGCGCTTTCTGGCTGGTCTACGCCAGCCGCCCGCCATCGCTGTGGGCGCGCGTGTTCTACCAGGGCTGGCCGGTGTGGGCGCCGCTGCTGCTGGCCCTGCTCGGCTGGCTGTGGAGCCGCTCGCAACGCTTCGGCAGCCGCCTGCCGTCGCCGGTGCTGGAACGCCGCTCGCTGCTGGAACACGTGCGTGCCAGCGGCGAGCTGCTGCTGCGATTCGGCCACGGCGCGCGCCTGTATGACGCCGTGCTCGCCCTGTTCCTGCATCGCCTGCGCCTGCGCGCACCGGTGGCCGCCGCACTGGATGGCGCACCGCGCGAACAGGCCATCGCCGAACTGCTGTCCTGGCCGCAAGTCCGCGTTGCCAGCGCGCTCACGCCCCCTCCGCCGCACGATTCCTCCGCCCTGCGCGAGCGCATCCGCTTGCTGCTCCAGATGAGATCCCTGCTATGACCGAAGTCCCCGAGCTGCCGGCGGCCGCCAACGCCCGCCTGATCGAACGCGTCGATGCCATCCGCGATGCCGTCGGCCACGCCTTCATCGGCCAGGCCGATGTACTGGACCAGATCCTGGTGGCGCTGCTGGCCGGTGGCCACGTGCTGATCGAGGGCGTGCCCGGGCTGGGCAAGACCCTGCTGGTGCGCGCACTGGCACAGGCCCTGGAACTGGACTACGGCCGCGTGCAGTTCACCCCCGACCTGATGCCCAGTGACGTCAGTGGCCATGCGGTGTACGACCCGAAGAGCGAGAGCTTCAAGATCCGCCGCGGCCCGGTGTTCACCAACCTGCTGCTGGCCGACGAGATCAACCGTGCGCCGGCCAAGACCCAGTCCGCGCTGCTGGAAGTGATGCAGGAAGGCCAGGTGACCATCGAAGGCAAGGCCTTCACCCTGGCGCCGCCGTTCATGGCGCTGGCCACGCAGAACCCGCTGGAACAGGAAGGCACCTACCCGTTGCCGGAAGCACAGCTGGACCGTTTCCTGCTGAAGGTGCTGATCGACTACCCGCAGCTGGAGGACGAGAAGCGCATGGTGACCGCGATCACCAGCGGCCGTGCCGCCAGCGATTTCGACCTGAGCCAGGTGCCGCGTGTGTTGGGCGCTGGCGAGCTGCTGGAACTGCAGCGTGCGACCGCGGCGATCACGGTTGATGACGAAGTGATCGACTACGCGGTGCGGATTGTGGCAGCCACGAGGCAGTGGCCCGGCATCGCGGTCGGCGCTGGCCCGCGCGGCAGCATCGCGCTGGTGCGTGCCTCGCGCGCGCAGGCGGTGCTGGCCGGCCGTGACTTCGTCACGCCGGACGATGTACGCGACATCGCGCGCCCCGCGCTGCGCCACCGCATCGCGCTGGCCCCCGAACTGCAGATCGAAGGCCAGGACGCCGACGATGTGCTGGGCGCTTTGCTGGCCAAGGTGGAAGCGCCGCGCCGATGAGGCCGGCCCCGCTGCTGCTGGTGCTGCTGCTGGCCTGGGCTGCCCTGGGTGGCCTGGTGCTGGGCGGGTTGCTGCCGCGTTGGAGCTGGGCGCTGGCGGCGCTGGCGATTGCCGTGCCGGCGCTGATGGATCTATGGCGCCAGTCGCGGCGTCCGTCGCCGCAGGTACAACGCGAACTGCCCGAGGCGCTGGCGCTGGGCGTGCGCCGCGAGGCAGCGCTGCGGCTGCAGGCCGAGCAATCAATGATGGTGCAGGTGTTCGACCTGGTGCCCGGCGGCTGGCCGCTGGAATCGCTGCCGCAGCGCGTGCACCTGCAGGCCGGTAGCGCCTCCACGCTGCACTACCACCTGCAGCCGCTGCAGCGGGGGCACTTCCGCTTTGAAGGCGTGCACCTGCGCATGCGCTCACCGTGGCGCCTGTGGTGGCAGCAACGCACGCTGCCACCGGCGCTGGACGTGCGGGTCTATCCGAACTTCGTGCCGCTTACCCGCTTCGCCCTGTTCAGTGCCGACCAGGCCTCGCGGCTGGTCGGCGCACACGTGAAGCGCCGCCGCGGCGAAGGCACCGACTTCCACCAGATGCGCGAATACCGCATCGGCGACAGCCTGCGCCAGCTCGACTGGAAGGCCACCGCACGCGCGCGCAAGCTGATCTCGCGCGAGTACCAGGACGAGAAGAACCAGCAGCTGCTGCTGATGCTCGACAGCGGCCGGCGCATGCTGGCCAGCGAAGGCGGGCTCTCGCACTTCGACCATGCCTTGAATGCCTCACTGGTGGTGGCCTACCTGGCGTTGCGCCAGGGTGATGCCGCCGGCCTGTTCGCTGCTGGTGGCGAACGCCGCTGGGTGGCACCGCAGCGCGGCATGGGCACGGTCGAGCACCTGCTGCGCGCCAGCTACGACCTGCAGCCGCGCGCGGTGGCCACCGATTACCTGGCCGCCGCCACCGAAGTGTCGCTGCGTCAGCGCCGGCGTGCGCTGGTGATGCTGGTCAGCAACGTACGCGACGAGGACATCGAAGACCTGCTGGCGGCAGTGCGCCTGCTGCAGCGGCGCCACCTGGTGTGCGTGGCCAGCCTGCGCGAACGCGAGCTGGACGGCGCGCTGGACAGCGAAGTGCAGACACTGGAAGACGCCACCCAGGCCGGTGCCGCGGCGCTGTACCTGCAGCAGCGCGCCAAGGCGCATGAGGCGCTGCGCAGCGAGAAGGTGATGGTGCTGGACGTCACCGCCGACGCCCTGCCCGGCGCGCTGGTGGAGCGCTATCTGGCAGTGAAGCGCGAAGGGTTGCTCTGATACCAGCGATCGCTCTGGTGGGTGCCAACCTTGGTTGGCACAAAATCCACAGCGCCGACCAAGGTCGGCCACTACCTACAGCGGTTGTTCTACGACCGGCGTCGGTCGCCCACGCCGGCCCTGAGGTGCCGCACCACCATCAGACGTAGATCCGCGTCGGCGCCTCATCAACGATCGCGTGCGGCACGAAGCGCGCACTGTCACGGGTGATCGCGCTGTCGTCCTCGCGGATGCCGATGCCGCAGGCGTGGTCACCCACCACCCAGCTGCCGATCAGCGGATAGCCGCCTTCGAAGCGGGTCAGCGGATGCGCGCGCTGGATGATCGCCGGGCCGTCGTAGGGACCGTCGCTGCGCTGGGTGCTGCCATCGGCCAGGTGCATCTCGATGTTGGCACCTTCGCGCGAGAACAGCGGCTTGCGCACCCAGCCCGACGCCAGCGTGCTGCCGTCGTCGAAGTGTGCCTCCAGCAGGTTCGGATGGCCCACGTTGCGCTGCCACAGCAACGGCAGGATACCCTTGTTGCTCAGCACCGCCTTCCACGCCGGCTCCAGCAGCTGCACGCCCGAGCCGGGCAACGCGCGGCCGAATTCCTCGGCCATCAGGTCTTCCAGCGGATACAGCTTGAACAGCGTACCGATCACCGAATCGTCCAGCGCGGTGAAGCGGCCGTCCTCGGACAGGCCGATATCCTCGATGGCGATGGCCTGGCCATGCAGGCCAGCCTGCGACGCACAGTCGCGCAGGTAGTCGACAGTGCCACGATCTTCTTCAGAGCTTCCCACGGCGCTGAAATACAGCGGCGGCGGCAGCCGCGTGGCCAGTTCGCCGAAGCGTTCGACCAGCGCCTCATGGATCGCATTGAACTGGTCGGCGTGCTGCGGCAGGCGACCGGCATTGCGCTGGTCTTCCAGCCACTGCCACTGGAAGAAGCTGGCCTCGAACAGCGAGGTCGGCGTGTCGTAGTTCAGCTCGTACAGCTTGGCGGGGCCGGTGCCGTCGTAGGCCAGATCCAGGCGACCGTACAGATGCGGCTGGCGCTGGCGCCAGCTGTCGGCGATCCAGTCGCGGTAGTGCGACGGAATCGCCAGCTGGTCCATCAGGCGTTCGCTGCCGACGACATCGCCGACCAGGTCCAGCGCCATCTGGTGCAGCTCGGCGCTGGGGTCTTCGATGTCCTGTTCGATCTGGCGCAGGGTGAAGGCGTAGTACGCGCTTTCATCCCAGTACGGCTGGCCGTCGATGGTGTGGAAGCGGAAACCCGCCTTTTCCGCGCGTGCCCGCCACTGGGCACGCTCGGCAATCCGGATGCGCTGCACGGGTCGATCAGCCGCCGTAGCTGCCGCTGGTGCTGCGGCGTGCGCTGGTGTTGCCGAAGCCACCACGGCTGGCGGTGACCGCACGGTTCGGCTCGCTGGTGACCGGGGCCAGGCCCGCCTTGCCGGCGCCGATGCCGCTGGCGGTGTTCAGGCCACCGCTGCCGCCCGGAGCCGGGCGCGCCCAACCGGCGCTCTTGTCCTGGTAGGCCGGCGACGCGGCCGGCGCCTGCGGGGCGAGGCCACCGCGGTTGCTCAGCATCTGCGACATGAAGAAGCCCATCATCATCGGGCCGATGAACGAAGTACCGGCCGAGGTGTGCTGCTGCACGCACTGCTCCGGCTTGTAGTCCTTCTCGCAGGCTTCCTTGCTGGCGTACTTCGGCGCCGCATCGGCGGCCTGCTTCTGCGCTTCGGCGAAGGCATTGCGGCACGACGACGGATCGCCGGTGGCCTCGGTGCAGGCCTCCACCGAGGTATACAGGCCTTCCTGCACCTTCACCTCCGGCTCCTTCTGGCAGGCGGTGAACAGCAGCGGCGCGGCGCTCATCAGCAGCAGCGCGGTGGTGCGGGAACGTTTCATGGCCTCATGCCCTGTCGACGGATCAATGCCCCAATGATGCCAAATCCGGGCCAGCAACCGGAATCGGCAAAGTGGGAAAGATGAACGGACTTTCATTTTCGTCGTTCCGCATCATCCACGCATGGCGTGGATCTACTGTGTCGACCAAGGTCGACACCCACCAACAGCTTGCAGCCGGCCATCCGACGGATAGCCCAGCCGTTGCCGTTGCTTCAGCCGGTGCCGGGCGCAGCCGGCCGGACCACCTCCGGTGGTTGCAGCAGCAACTGAAAAAATTGGCCATGATCGGGCGACCCCCACGTCGTACGGCCCGCCCGTTCCGCCAGCCATGCCCGAATACCGCTCCCGCACCTCCACCGCCGGCCGCAACATGGCCGGCGCCCGCGCCCTGTGGCGCGCCACCGGCATGAAGGACGGCGACTTCCACAAGCCGATCATCGCCATCGCCAACTCCTTCACCCAGTTCGTGCCCGGCCACGTGCACCTGAAGGACCTCGGCCAGCTGGTCGCGCGCGAGATCGAACAGGTCGGCGGCGTCGCCAAGGAATTCAACACCATCGCCGTGGACGATGGCATCGCGATGGGCCACGACGGCATGCTGTATTCGCTGCCCAGCCGCGAGATCATCGCCGACGCCGTGGAATACATGGTCAACGCGCACTGTGCCGACGCGCTGGTGTGCATCAGCAACTGCGACAAGATCACCCCCGGCATGCTGATGGCCGCGCTGCGCCTCAACATCCCGGTGGTGTTCGTCTCAGGCGGGCCGATGGAAGCGGGCAAGACCAGGCTGTCCGAGCACAAGCTGGACCTGGTCGACGCGATGGTGGTGGCCGCCGATGACAGCGCCTCCGACGAGAAGGTCGCCGCGTTCGAACGCAGCGCCTGCCCTACCTGCGGTTCCTGCTCGGGCATGTTCACCGCCAACTCGATGAACTGCCTGACCGAAGCGCTGGGCCTGTCGCTGCCCGGCAACGGCACCACGCTGGCCACCCACGCCGACCGCGAAGCACTGTTCCGTCGTGCCGGCCGCCTGATCGTCGAACTCTGCCACCGCTGGTATGGCGGCGAAGACGCGAGCGCGCTGCCGCGCGGCATCGCCACCCAGGCCGCGTTCGCCAACGCGATGACCCTGGACATCGCCATGGGCGGTTCCACCAACACCATCCTGCATCTGCTGGCTGCCGCGCAGGAAGCGGAGGTCGACTTCGACCTGACCCACATCGATGCGCTGTCGCGGCGCGTACCGCAGCTGTGCAAGGTGGCGCCGAACACACCGAAGTACCACATCGAGGACGTGCACCGCGCCGGCGGCGTGTTCGGCATCCTCGGCGAACTGGACCGCGCCGGCCTGCTCGAAACCACGGTGCCGACCGTGCACAGCGCCAGCCTGGCCGAAGCACTGGAACGCTGGGACGTGGTGCGCAGTGACAACGAGACCCTGCATACCTTCTTCAAGGCTGGCCCGGCCGGCATCCCCACCCAGGAGGCCTTCAGCCAGGCCACGCGCTGGCCGACGCTGGACGTGGACCGCGCCGAGGGCTGCATCCGCTCACTGCAGCATGCGTACTCACTGGAAGGTGGCCTCGCCGTGCTGCGCGGCAACCTGGCCGTCGATGGCTGCGTGGTGAAGACCGCCGGCGTGGACGAGTCGATCCATGTGTTCGAAGGCCCCGCGCGCGTCTACGAAAGCCAGGACGCCGCCGTCGCCGGCATCCTCGCCGACGAGGTGCAGCCGGGCGAGGTGGTGGTGATCCGCTACGAAGGGCCGAAGGGCGGCCCCGGCATGCAGGAAATGCTGTACCCGACCAGCTATCTGAAGTCGAAGGGGTTGGGCAAGCAATGTGCGCTGCTCACCGATGGCCGCTTCTCCGGCGGCACCTCGGGCCTGTCGATCGGCCACGTCTCGCCGGAAGCCGCCAGCGGCGGTGTCATCGGCCTGGTGGAAAACGGCGACCGCATCCGCATCGACATCCCGGCGCGCCGCATCGACCTGCTGCTGGACGAGGCCACGCTGGCCCAGCGCCGCGCCGACGCCGATGTCCGTGGCTGGAAGCCGCGCGCGCCGCGCCCGCGCAAGGTCACCAGCGCGTTGAAGGCTTACGCGCTGCTGGCCACCAGCGCTGACAAGGGTGCCGTACGCAACACCGCCCTGCTCGGCGATTGCCCCCCGTGCAGTAGTGCCGGCCGCTGGCCGGCATCTGCACTGCGACGCCCCACATCAATGAGGTTGCCGGCCAGCGGCCGGCGCTACCCCTCCTGATCCGTTATGGTGGTCCAGGAAGTCACCAACACGGAGGTTGAGATGATGTTGCTTTCCTTTGCGCTGGCCGCTGCCATGGGGACGTCGGCAGAACCGTCCAAAGCCCCCGACTGCAGCTACGACCGTGCAGCGATGCTGGCGATGGAACCTGGCCGATTCGATCAGGACCTGGCAGGTGGCTGGCGCCCGCTGGCCGACCGTGGCTGTACCCGCGAAGCGGCCGACCTGCTGTCCGCCTACGGCGCTCTGCCCAAGGCAGAAGGCAACGTCATCATCACCTGGCACGAGGGCCAGCTGCGCGCGGAGCTGGGGCAGACCGCGCGGGCGATCACGCTGATGGAGCGCAGCCACAAACCCGTGAACGCGGACGACCCGGGTTACTGGAATGCCTACGTGGACGGCATGGTCGCGTTCCTGCGCCAGGACCGCAGCGCCCTGGAGAAGGCTCGTGCGAGGCTGGTCGCGATACCGACGCCCACCGCGATGGCGGAGAACATCAAGGACGGTCGCTACCACTTCACCACCGAAGGCGGGCAGCAGGTGCAGATGCCGTGGCCACCGAACCTGGATGTGCTTGATGGGCTACTGCGCTGCTTCGGCAAACCCTACACGGAGGCTTATGGGCCAGGCTGCCGGACGCCTGAAACAGGCACCCGGAACCACCAAGCGCCGCTGTCCGATCGTCAGCCCGTGCGGTAGTGCCGGCCGCTGGCCGGCATCTGTACAGTGCTCGCAAAAAAGGGGTCAGCCGATCACGCGCTTGAACGGCGGCAGCGCGTCGATGATGCGCTTGCCGTAGCGGCGGGTCAGCAGCCGCGAATCAAGAATGACCACGCGGCCGGTGTCGGTGGAGGTGCGGATCAAACGACCGGCGAACTGGGTCAGCGTGCGCAGCGCATGCGGAATCGCGATCAGGTTGAAGGCATTGAGCCCGCGCCCCTCGAACCATTCGCTGAGGGTGGCAGTCTGCGGATCGGTCGGCACCGCGAACGGCACCTGGGTGATCACCACCGTGGTGCAGGCCTCGCCGGGCAGGTCGAGGCCCTCGCCGAACGAATTCAGCCCGAACAGCACCGAGCCTTCGCCTGCCGCCACGCGGCGCAGGTGCTCGTCGATCAGCCGGGTCTTGGACATCTCGCCCTGCACCAGCACCTGCTTGCGGCGCGCGGCCGACATCAGCCCGGCCACCTTCTCCATCTTCCAGCGCGAGGTGAACAGCACCATCGAGCCCTTGGCCCAGTCCAGTTCGGCGTCGAGGTAACGCGCCACTTCGCGCGGGTGGCCTTCGCGGTCGTCCGGCGTGACCGGGAACTTCGGCACGACCAGCTCGGCCTGGTTGGGCAGGTCGAACGGCGACGACAGCGAGACCATCTCGGCCTCTTCGGGAATGCCGTTGTCGATCGCCAGCGACTGGAAGTCACCGCCACCGGTCAGCGTCGCCGAGGTCATCACCACCGAATCCACTTCATCCCACAGCAGCTTGCGCAGCACGTGCGCGGCCGACACCGGCGAGCCGTGCAGCACCAGGTCGCCGTCGCGGGTGGCGGTGACCCAGCGTGCCATCGGCGGCGCGCCGTCCTTGTCCTCGCGGCGCCACGCCTGCCACAGGTTGTACTGCTGCTCGATCATCTCCAGCGCCATGCCCAGGTTGCGCTGCAGGCGCTCGCGCGCGGCATCGTCCGGCTTGCCTTTGGCCACCTGCGCAGTAGCGGCATGCGCCCAGTTGTAGAGGCTGCGGGTATCGTCGGCCAGCGCTTCGATCGGCTCGCGCCAGGCCTCGGGCAGGCGCCCATTGGCCGCGCGCCACATCGGTTCCTCGTCGGCCGGGGCCGGCATCCACACCCGTTCGATGTGGTCGCGGAACGCGCGCAGCTGCTTGGCCACGTTGCTGGCCACCTCGATCGCTTCATTCGGCAGCAGGTTGCCGAGGCGGTCCTTGTCGACCGCGCGATAGGCACCGGCGATCAGGATCTGCAGGCGGCCGGTGCGCTTGGCCATCTCGTCCAGCGCCAGGCTGGCCGCACCCTGGTCGATCGCCACGTTGCCGATGTGATGGCCTTCGTCCAGCACCAGCAGCATGTCCGACGGCGGCGCGATCAACGGCTGGCCGTTGTCGCTGTCACCGATCGACAGCGCCGACAGCAGCAGTGCGTGGTTGGTAACCACGATCTGCGCATCGCGCACCGTATTGCGCGAACGCAGCACCGCGCACTGCGCCGAATAGGCACAGCGGCGCCCGGCGCAGCCCGAAGCCGGCGTGGTGATGCGGCTGCGCAGGCCGGGGCTGATGGTCTCCGGCGCGTTGTCGATGTCGCCGTCCCAGCTGCCGCCGGTGAAGGCGTCGGTCAGGCGCTTGGCGATGTCCATCTCGATCGGCGCCAGCGGCCGGTCGAACAAGGGTGCGTCATCCTCGAACATGCCGCCCTGCGAACCCTCGCCCTGCGCCTCGGCGGCATTGCGCGTGCACAGGTAGCGGGTGCGGCCCTTGGCCAGCGCCACGGTCGCTTCCAGGCCGGTGGCCTTGAGGAAATTCGGGATGTCACGCTCGACCAGCTGCGACTGCAGCGCCACCGTGCCGGTGCTGATCACCAGCTTCTTCTTGCTGGCCAGTGCGATCGGTACGCCCGCGGTGAGATAGCCCAGGCTCTTGCCGACGCCGGTCGGCGCCTCGACCACGCCGACGCCGCCACTTTTCGACAGCGCACGCGACACCACGCCGATCATCTGGCTCTGCGAGCGACGGGTGGAGAAGCCGGGGGTATTGGCCTGCAGCGTCGTGTACGCCTTGCGGATCGCGTCCTTCAAGGTGTCATCGAGCGTGCGCGGAGCGGCGACGGTTTCGGTCACGCCGGGAACTACCGTAGCTGGATCAGGCCGGCCATTGTCGCATGGCCGGCCACGTCCGCCGCCGCTGGCTGCCTGAACGGGGCAGCGGCGACGCCCGGCGGCGGTCACGGTCAGGTGGCCGGACTGCTCAAGGGCCAGATACGCCGGACATGGCCCGGCGCGACCGGTCAGGCCGCCGGGATCGTGCGGGTACGCAGCAGGCGCACCAGCGCCCACACCAGCAGCACCACACCGATGGCCTCGACCATCGCCAGCGCGAAGTGCACCACGCCGAAGATGGCGCTCATGCCCGAGATGGCGCTGAAGTTGCCGCTGCTGACCAGCCACATCGGCAGCATGCCCGCCGCCAGGCCCCCCAGGCTGGACAGCAGCAGCAACAGCAGGCCGACCAGCGCACCGGTGCGGGTGGCATCGCGCGGCGCGCCCACCACCCAGACCAGACCTACGCACAGCGCGATCAGCACCGGCAGGCGCACGCCGACCATGCTCAGCACGGTCACCATCAACGTTGTGCTGTCCATCGGTCAGTCCTCGCCGGCCAGCACGGCCGAGCCCTGGCGCAGCGACTGGTAGACCTCGTCGGTCTGCGGGCGCACGCCATGCCACTGCAGGAAGCTCTCGGCCGCCTGCTCGACCAGCATGCCCAGGCCGTCGACGGTATTGCGGCACTGCGCCGCACGGGCCCAGGCCAGGAAGGCGATGGCGGCCTCGCCGTAGTTCAGGTCGACAGCGGTGGTCATCGAATTGACCAGTGACAGCGGCAGCTTGAATTCGACGTCGCGGTCGCGACCGGCCGAGGTGGCGTTGACGATCAGCTCGAAGTCGCCCAGGTCGCGCAGGTCTTCCCAGTAGCGGCTGATCGCGCGGCCCGGTTCACCCATGGCATCGATCAGTTCGTCGGCACGCTCCGGCGTGCGGTTGACCACCACCAGTTCGGTGATGCCGGCATCGAGCAGCGCCGGGGCGACGCTGCGCGCCGAGCCACCGGCGCCGATCATCAGCACGCGGCGGCCGCGCAGGTCCAGGCCGTGGCGGTCGGTCAGGTCACGCACCAGGCCGATGCCATCGGTGGTGTCGCCGTGCCAGCGGTCGCCCTTGCGCAGCAGCGTGTTGACCGAGCCGGCACGGCGCGCGCGCGCGGTCAGCGTGGTGCACACCGAGAACGCGGCTTCCTTGTGCGGCAGGGTGACGTTGGCACCGACACCGCCCTCGGCAGCGAAGGCCTCCAGGCCGGCCAGGAACGCATCCGGGGCCAGGTCGATCGCACGGTAGTCGATGGCGATGCCTTCCTGGCGACCGAACGTCGCATGGATCTGCGGCGACTTCGAGTGGGCAACGGGGTGTCCGAAGACGGCGTAACGGTCGGTCATGGAATCCTCAAGCTGGCTAGACTGATGCTCTTTCGTGCACGGAACCGGATGATGCGCATCACCCCGCCCCTGCTGGTGCTCGCCGCCAGTCTACTCTCTGCCCCCGTGGCGATGGCGTTGAACGAGTACGGCATCGAAGGCATGGGCGTGGTCTCGACCCGCGCCGACGAGGGCCGCGCCACGATCAGCACCGATGGCCAGCGCATCGTCTTCGCCCGCCGTGGCGAGGCCGGCTGGGGCCTGTGGGAGGCACGCGTGGTGGACGGTCGCTGGCAGCAGGCACAGGCGCTGCCGGTAGGCGTGGCTGGCGAGGCCCGCGATCCCTACTTCAGCCGTGACGGCCGCTGGCTGCTGTTCGCGGCCGGCCACGAGGGCGCGCTGGCGCTGTACCGGGCCGCGTTGGTCGCCGACGGCCAGCTGGGCCCGGCGCAGCCGCTGGCCGGTGACGGCGGGCGCCGGGAAGAGCGCGGGCCGGCCCTGAGCGCGGATGGCAAGCAGCTGTTGTTTGCCCGCCAGCAGGGCCGTGGCGCCGGCTGGGACCTGTTCGTGGCGACGCTGGATGCACGGGGCCTGCGCGGCCCGGCCAGCGCACTGAGCGCGTTGAACAGCGCCGACGACGAGACCAACGGTGACTGGCTGGGCCATGACGGCGCCGTGGTATTCAGCCGCGGCAGCGGCACGGCCGCGCAGGTCTGGAGCAGCGGCTGTGCGTGGAGCGGCGTGGCGCTGCAGCCGCTGGGGCTGTCGTTCAACCAGGCCGGCGGCTGGACCGGCACGCCGGTGATCGACAACGCCAAACCGGGCGAGATGATGGTCGCCAGCAGTGCGGCGAAGGCGCCGCGTGCCGGGGGCGTGGACGTGTACCGGTTGGCGGTGCCGAAGGTGGTGGCGGTGCCGGGATGCGTTCGGTAGATCCACGCCGCGCGTGGAGGGCCGTCTGGTAGATGCCAACCTTGGTTGGCATGCGGGAAAGCGCCAACCAACGTTGGCACCCACCCGTCAGCGCGACAGCACCTTCGCACGCTGCTGCTCGTACTCCATCTCGCTCAGCTGGCCGTTGTCCTTGCGCTGGTTCAGCGCGGCCAGCTCGGCCTGCACGCTGTCCGGCAGCGCCTGCTCACGGGCCACGTGACGGGCGGCGGAGAACTGTTCCGGCGGGCGCTTGCCGGCCCGCCAGGCCGCGATGAAAACACCGACGATGATGGCCCCGAACACCAGCGTACCGATGCCCCAGATCAACCATTGCACCCATCCCAGTTCGGGTCCCATCGCGTAGTCCTCCGTCTATCGTGGCGGTATTGTCAGCGCTCGCGCAGCCATCGCGCCACCTGCGGCGCGAAATAGGTCAGCACACCATCGGCGCCGGCCCGCTTGAAGCCCAGCAGCGACTCCATCACGCAGGCGCGTTCGTCCAGCCAGCCGTTGGCGAAGGCGGCCTTCATCATCGCGTACTCGCCACTCACCTGATAGGCGAAGGTCGGCACACCGAATTTTTCCTTCACCCGGCGCACTAGGTCCAGATAGGGCATGCCCGGCTTGACCATCACCATGTCGGCGCCCTCTTCCAGGTCCAGCGCGATCTCGCGCAGGGCCTCGTCGCCGTTGGCCGGGTCCATCTGGTAGGTCTTCTTGTCGGCCTTGCCGAGGCTGGCGGCGCTGCCCACCGCATCACGGAACGGACCATAGAACGCCGAAGCGTACTTGGCCGAGTAGGCCATGATGCGCACGTTGATGTGGTTGTCGGCATCCAGCGCACGGCGGATCGCGCCGATGCGGCCGTCCATCATGTCCGACGGCGAGACGATGTCCACACCGGCCTCGGCATGCGATACCGACTGCTTGACCAGTGCTTCGACAGTGATGTCGTTCAGCACATAGCCCTTGTCATCGATGATGCCGTCCTGGCCGTGAGTGGTGTACGGGTCCAGCGCCACGTCGGTCATCACTCCCAGTTCCGGGAAGCGCGACTTCAGCGCGCGGATCGCACGCTGCGCCAGGCCGTCCTCGGCCCACGCCGTCGACGCGTCCAGCGACTTCAGCGACGGGTCGATCACCGGGAACAGGTCGATCACCGGAATGCCCAGTTCCAGCGCTTCCTCGGCCACCTTCAGCAGCTCTTCGATCGACAGGCGCTCCACGCCCGGCATCGACGGCACCGCGGTGCGGCCGGCAAGCTCGTGCACGAACACCGGGTAGATCAGGTCGTCGGTGGTCAGCGTGTTCTCACGCATCAGGCGGCGCGAGAACTCATCGTGGCGCATGCGGCGCGGGCGATAAAGCGGGTGGGACATGGCAGGCTCCGAGGAGTGGCTATTGCAACAGGTAGCCCTGCGGCAGCAGGGGTTCGGGCAACGGGCGTTCGCCGAGCGCGTCGAGCTGGTCGATCTCGATCGTGCGCACCAGCGCGTCCAGCGGCAGGTCGTTCGGCTCCAGGCCGAACGGGTCTTCCATTTCTTCGCCCAGCTGGTCCAGGCCGAAGAAGGCATACGCGAGCACCGCCGACAGCACCGGCGTGCCCCAGCCCAGCGAACTGGCCAGGCCAAACGGCAGCAGCACGCAGAACATCCACGCGCAGCGGTGCAGCAGCAGGGTGTAGGCGAACGGCAGCGGCGTGGTGAGGATGCGCTCGCAGCCCGCCTGGATCGACGACATCGCGTGCAGGCGCTCTTCCAGCTGGGTGTAGAGGATCGGGTCGAGGTCACCGGCACGCAGGGCCTGGGCCAGCTCGGCAGCGATCATCGAGAGCAGCGCGTCGGGGACGTTCTCGCGCTGCCCGAGTTGCTCGCGCTGGCGCTTGTCCAGCCAAGGCAGGGCCATCAGCGCCACGATGCGCCCGCGCAGGCGTCCGGCCAGGGCATGGGCGAACGCGGTGGTGAGGTAGGCGATGCGGCGACGGCGGCCGGCGTCATCGGCCAGCAGCAGGTTCACCTGGCGGGCCAGCGAACGCGATTCGTAGACCAGCTGGCCCCACAGCTTGCGGCCTTCCCACCAGCGGTCATAGCAGGCGCTGTTGCGGAAGCTGAGGAAGATCGACAGGACCAGGCCGAGCAGGGTGAACGGCGTGACGGAAACGCGTTCGATGCCGGTCGGCGGCGCCAGTTCCACCACCGCGGCCACCGCGATGGACAGGATCAGGATGGCCAGCACCTTCGGCGCGATCGCTTTGACGATCGAGCCGCGCAGGATGTACAGCAGTTGCCAGCCGTGGGGACGGGGTCGGATGATCATGGGGCAGCCGCGCCGGGCGCGGATTCACAGGCACGCGGGGGGCTCGCGCAGCCGTTCATTGTACGCCCCTGCCCGGCCCGCGGCCGTGCACCTGCGACGCCCTGTCGCACCCGGCGACGCGGCTCAGATCACGCCGCCACCCAGGCCCAGGCGCAGGATGCCGACCACCACCACGATACCGTTCAGCACCAGCCCGGCCCAAGCCCGGCCGCGCTTGGTCGGGTGCGTGAACAGGATGCCCAGCGCGGCGATCACCGCGCCCACGGCGGCGAACGGGATCAGGAACCAGTTGCCCCAGCCCAGCAGCGGAATCAGCGCCAGGATCATCCACAACAGCGCCAGTACGCCCCACAACAGACTGATCACACCCATTCCGCTCTCCCGCAGTTGGTTCCTGTCTGTCCACCATAGTCGTTCCCGCGGTCGCCGCCTACTGCCGTTGGCGGGGCTGTCACCGGCACCGTGCTAGCGTGCTGCCGTGCGTGCTCTGGCCCGGGTGTTGGCGCCGATTCAGAGTGGCCCGCCGATGATCGCAACCAGTCCTACAGGGGTCGTGCCATGAACATCCGTTGGGCCGCGTTGGCGGCCATCCTGCTGGTCGCCGCCGGCTGTGCCAGCACCTCCAAGGTCATGTTGGGGCGCGCCCGCGCGCCGATCGATCCGGCACTGGTGCAGATCTATTCGACGCCGCCGGCCGGCTCCCAGGAAATCGCCCAGCTGGAATCGGCGTCTGCCGTGGGCTTCGGTACGCAGGGCCAGACCGATGCGGCGGTGGCGCGCCTGAAGCGCGAGGCCGCAGCGCTGGGCGCCAATGGCGTGGTGCTGATGGGCGTGGGCAGCAGCGGCTCGCCGGTGGGCATGTCGGTGGGTGCCGGCACGTTCGGTTCGCATGTCGGCGGTGGCGTCGGCATTGGTATTCCGACCACGCAGAAGCGCGCCGCCGGCGTAGCGATCTGGGTACCGAATCCTGCACCGCCGGCACGGCTGCCGACGCAGGTGATCACACCTCAGCCGCAGCGTTGACCCTCCCGGGACAACGCTGGTAGCGCCGGGCCATGCCCGGCGAGCGTAGCGGAGAAATGCCGCCGGGCATGGCCCGGCGCTACCGTTATTTCTTCTGGTACGTCGGCACGAACACCTTGTTCACCGCATCGGCCAGCTGGTCCGGCGGCAGCAGGCCCTGGTCGAGCAGGAAGTTGTTGAACGCCAGGCGGTCGAACTTCGCACCCAGTGCCAGCTCGGTCTGCATGCGCAGCTCCAGGATGCGGGTGTAGCCGTAGAAGTAGCTGCCGGCCTGGCCCGGCATGCGCACCATGTAGCGGTCCAGTTCCTGGGTGGCCATCGCCTTGGACAAGCCGACCTGCTCCATCAGTACGCGCTCGCCGTTGGCACGGTCGGTCAGGCCGAGGTTGAGCATCGGGTCGAGCATCGCGCGTGCGGCGCGCAGCAGGCGGAACTGCAGGGCGATCATCTGCCCGTCCAGCGGCTCGTACGGCACCATCTCGGCTTCGGCATACAGCGCCCAGCCTTCCACGTTCACCGAATTGAACGCGAACATGGTGCGTGCCAGCGACACGCCGCGCTCGACCATGGCGGTGAACTGCAGCTCGTGGCCGGGGCGGCCTTCATGCGCGCTCAGCGTCCACGCCGCCGCACCGAAGTTGAAGTCGTCGTACTGCGCACCCGGGCCCGCGGCCGGGTTGCCCAGCGGCAGCACGAAGGTGCCCTGCTGCCCGGTGTTGTTGACCAGCGGCGCCGGCAGGAAATGCGGTGCCGGGCTGGCCGCGCTCTCGGCCGCCGAGCCCAGGCGCATCTGCATCGCGCGCTTGGGCACGTCGACGATGGCGTGCTCGCGGATCAACGGATCGATAGCATCGATCACCTTGCGGTAGTGGCCTTCCAGATGGTCGTCGGCGATCTTGTCGGCCTTCAGCGCGCGGATCACCGCCACCGGGTCGCTCGGGTCGGCCACCTTCAGGCCCTTGTCCTTCACCACCAGCGGCGCCAGCTGCTGCATCGCCGAGCGGGTTTCCATGAACTCCAGCTGCGCGCGCTGCATCAGCAGCTTCGGGTCGATGTCGATGCCGACCTGCTTGAGCTGGTAGGCGTACAACGGCGCCGGCAGCCGTGCGTCGGTACGCGCCTTCGGCAGCACCTCCTTGCGGGTCCAGGCAGCGTAGTCCTTCATCTGCCCGGCCAGGGTCTTCATCGCCTCGTCGGCACCGGCGATCTGGTACTTCTTCAGCAGCGACTCGATACCGGTGATATAGGTCTCGACGTTGTCCAGCGACTGCTGCACTTCGATCTTCGTCGGCTGCAGCAGGCTGCTGTCCTTCAGGCGTTCCTCGTAGCGCTGGCGGGCCAGCGTGGTGAAGGCGGTGCCGCCCGCTTGCAGGCCGGCATAGGCCTTGAGGCGGTCGATCGCCTTGGCCCGGCGCTCGGCCGGCACCTGGTCGGACAGCAGCAGGTTGAGGCCGCTGAACACCGTCTGCGGCGCATCGCTCCACGGCAGCAGGTACTTCTCGTTGAGCTCGCTGCCTTCGATGTTCTGGTTGGCGGCGTGGATCATGATCTCCAGGTCCTGGCGGACGTTGGGATCCTTCTCAGCGGCCAGCTTCGCCTTCAGTTCGTCGCGGGCCTTGGCCATCGCGGCGCGGTAGCGCTTGCCGTTGTCCGGGCCGAGATCGGCCACCTTGTCGTCGTAGCCGGGCACGCCGAAGAAGCCAGTTTCTTCCGGCTGGAACGGACCCTGCGCATCAAGCAGGATCTGCGCCAGTGCATTGCTGCGGGCGACCCAGGCCGGGCTGGCCGGGGTGGCGGCCTTGGCGGCGGGTGCAGCCAGCGCCGGCGGTGCGGACAGCAACGGGGCGGCGGTCAGGGCCAGGGCAACGGCCAATGCAATCGGCTTCATGGGACACTCCAGCAAAGGGTTGTCCGCAACTTACGCGCTCAGCGCGATGGCGACAATCGGCCGGAGGTCACAACGCCGCAGTCAGCGGGCATTCGCCGCGATCACGGCAGGCCTGCAGCTCGCATTCCTGCGCGGCTTCATCGTCATCCAGCGCGGTCAGGTCGAAGGTCTGCTTGTTCTCGCCCAGCACGTACATCACCGGGTAGTCCCACACGTCGTCACTGCGGGTGCCCTTCACGAACAGCCTGCCGTGCGCGTTCGGTCCTTCCAGGGCCACGGTCAGGCCGACATCGCGCTGGCCGTTGAGCGCGGTCTGCATGCTGCCCAGCGGCATCGATTCGGTGCGCAACGGCTCGCCGAAGGCTTCCACCAGTTCGATGCTGCACCCCGCGCGGCGCATCGCTTCGCGCATCGGCGGGCTCTCGCGTGCCGCCTCGCTCCAGCGCAGCACGCTCCAGGCCACCACACCGCCGGCCCCGGCCAGCACCAGCAGCACGGTCAGCGGCATCGCCCAGCGCCAGTGACGGCACCACCAGCCGGCGGGCTTGGGGCCATGGGTGGGAATCGGCGGTGGCAGGGTCATCGGCGGGCTCCTTCCCGTTTGTCCATCAGGGCTTCAGGCAGCGTCCCAGGAAGGCTTCGGCCACACGGTAGCGATGCAGCGCATCGGCACCGGAGAGGCCATGCTTGGCACCCGGATAGGTCATCAGTTCGAATGGCTGCGCACGCTTCTGCAGCGCGCTCATCAGGCTGGTCGAGTTGGTGAACAGCACGTTGTCATCGGCCATGCCATGGATCAGCAGCAGCGGCGAACGCAGGCCATCGATATGGGTCAGCACGCGCGCTTCGCGGTACCCCGCTTCGTTGCGCGCCGGCAGGTCCATGTAGCGTTCGGTGTAGTGGCTGTCATACAGGCCCCAGTCGGTGACCGGCGCGCCGGCCACGCCACAGGCGTACTGGTTCGATGCCTTGGCCAGCAGCATCAGGGTCATGTAGCCGCCGTTGGACCAGCCCTGCACGCCGATGCGCGCCGGGTCCACCCACGGCTGCTGCTTCAGCCAGGTCACGCCGCGCAGCTGGTCGGTCACTTCCACCGTGCCCTGCCTGCCGTACAGCGCGCCACCGAAGTCACGGCCACGTCGCGGGGTGCCGCGGTTGTCCAGCGAGAACACCACGTAGCCCTGCTGGGCCAGGTACTGGTTGAACAGGTGGTCGCCACGGCCAGGCCAGCTGTCGGTGACGGTCTGGCTGGCCGGGCCGCCATAGACGTACACGGCCACCGGGTAGCGCTTGGACGGATCGAAGCCGGCCGGCTTGATCAGGCTGTAGTTCAGCGGCGTCTTGCCGTCGGCAGCCATCAACGTGCCGAACTCGACCGGGCGCTGCGCATCGCGGTAGCGCGCATACGGATGCTTGGGATCGGCCAGGTCGTTCTCCACCAGCGTAGCGATCTTCTGGCCATTGGCGCGGAACAGCTCGATCTGCGGCGGCGTGGTGCTGTTGGACCAGCTGTCCACATAGACGCTGGCGTTGCGGGCGAAGCTGGCGCTGTGCATGCCCGGAGCCTTGGACAGGCGCTGCGGCTCACCGCCCTGCAGCGGCACCGCGTAGATCTGGCTTTCTCGCGAGCTCTCGATGCCGGCGCGGAAGTAGGCCTTGCCGGCCTTCTCATCGACCGCCAGCAGCTCGTCCACCGGCCAGTTGCCGTGGGTCAGCGCGGTGGACTTGCCCTTGCTGTCGATGCGGTACAGGTGCTGGAAACCGGTGCGCTCGGACGACCACAGCACGCTGCCGTCTTCAAGGAAGCGCAGGCTGTTGTGCAGCGGCACCCAGGTCGGGCTGGTCTCGTGGGCGAGCACGCGCTGGCGGTTGGACTCGAGTGCCACTTCCACCAGGTCCAGCTGCTTCTGGTCGCGCGACTGGCGCTGGAAGCTCAGGTGCTGCGCATCGCGCCAATCGACGCGGGCCAGGTAGATGTCCTGTTCCTTGCCCAGGTCGACCCAGCGCGGCTGCGCGTCGGCGGCCGGTGCGATCACACCCAGCTGCACACGCACGTTGGCGTCGCCGGCGGCCGGGTAACGCTGTTCGATCACATCGGTGCGGTCGGCGTAGACCTCGTAGCGCTTCTGCACCGGCACCGGTGCCTCGTCGATACGGGCGAAGGCGATGGCCGAATCGTCCGGCGCCCACCAGTAGCCGGTGTGGCGGTCCATTTCTTCATCGGCGACGAACTCGGCCACGCCGTTGCCGATGGTGGTGCTGCCGTCGCGGGTCAGCTGCAGCTGCCTGCCACTGGCCAGGTCGATCACCCACAGGTTGCGGCCGCGGATGAAGCTGACGAAGCCGCCCTTGGGTGACAGCTTGGCGTCGGTGGCGAAGCCTTCACCGTGGGTCAGCTGGCGCACGGCCGCCGCTCCCTGCTGCTTGAGGTCGTACAGGTAGAGTTCGCCGCCCAACGGGAACAGCAGGCGCTGCGCGTCCGGCGACCACTGGTAATCGACGATGCCGGTCATCGCGGCGATGCGCTGGCGCTCGCGGCGGGCCTTTTCCTCATCGCTGAGGGTCTCGGTGCCGGGCAGCACCACCTTGGAATCGACCAGCAGGCGGGTCTGGCCGCTGCCGATGTCGTAGGTCCACAGGTCCAGCTGGTTGCGGTCGCTGTCCTTGCCGCGCAGGAAACTGACCTGCGAACCGTCCGGCGCCACCTTGGGCTTCATCAGGGTCGGGCCGGACAGCGGCAGCGGGCCGGTGATGGCTTCCAGGGTCAGCTTTTCGGCGTGGGCGGCGGTACTGGTGGCGAGCATGAGGGCGAGCGAAGCGAACAGGTGGCGCATGGAGGATCCCGTCAAACGGCAGGTCCGCCCCGCGGCGGGCGCCGGGCGGTCGTCCCCCATCCTAACCAAGCCCGTGCAGGAAGGCAGCATGACCTTCTGCCCATAAGGAGTGCCGACGAGTGCCGCCCCATGGTCGGCACCCACCGTACTGGATCAGCGCTGGCCGAACAGGTGCTTGCGCTCTTCGTCGCTGAGCGGCTTGCCGGCGTTCGGGTTCACCTGCTGGCGCAGGGCATAGGCGCGCTGGGTGGCCGGGCGCGCAGCGATGGCCTCGTGCCAGCGCTTGAGGTTCGGGAAGGCGGCGAAATCCACCGGCAGCTTGTCGTAGGCGCCGATCCACGGGTAGCTGGCCATGTCGGCGATGGTGTACTCGTCGCCGGCCAGGAAGGCGTGCTCGGCCAAGCGCTTGTCCATCACCCCATGCAGGCGGCGCACTTCGTTGTCATAGCGCTCGATCGCATACGGGATCTTTTCCGGCGCATACACATTGAAATGCCCCATCTGGCCGCTCATCGGGCCCAGGCCGGCCATCTGCCAGAACAACCACTCCAGGGTGGTGACGCGGCCACGCGGATCGCTGGGCAGGAACTGGCCAGTCTTCTCGGCCAGGTACAGCAGGATCGCGCCGGACTCGAACACGCTCTGCGGGGCACCGCCATCGGCCGGGGCCTGGTCGACGATGGCCGGCATCTTGTTGTTGGGCGAAATGGCGAGGAATTCCGGCTTGAACTGGTCGCCCGAGCCGATGTTGACCGGGTGGATGCGGTACTCCAGGCCGGTTTCTTCCAACAGCAGGGTCACTTTGTGGCCGTTCGGGGTGGGCCAGTAATACAGGTCGATCATGGCAGCGGCTCGGGGCGCGGAAAGGAACCTGGAGTCTAGTGCGAGAGTTGGGTTGGCACCGTCATGGCGGGCCGGTAACCTCGCCTCTCCCCCGAAACACAGCATCCCCCGCATGAGTGCAAACCGCCCGCCGCTCTCCCCGTTGTCCACGCTGATCTTCGCCTCACGCTGGCTGCAGCTGCCGCTGTACCTGGGCCTGATCGTGGCGCAGTGCGTCTACGTGTTCCTGTTCGGCAAGGAACTGTGGCACCTGATCTCGCATTCCGCCTCGATGGGTGAACAGCAGATCATGCTGATCGTGCTGGGCCTGATCGACGTGGTGATGATCTCCAACCTGCTGGTGATGGTGATCGTCGGCGGCTACGAGACCTTCGTCTCGCGCCTGCGCCTGGAAGGCCATCCGGACCAGCCGGAGTGGCTGAGCCACGTCAACGCCAGTGTGCTGAAGGTGAAGCTGGCGATGGCGATCATCGGCATCTCCTCGATCCACCTGCTGAAGACCTTCATCGCCAGTGGCGCACTGAATGGCATCCCGCTGTGCACGCCGGAACAGATGAGCGTGGCCGCCGCCAACATCGGCGTCGCCCGCTGCTCGATGCTGACCCCTGACGGCGTGCTGTGGCAGACCATCATCCACTGCGTGTTCATCCTGTCGGCGATCGGCATCGCCTGGACCGACAAGCTGATGTCCAACGGCCACAGCAAGTCGCACGACAAGGCGCACGACCACTGAGGTCGTCGCAGGCAACGGCGGTGGCCGTTGCCCCTCCCGGCCACTGCCCCTTGTACGCGGCGGTGGCCGGGATGCTAGATTGCACCCTCGCCGTTGCCGGCGGTGGCGTCGGGAAACGTCACCCTGCCGCGCCCGGACCGCAGGTCCCGGCCATGCATATCAATGATTTACGTCACGTCGTCTTCTAGAGGGGAGCAGGATGTCGCACGTCTCAACGATCACCGCCGCGCGCCGGTGGCTGCCGGTTGCTTTGGCACTGGCGCTGGCCGCCTGCTCGGGCAAGGAAGAATCCGCAGCACCGGCCCCGGCCGCCGCACCCACCGCCGCTGCACCGGCCGCACCGGTGGTCGCCGCCAAGGTGCAGTCGATGGGTACCGAGCAGCTGCGTGAGTCGGCCAGCCAGGCCCTGCGCGAGAACCGCATGTACGCGCCGGCCGGCGACAACGCCATCGAGTACTACCTCGCCCTGCGCGACAAGACCCCGGACGACGCCTCGGTGAAGAGCGCGCTGACCGACCTGCTGCCCTACACCCTGATCGCCGCCGAACAGCACCTGGGCCGCGAGGACTACACCGAAGCGCAGCGCCTGGTGGCGCTGATCGAGAAGGTGGATGCGTCCGCGCCGGCGCTGCCGCGCCTGAAGGACGGCCTGGCCAAGGGCGTGCAGAACGCTGCCAAGCGCACCGAAGCGGAAGCCGAGAAGGCGAAGAAGGACGCCGAGGACCGCAGCAAGCAGCAGACCGAACAGCAGCGCCTGGCCGAGCAGCGCGCCAAGGAAGCCGACGCGGCCAAGCAGATCGCCGCCCAGCAGGATGCTGCCCGCCGCGACAACGAACGCCAGGAAGCCGAGCGCCAGGCTGCGGCCCGCCGCGAAGCCGAGCAGAAGCAGCAGCAGGCTGCCGCCCAGCAGGCAAGCGCCGCACGCCAGGCTGCGGCCCCGGCGGCCGCTGCGGCGCCCAACCTGCGCCCGGTCAGCACGCCGGCGCCGCGCTATCCGTCCGAGGCGCTGCGTGCAGGCACCTCCGGCGAAGTGCTGGTGGAAATCACCGTCGGCACTGACGGTTCGGTGATCAACGCCCGCGTGCTGCGCGCAACGCCGTCGCGCGTCTTCGATCGCGAAGCCATGAACGCGGTCAAGCGCTGGCGCTTCGAGCCGGTCAGCGCGCCGGTCACCACCCGCCGCACCCTGGTATTCGCTCCCGGCGGCACCTGACCACGAAAAAGGGGACGGAGGGGATTAAGTCGTTTCCGCCCCGCAATGACGACACGGCCCGGCATGTCCGGGCCGTGTTCGTTTCAGGAGAGGCTGTCGATCAGGCGCTGCAGTGCTGGATCGCGCGCGGCCAGCACCTGGAACAGGCCCAGCGCATGCAGGCCCGGCAGCAGCGCACGCAGGTCGGCTTCGGCAGTGGCGCGGGTGGCGCCATCGCTGGCGGGGTCCTGCCAGTCACGGACGCTGGCGAGGAAGGCGCCGACGCTGCCCTTGCGCACGGTGAGGCCGTTTACCTGCACGTCGTTCTGGTGGTCGGGAAGGATGTCCTGCGGCTGCATCACAAGGTACTCGCTTGGAGGGGAGCTCCAGTGTGCACGCCTCGCAATAGCGATTCTGCCGTATAACTGCCATCTTATATGGCAGATCAGACATCCACTGCATTGATCGACCCGTCACTGGCCAACGCCAGCGACGGGCCAGTGCTGCTGGCGGCCCAGCTGCGACTGCATCGCCCGCGACGCACGGCCCGTCACCAGCACGTCCGCGGCCAGCTGCTGGGCGCGCACCAGGGCGTGCTGCGGATCGAGGTCGGCGATCTGCAGTGGCTGCTGCCGGCGGGGCACGTCGCCTGGATCCCACCCTCGCTGCCCCACGCGTTGGTAGGGGCAGAGGGATTCGATGGCTGGAGCCTGTACTTCTGCGCCGAGGCCTGCCTGGACCTGCCCGTCGTGCCGCGCATTTTCCAACCCAACGCGCTGTTGCAGGCCGCGATGACGCGCGCACTGAGTTGGCCACACCAGGCACTGGATCCCGCGCAGATACGCCTGGCCGGCGTGATCGCCGATGAGATCACCGCCAGCACGCCGCTGCCGCTTGCCCTGCCACAACCGCGGGATCGCCGCCTGCGGCGGATCGCGGCGGTGCTGGCACGTTCGCCGGATGACCTCCGCAGTGTCGAGGCGTGGGCAGCCACCTGCGGCCTGTCCAGCCGCAGCCTCGCCCGTCGTTGGCAGGCCGAAACCCACATGACGCTGAGCCAGTGGCGGCAGCGCCTGCGCGTGCTGCTGTCGCTGCCCCGTCTGCTGTCCGGCGAACCGGTGATCAGCGTCGCGCTGTCGATGGGCTACGACACGCCCAGTGCCTTCATTACCGTGTTCAAGCGCGAGATGGGGGTGACGCCTGCGCGGTATTCCAGCGGCTGACGCATTCGACGCTCCCGCTGTCTACTCGCGACCCAGGCTGTTTTCCAGACTCAGGAGGAGAAGAAATGAAGTACGACGACGCCAGCTGGCATTCCGGGGGTGACTTCCCTTCGGATCTTCCGGCTGAGGCCGGTGCCACTCACATCGGCATGTACCTGGCATGGTTGCTGTTACAGGGCATGGCAAGCGAAGCGCTCGCCGAGGACGCAGAAGAAGACCTGCTGGCGCTGCGGGAACGTAGTACGACGCCAGGCCTGTTCCTGCTTCAATGCAGCGATGGCAAATTCGTCGATGACCTGATCAGTGATGACGCCAACGCGTTCACTGCTGCGTATTACGACCTCGAGAATAGCCAGTATCTGGAAGACTATGAGGAACAGCTGGGGGCCGAGGTCCCTTCGCTGTACCACGTCGCCGATACCTGGGAAAACTTTGATCGATTGGCACCGGTGATCGCCCAACGCTTCGCCGCTTGGCAGGCGACGCAATCCTGAAAACAACGAGGCCCGGAATGACCGGGCCTCGTTTCAAATCCGCCGGGCATGGCCCGGCGCTACCAGTGGCGGTCAGCCGGAGATCGCCAGGCGCTCGTTGTGGTAACGACGCACGGCGGCGAACCACAGCACCGCGGCCAGGCCCAGGCTGGCGCCCAAGTAGATCGCCCAGACCGTTGGGGTGATGGTCTCGTGGCGGATCACCTTCAGCAGCATCTGGTTCTGCGACAGGAACGGCACGGCGTACTGCCACATCTCGCTCTTCAGCGGATAGGCCACCAGTGCATAGCCGGGCAGCATCGGCAACAGCATCAGCCAGGTCATGTGGCTCTGCGCTTCCTTCATGCTCTTGGCAGCGGCCGACAGGAAGGTCAACAGCGAGGTGCCGATCAGCAGCATCGGCAACATCACCAGCAGCATCTGCAGCATCGATCCGACGTTCATGTTGAACTGGCGGCCGATGTTGCCGGGCGCGATCTGCGCACTCACCTTGAACGCGACCAGGGTCAGCAGCAGCGATACGAAACCGACCACGCAGGCGGCGGCGATCTTGCCGCTGACGATCGCGCTGCGCGAGCCCGGCGTGGCCAGCAGTGGTTCCAGCGACTGCCGTTCGCGCTCGCCAGCGGTGGCGTCCATCACCAGGTAGGCGCCACCGATGAACGAGGTCAGCGTCAGCAGTACCGGCAGCAGCATCGACAGGATCATGCCGCGCTTGGCTTCGGCACTGGCCAGGTCCTGGCGCGCCACGTCCAGCGGGCGTGCCACCTGTGCATCGATGCCGCGCGCCATCAGGCGCAGTGCTCCGACCTGGCCGTTGTAGGTGGCCAGCGCCGCCTCCAGGCGGGCGCCGGGCACTTCGGCCGCGCGCCGCGTGCTGTCCTTGATCACCTCCACCAGTGCCGGCTTGCCATCGGCCCAGTCCTTGCTGAAGTCATCGCTGATACGCAACGCCACATCGATGTCCTGGGTGCGGATGGCCTCGGCCAGGTCCTTCGGTGCCGGTGCGGCATTGAGGCCCTGTGCGGCGAGGAAGCGCACCAGGTTCGGTGCGTTCTCCGCGCCGATGGTCGGGATCTGCAACGGCTCTTCGATCTGGGTGCGCACCCGGCTCTCGGCCAGCTTGCCCATGCCCAGCAGCAGCACCGGGTACAGCAGCGGCCCGAACAGCAGGGTCAGCAGCAGCGTACGGCGGTCACGCGACAGGTCACGCAGTTCCTTGCGCATCACCGTCATCAGGGTCGACATCATGCTCATGCGTGCAGGCCCTCTTCGCTCCCGATCAGTTTCACGAACGCATCTTCCAGGTTGACTTCTCCGGCCTGTGCACGCAGCTCGTCGGCGCTTCCGGCCGCCATCACCGTGCCCTTGGCGATGATCACGATGTGGTCACACAACGCGCCCACCTCCTGCATGATGTGGCTGGACAGGATCACGCAGCGACCCTCTTCGCGCAGGCCCAGCAGGAAGCGGCGCAGCGCGCGCGTGGTCATCACATCCAGGCCGTTGGTCGGTTCATCGAGGATGACGTTGCGCGGGTCGTGCACCAGCGCGCGGGCAATCGCGGTCTTGGTGCGCTGGCCCTGCGAGAAGCCATCGGTCTGCCGGTCGAGGATGTCGCCCATGTCCAGCGCGTGCGACAGCACCTCGATGCGTTCGCGGATGCGCTCGGCCGAAAGGCCATGCAGCTCGCCGAAATAGGCGATGTTCTCGCGCGCGGTCAGGCGCTTGTAGACGCCGCGCGCATCAGGCAGCACGCCGAGATGGCGACGCACCTCCACCGGATTGCGCGCCGCATCGATGCCATCGACGGTGATGCTGCCCTGATCGGGCGTCATCAGCGTGTAGAGCATGCGCATGGTGGTGGTCTTGCCGGCACCGTTGGGGCCGAGCAGGCCGGTGATCTTCCCATCCCCGGCGCGGAAGCCGACGTTGGCGACCGCCTGAATGCGGCCCGTGCGGGTATCGAAGGCCTTGTGCAGGTTGTCGGCGACGATCATGGTTCCCATCCGTTGAACGAGGTGAACGCCGGCACGTAGCTCAGCGTGTCCAGGCAGCCGGCATCCAGCGCCTTGGCATCGGTCTTGTCGATGAACTGGCCGAGCAGGCGCGGCATGCAGCCGGCGGTCAACGTGCCATGGCCCTGGCCACGGGCGACCAGCGCACGGCCATTGGGCAGGCCCTTGAGCACCTTCGCGGCATAGCGCGGCGGCGTCACCGGGTCCAGCTCACCGGACAGCAGCAGTGCCGGCACGTCGCTGCGCAGCGGCACGGCATCGGTTGCCGGCGCCGGACGATGCGGCCACACCGGGCAGGCGGCGAAGAAGGCACTGGCGACGTCGTTGCCGAACAGCCGCTCGGGGTCCTCGGCCGGCGCGTGGTAGCGCGGCGCATCCTCGCTGCAGATCACCGACCATTGCATGCCGCGGTTGATCTGGAAATCCATGCTGCGGTTCGCGCCCCGCGCCAGCGATGCCAGCGGTGCGTAGCGACCGTGTGCGGCCTCGTCCAGCACCAGTGGCAGCAGCGAAGAATACTGCGGGACGTAGGAGAAGGCGAAGGCCAGGCCGACCACGCTGTCCGGCGTCAGGACATCCTGCCGCGGTGCGTTGGTACCCGGATCGCGATACTCGACCGAGACCGGCGCACGACGCAGGGTGTCGACCACGCTGCGCAGCTGCGCGCGCGTGTCGGTCGGGAAGCGCTTGCTGCAGGCGGCATCCTTGCGGCACTGCGCCGACTGCAGGGCGATCGCATCCTCGAAGGTGGTCGCGAAGTCGCCACCGACCACCAGCTCGTTCGGCACCACGCCATCGATGACGATGCTGCGGGTGTGCTGCGGATAGGCGCCGGCATAGCGCTGGGCCACACGGGTGCCGTAGGAGCCGCCGACCAGGTTGACCTGATCCACGCCGAGCGCACCGCGCACCGCATCCAGATCGGCGATGGCCTCGGTGGTGGTGTAGAAGCGCGCGTCGGCACGCCCCTGCAGCGACGCCGCACAGCGCTGGGCATAGTCGCGCAGCGATGCCTCGGAGGGCGCGGCATCCTCGTCCATCTGCAGTGGCGTGCCGTCCGCGCCCAGGCAGCTGAGCGGGTTGGAGCCGCCGGTGCCGCGCTGGTCGATCAGGAACACGTCGCGCTGCTTGCGCACCTGGCGCAGTGCGGTATCGACGATGACCGCCACCTCGCTGGCCGCCTGGCCGGGGCCGCCGGCCAGGAAGAACACCGGGTCGGGTTGGCTGGCACCGCTGCTGCCCGATTCCAGCCAGGCAATGCGCAGGCCGATCCGGCGGCCATCGGGCTGGGCCCGGTCCTCCGGTACCTGCAGGGTGGCGCACTGCGCCTCCACGTTGGCACTGGCGCCTTCGGTGGACAGCGTGCAGGGCTGGAAGTCGATCGTGCCGAAACGACGGCTGGGTGCATCACTGGCACTTCCGGCGTCGGCCGGCGGCGGCTGGCTGCACCCGGCAATCATCAGGCTGGCCAGCATCCCGGCCAGCGCGAGGTGGTGTCTTTGCATCGTGCTCATTTCCCCTGGAGGACGTTCCTGTCGACCACGACGGGCTGCCGCGGAAGATGTGACCCAACTTACACGGGCAGCGCGCCGACGGCGATGGGCAATGACGAATCCGCCGCCGACGGCGCACAGACCAGGCGGTCCCGCCCCTCGGCCTTGGCCCGGTACAGGGCGGCATCGGCGGCGGCCAGCAGCAACCCATGGGCCAGTGTTCCGGCCCGATGCCGGTGTGGGGTCTGAAAACGGCGAGCACGGCGGCCGGCGCATGCGCACAATCCGCGGAAAACCCAAGGAGACGCCCATGCACGCGTGGTACCTCAGCGGCATCGACCACCGCCCGTTCCTGCACCTGTTCGAGATGAGTGACAGCGCGCTCGCCGCGCTCGGCATCCAACGCCGCTGGGCGGGCGACAGCGGCGGCCATCCCTGCCGGATCAGCCTGAGCGATCCCGCACCTGGTAGTGAACTGCTCCTGCTGTCCCACGCCCACCTGCCGCTGCACTCGCCGTATCGCGCCGCCGGCCCGATCTTCGTGCAGCGCGGCGTGACCCGTTGCGTCCTGCCGCCGGGCGAGGTGCCCCCGTATGTGCAGCGCCGGATGATCTCGGTGCGTGCCTATGACCACGCCGCGCTGATGAGCGGTGCCCAGGTCTGTGCCGGCACCGGGGTGGCCGACCACCTGGATGCACTGTTCGCCGACCCGTCGGTGGCGTTCGTCCAGCTGCACAACGCGGCGCATGGCTGCTTCTCGTGCCAGGCGGATCGGATGGGTGCCGAGGCCATGTAGTGCGATCTCCACGACGTGATCGATGCCACGCCGGTCACGTGACCTCCAGCGCATCCGTTCAGCCCTGCGTGAAGCCTGCGGGAAGGGGTTCACACCCACAGTCACGGATCGGCGCTTCGGTGGTTCCGCCCCCTGCGCTGCGACTCGATACTCGCCGTGGTGCCGCCGGAAGTCCGCCGCGCAGCGCAGCTCCTGCGGTCACCGCTCCCTTTCGACGACCACAAGGATGCGCCATGTCATTCCGATCCACACCGCTGCTGCTGGCTACCTCGTTCTCCGCTGCGGGCCTGTGCCTGGCCGGCAGCGCGTTCGCCCACGGCACCATGACCGCGCCGGTCAGCCGTGTCTATGCCTGCTTCCAAGGCAATCCCGAGAACCCGACCAACCCGGCCTGTGCCGCTGCAAAAGCGATTGGCGGTTCGCAGGCGTTCTACGACTGGAACGGCATCAACCAGGCCAACGCCAATGGCAACCATCAGGCCGTGGTGCCCGACGGCAAGCTGTGCAGCGGCAACAACCCGACCTTCCGCGGGCTGGATGTGAACCGCAGTGACTGGCAGACCACGCCGATCCAGGCCGATGCCAATGGCAGGTTCACCTTCGTGTTCAAGGCGACCGCACCACACGCCACGCGCGACTGGCGCTTCTTCGTCACCCGCGAAGGCTGGCAGCCGGGCAGCCCACTGCGCTGGGCCGACCTGCAGGAGTTCTGCACGCTGGGCAATACGCCGCTCTCGGCCGATGGCACCTACAAGCTGCAGTGCACGTTGCCGCAGCGCACCGGCCAGCATGTGATCTACAACACCTGGCAGCGCTCGGATTCGACCGAGGCGTTCTATACCTGCATGGATGTGCGCTTCCAGGGCGGCGGCGGAACCGCACCGGCACCGCAATGGCAGGATGCCGGCCCGGTCACCGCACGCGCTGAGCTCCCGGTGGGCACGACGCTGGCACTGCGCGTGTTCAACGCCAACGGCAATGACGTCGAACGGGTGGAAGCCACCCTGGCCAGTGGCCAGACCGCGCCCGCGCAGTGGCCGTTGGTGCTCGCCCGCAAGGTCAATGCCAGTGCCCAGCACGCGCGCATGGGCGTGCTTGCCAATGGCGTGATCACGCCGGCGGCCTCGGCCACCGACAACCGCGTGTACCTGAAGGACGGCAACCGCTTCCAGCTCGATACCAAGGTGCCCGACCCGGGCACGCCGTCGCCGGGCGGTGATTTCGACCACGTGTACCCGGCGGGCATCGGCAGCTATGTGCCGGGCCAGACCGTGGTGAAGAGCAGCGACGGCAAGCTGTACGCCTGCCGCCCGTTCCCGGAAGGTGCATGGTGCAACGTCAACGCCGAGGCGTACCGGCCGGGCGTGGGTGCGGCCTGGCGCGATGCGTGGATCGCATACTGAGGCGGTGATGCGGGAGGCGGTGCAGGGTGCACCGCCTTCTGCCTGGAAAGCGGCACAGTGAGCACCGTGTTGCAGATCGAACACGACCGCCATCGAATTCGAACTTATCCGATGTTGCCGGCGGGCCTGCATGTGAAGACTGCGCGAGGTTTCCCACACTTCGCAAAGGAGTTCCTGCATGCACCTGTCCCATCGGGCAGTCCTCGCTCTGTCCGTCGTTGCCGGCCTGGCCCTGTCCGGCAGCGCCCTCGCCCACGGCACCATGACCAAGCCGCTCAGCCGCGTGAAGCAGTGCCACGAGGGCAATCCGGAGAACCCGACCAACCCGGCCTGTGCCGCGGCCAAGGCCATCGGTGGCGCGCAGCCGTTCTATGACTGGAGCGCGATCGCCCATGGCAACGCCAATGGCAACCATCGCGAGCTGGTGCGTGACGGCGAGCTGTGCAGCGCCAGCATCCCCAAGTACCGCGGGCTCGATCTGAACCGCAGCGACTGGCCGACCACCCCGGTCCGCGCCGATTCGCGCGGCCGCTACACCTTCGAATTCCGGGCACCGGCGCCACACGCCACCCGCGAGTGGAAGTTCTACGTCACCCGTGATGGCTGGCAGCCGGGCAGCCCGCTGCGCTGGGCCGACCTGCAGGAATTCTGCACCCTGGGCAACGTGCCGCTGTCCGAAGGCGGTGTCTACAAGCTGGACTGCCCGCTGCCCAAGCGCAGTGGCCAGCACATCATCTACAACACCTGGCAGCGCTCGGATTCGCAGGAAGCGTTCTACACCTGCATGGACGTGCGCTTCGAAGGTGGCGGTGGCGTGGTTCCGCCGCCGCAGTGGCAGGACGCTGGCGCAGTAACCGCCAATGGCGCGCTGGACGTGGACAGCACCGTGACCCTGCGCGTGTTCAACGCCAACGGCAATGACCTGGAGCGTCTGGAAACCAAGCTGGCGACCGGCCAGACCAGCCCGACGCAGTGGCCGCTGGCGCTGGCCCGCAAGGTCAACGCCAGCGCACAGCACGCCCGCGTGGGCGTGATGAAGAACGGCGTGATCACGCCGGTCGCCTCGGCCACCGACAACCGCGTGTACCTGAAGCCGGGCAACCGCTTCCAGCTGGAAACCCAGGTGCCGGGTCCGGGCCCGATCGATCCGGTCGATCCGCCGGGCGGCGACTTCGACTTCGTCTACCCGGCCGGCCTCGGCAGCTACAAGCCGGGCGAGACCGTGGTGAAGGGCACCGACGGCAAGCTGTACGCCTGCCGCCCATTCCCGGAAGGCGCCTGGTGCAACATCAATGCCGATGCCTATCGTCCGGGCACCGGCTTCGCCTGGCGCGACGCCTGGATCGCCTACTGAGGCAGGGTACCGGGGGCGGCGCGATGCCGCCTCCGGTTCATGGGGTTGCCGGCCAGCGGCCGGCACTACCCTGGCTTACTTGCTGCTGACGTAGAGAAGTTCAACCGAAACACTAGCTGGAATAGCTCCTGTCGAGATATCGCTTACGAATAGCTAGTCGACAGTAGATAATCCTCCATTCAGAATTCAGTCAGCTAGAAGTAGTCGGCAACCTTTCGCGGAAGGACCTGACGATGGCGGCAGCCATGCCTCAGACCAATTGGCGTCACTAGCGCTGCGAGAACAAAGTAGTGATCTCCGAACTCGAGCGTACCCTCCGCGTCCCGTAAGCTGGGCCTTGAGGGAGGCACCTAGGTCCTGGATAGTCGCCTGGTGTTGGCGCAGCAGGGCCGAGAGAAGCCGGCCGCCGGCGACCTTTCGACCGGCTCGATCATTCAACCAGATGGCCTGAGCTCGAGCGGCGGCCAGGACATCTTCTGCTTGACTTGCCTTCTAGCGGTTTTCCCGGGGACGCGGCCCCCGACTAGCTCCTAGATTTCAGTAGGCCTGCTACCGTCGCTATTGACGCAGGCCGTTGCCATAAATTGCTCGTTCTGAGGCGACCAACCACCTAAGGCCAGCTGGGTACGCAGTAGCCCCTTGTGCGGGCTAGCCGCGAGAGCGCCACATTCGTAATTGGGCCATAGCTGGTCGATCACCAACACAAGCTCCCGCATGAGATGCTCCATGCGAAAGTCCGCGCGATAGATGACCTGCAGGGCCAGTTCGTAGACACGCAGAAAGAATTGAGTCGAGCCTCGCGTCGCAAGAATAGGGTTGTGCTGGGGTATCAGTAGGAGCTTCGCCCAAGGGGACGCTCTGCCGGAGAGAGCATCCTTTGCTAGGGTATCGACCGCGACCAAAAAGTACTCAGCACAGCGTCCCCTGCGGCTGGCTCATCTACAGGCCAACTGCGGGATGCCGTCTTCTTATACGTGAGCCAAAGGCAATGGAGGGTAGGTCAGCGGGGCATTGCAGCTACCGGGGACTTAGGGTCCTGCGAGCGGCCCAATTCAGGATGAATTCCTCCTGCTCCGCAGTCTCCACCGCACCAGGTCGCACTGACCGTACCTTGGCAATTGCATCGATGCCGTCCGAAGCACAGCCTGTGTCAATGAGAAGCATCGACGCCACGGTTCCTGCCCGACCCAGCCCACCCTTGCAGTGCACCACAACCCTGCTCCCAGACAAGAGCTCGGCTGCAAGGTGTGGTCCTAAGGATCGCCAAGGCTCTAGCAGTCGTGAATCAGGAGCAGCACCATCCGTGATCGGCAGGCCGTGCCATATCAAACCGTGAGTTCTGGCACATTGCGCCAAAGAGGTGATTCGCAGTTCTTCAAACTCCCATGGCTCAATCAACGTGACCAAATGCTGTGCTCCCCAAGCGATGATCGACGCGAGATCAATGTCCAAGTCCCTAGCCCAAGACCCGGTCATTGCGACGTCTTGATGTTTTCCCGGTGCAAAGGTGACGCCAATCCCACCGCCGCGCACTCCAACAGGCAAGCTGGCAATCTGCAGTGGGTGGGAGATACTTGTTCTGCTCACCTGCGCTCTCCGAATGAATGGCCCTTGAGGGCGAAAGCCAAACGCTGCACCCTTTTTATCTGAATGTCGAACTGTGAGCCTAATGGTGCGGCTAAGGTCTGGCCAGATGCCAGAAGCAGCGCCCAGCTCGGGTGGTTAGGACTAAGCCACGCTCGGCATTCCAACGCTGGTGTGGGCGCTCGAAAGGGCAGTGACCAAGTTCGGCCTCCGCCTCCCGGGGTACCCGCGCACCGGTCATCCCCATGCCACCGCAAAGCGCCCTGAAGGTCGGGTACCAGCAGCGGCAGGATCAAACAGAACCTGCTGACCTTGACGCTGGAAAATCCACTGAGAGAGCTCGGGCACTGAGCTAGATCCAGTCTCACACTGCGGAATGCCGTTGCAGTGTTCTCGCATTGACACCTGTCTGCTCTCGGCCAGAAGCAAACATACCCCCTTCCCGCGATAACCATCCCGGATCGTGTAGTGATGACCTGCGCAAGATGGAGCGCTGAGCCGCCGCAGCGCACAGCCTCGGGGTTTTGAACACAAATGGCCCGCCGACCAAAGCCCAACGAGGCATGCAAGACAAAGGCCGGCGGGCCGAAACGGATAGCTGCAGCAAGTATTGCGAGGAAACGCCCATGCCGGCTATGAGAATGGTCTGATTTTCAACAGCAACGGCCCGCCCTCCTTACGGAAAGCGGGCCACTGCCTTCAGGCCATGTTGCCTGCCGCTATTACCAAGCGTATTTCACGCCCAGCTGCCCACCTACGCTGCGGAAGCCGTAGTCGCCCTGCTGGACGTTCAATTCACCCCAGCCGGTCAGGTTCCGCGACAGCTGAAGCTGCGCACCGGCCTTGGCCTCATATACGTTCTTCGGCACAATGCCCTGCAAGCGCTGCTCGCCCAGCCAGACCGCGTTGGCATCATTGCCGTTGCGGATCCAGTTGACGCCCACGAAAGGCTGCACGCGGTTGCCAATGGGGGCAGTCGAATGGCCGTACAGGCGGGCACCGACACGGGTCTGCAGGCCACCGGCCTCGGCAGCCTTCACCACCGTGCCGTTCACTTCCTGGTGCTGGTCACCGTCCATGCGATAGTCAGTCCAGATGGCCTGCACCTGCGGCTCCAGATACAGCGCGCTGCTCTCGTTCTGGTGCAAACGCAGAGCGTAGCCCGCTTCCACTGACGCCGATAGGCTGCGCGACCGGTAGTGCTCGGGGGTCAATGCGTCACCCTGAACTCGGTTCTTAAACTGCGCCGCCTGCAGCCAGCCGTCGATGTACAGGCCGTCATCGTCCTCGGCATCCTGGATCCAGGTGGTGTAGACGCCGAGCGCACGGCCATCGACGCGACCTCCAGCCCCGTAGCCGGTCAGGGAAGAAGTAACGCGGTTAGTGGCTTGGCCGCTGGCGGCCATGACGCCGAACACCCCGCGATCCTGCTTACCCCAGGAGGTCACGTCGCTGCCGATCTGCACCACGTTCTGACGGCCATGCCCCACAAGCTGGTCGTTGACACTGTAGCGCGGCTGCTCGGTAATGACACGGGCCCAGGCAGCACCCAGGTCGCCATCGCCACGCTGGCGCTGGGCCAGGTTCGGTTCGCCCACACGCTCGTGCAAATCCATACTGAACATAGCCACGGCCGAAGCTTGGTTGGCCAGGTAGGCACCCGCTTCCGGCCGGAAGACAGGCACGGGCTTCACCGGCGGATCGATGGTGCAGTCGTTGCCATCGCACGGATCCACCTCCGGATCCACCGAAGACAGTTCTGAACGCAGATACCAGTCACCGTCATTCGGGTTGCTGTGGCCGCCCTCGTACAGGAAGTACTCGTAGGCACCGCCCACGGCGCGGCCGGCCAGCGCGTACTCGCCTGCCGACACGCCATCGACCTGCACCAGCTTGATGCCGTCCTCGGTCTGCGCGCCGCTGCCGCCGATGTTGTTGACCGCGATCTGCGCATTGCCCGAGGTATCGCCCTTGACGTGCAGTAGATCGGTCGGCGAGGCGTCGTCGCCAAGCGCGGTGTTCATCGCCAGCAGGCCGTTGTCGGCGTGGAAATCGCCGTCTACGGTCAGGGTCTTGTACTGGCCATCGGTATGGTCGAAGACCACGCTGGAGCCGACCAGGTTGAGCATGCCAACCCGCGAGTCGCTGGTTACGTCCCAGCGGCTGCCATTGGCCAGCGACAAATCGCCAATGGCATCGGTGGCGCCCTTCCAGTAGCTGTTGTTGTCCAACAACAGCGAGGAAGTGCGATCCAGCGCGCCATTACCATCCACATCGCTCGAACCTTCGGCAAATCGGACATCGCCCAGCGCAACCACATTGCGATCGAATACCAGGGAGCTGGCAGCGTCCGAGCCGAATTCCGCCAAGGTACCGTTACCTTCGATGGTTGTGCCATCAGTGGCGGTGAGGGTGCTACCGTCGAGCAACAGCGCCGATGCAGCATCGGCATGCAATGCACTGCCAGACAGCGCGATGCTGGCACCGTCGCTGGCGCGCGCGGCATTGGAACCCATGCCCTGCGTGGATACACTGGTGTCGGACACCGTCAGCTGTGCGCCACTACGCACTTCCAGACCATGCGCTGCATCGCCTAGCGTGGTGACCTGAGAGCCAGCGATGGTCAGCGCGCTGCCAATACCTACTGCTGCCGCGCCCTGGGCGCCCTTGCCCTCGGTGCGCACGCGCACGCCATCCAGCGAGATGCGATTGTTGCCACTGTAGGCAGCCGCACCCTTGGAATTTTCACCAGTGGTATGGATGCTGCCGCCGGTCATAGTCAAAGAAGAGCCATCGCCCTCGGCATCAAGACCATCGGCCCAGTAGCCGGTGGTGGACAGGTCCGATGACTGGATCTGCACCTGACCGCCCGAGGAGGCGACCACGGCGGCGGCACCGAACAGGTTGCCCGTAGAATCCAGCGTGCGGTCTCCTGCGGTCTCGATCAGCGAGTTGGAGATGAACGCTGTGCTGCCGCCAGCGGCCCACACGCCGCGGCTGCGGTCGCCTTGGGTCGACAAGTGCGAATTCTGTACATCCGCATGTGCGGTTCCGGTCAGCAGCAGGGAATTGGAGTCGACACCCAAGGTGGAAACATCCGAACCGGAGATCGCAACCTGCGTATCGGCATCGCGGCCGGTCACCCCGTTGTGCATATCGGAGGCGATGGTGGAGTCCGTGATGACCAAGGTGGCACCCCCAGTCGCCGCTGCACCATGCGCCGCACCACCATTGATCTGGATTGAGCTGTTGTTCATTTCGATGCGAGCATCAACACCATGTGCATATGCGCCAATGGCACCTACGCCTGCGGTCGAGATGTTGAGGTTGGCTGCGGTGATCGTGCCTGCGCTGGATTCCAGGCCGAAGCCACCCACGCCGGAGGTGGCGATGTTGCCACCGACCAGATCAACGCGGCTCGGCGCCGACAGCACGACGACACCGCTGGAATGATCGCCAGTGGTGGTGATATCGGTATTGCTGGCAAAGGCCGTGCCGCCGGTCTGGGCTTGGATGCCGTGGGACAGATTGCCTCCAGTGCTGATCGAGGAGTCAACGACATCTACGTGCGCAGCGTTGTGAACCTTGATGCCGGCGCCATCATCGCGCCCATTTTGGCCCGAGCGGATGGTCACGCCCTGCAGGTGCGCTTGGCTGCCTGCATCCGCGTAGATCGCAACGTTACGAGATTCGATGGTGCTGTCAGTGACGTTGAGGGCAGCATTGCTGCCTTGGGCCAAAAGACCGCTCAAGCCACGCACGGTAGCGCCGTCGATGTTCAGTGTGCCACTTCCAGTGTCACCACCGCCGACGATGCCGCCCCACGCGCCACCGGCGACAGTGATGGTTGTGCCGTTTCCGCCGCTATCACGGCCGATGTTGACGGTGCCACCGTTACTGGCGCGAACACCGTCAGCGAACTGCGCTGCGTTGGTGGTGATGCTGCCACCGTTGAAGTTGACGGTGCTCCCGGTGTTGCTGGCCGCGATGCCACGACCATTGTTGCCGCTGGAGGTGAACTGCACGCCTTCAGCATTGATCTGCCCGCCCTCAGCGGCGACCAAACCCGCTCCAACGTACCCGCTGGTGCTGATGGTGCTGTTGTCCAGATTGATAACGCTGCCGGCGCCGCTGGCGTAGGCAGCGTGTGCTTCGGCACCGGTGGTGATAAGAGTCATGCCTGAGGCGTTGATGGAGCCGCCGTTGAGCGCCTGCATGGCGTGGCCTTGGTACGCGCCGGCCTCACCATCAATGGTGTCGCTACCGATCGTGATCGCAGTGCCATCAGCAACAATGGGCGGGGCTGCAGCAGCAGCGAGCGGGGCGCTCAGGGCGACCGCCACGGAAAGAGAGAGCACGCGTCGCGCGCAGGAAAGAGTGGTTCGCATGGATTAGCCTCGTTTCAGAAATGGGCCAGTTGGCCGACGAGGGGGAATGCTAGAAACCGGCGAACGACCTTCCTATTTGAAAATTCGCAAAGTTCTGGACGCCTTCCACACAGTTAAGGGGGCCTTAATCTGCCTGAACCCTTGTACACAAGGCATTGCCGCCAGCTGATGCTAAGAAATGAGCGCACACCACTGGCTAACAGGGGCGCCATGCTGGGATTTCTGAATGGTTACATCTCTTTGGCTCCCGCCGAGCATGCCGATATGAGAACGCTTCGCCCTCTCATTCCACTGTATTTTGCAAGTTCTATTAGATACAGCCCCACATTCACGCTGCAATAATTCGCCACCCTGGTGACAAAAGCGGCTCGCAATGTCTGTGATCAATGTGGTCGTCCAGAAGGACAAAGGCGTGGTCGCCGTCGACACATTTTCAAGCGTCCCGGGCGCTGGCGGTGAACTACGAGGCATGTCCCGCGTACTACTGCTGCCGCACGGACAGATGCTGCTGGCCTGCCGCAGCCACCAGGACTTCTTCTTCACCATCTACTGCGAGCTGCTTAAGGTTTCAAATGCCCCACGCTTCGATATCGACAGCGCCGAAGGCATCGTGCCTCGCCTGCTGGATGTTCACTGGCGCACCTATACCCAGTGCGGCGAGGCCAACGCAGACGCTTCACCGGCTGCCACACAGCAGTTCGATCTGGTGGCAATGGGGTGGTCTGAGAAGAGCGGCAGCGTGATTGCACGGGTGTTTTCCAAGGTCAATGGTGCCCCAACGCGGTCCACCAAGGCCGAAGGCAGCATGGCCAGCCCTGGCCACCCTCTGCAGAAGTGGAAGGGTTCTACTGACGAAGACGAGATGGTGCGCGCTGCCCGCGTCCAAGTGCATTACCGCAATTTGATGGCCGGTGCCACGGTCGCCGGTGGCGACCTGCTGCTGGCATCGATCAGCCGCGAAGGTGTTTCGATGAAGAAGATGCAAGCGCTCTGAGGACCATGAAGTTCGTCATTCTGTGGTCAAGGGGTTGCCATGATTGTGTGTGATGGCTGGATCTTCCGTTCCGATGAGGTGGAATCCATCGGCTCCATCGTTGATGAAGGCAGCGTCTGCTGGTTCGCGATACGCACCGTTGCCGGCAGTGAATACGTGATCTGCCGACAGAGCATGGTGGAAATCTTCGCCCAGCAGGCCACACTGCTGGCAGAGCTGCACCAGCGTGACTGTGAACGCGAAGCGCGCCGGTAGACGCCCATGCAGCGGAGCGCCCAGGCCCGCACCCTCGCTGCTATCTGCAGGCGGATACGTGTTCGCCTCGCGCGATGTAGCATTCGTATCGAGCGTGCGCTCGACCGCGCGCAGCCACTACTTCCAGATCGGGCTGCGCTCTGGCCAGAAGATCTTCATTGTCCATGCGTGCCTCGAGGCAGCCAAGGATGAGAATGACCGCTTCAACAGCGAACTTCATCACGCGCTCGATCTTTGACACTACAACTTTGCTAGCAGCCTGAAGAGCTCGGCATCGCCATTGATGCCAAGCCGGCGCATCGCGCTGATTTTCTGATGGCTAACCGTGGCCACGGTCCGCTTTCGCAGCTGCGCGATCCCCGTCAGAGTCAAACCCTCTCGTAGCAACCGCAGCACGTCGGCTTCGCAGGCCGTCAGTACGTCCAGGGGCGATGCGCCCGGTGGGAGACGTTCGGCTAGGCGCAGGCGCGTGGCCTTGCACAGATAGCGGCGGCCCGCCATCACGCCCTGCATAGCATCAAGCAGCTCGGCAGAGCCCGAAGTTTTGTGCACGTAGCCGTCGATGCCGCAGGCGAACGCCAAGTCAATCTGTTCGGGATCGTCGTCAGCCGTAAACACGATGATCCGAAGCATGGGATGCTGCGCGCGCACACGAGCCAACATGGCCAGGCCGTCCGGCAGTTCTTCCTGCGGCATGTGCAAATCAAGCAGCAGCAGGTCACAGCTGCGGCTGCCCAGCAGAGCTTCCAAACTGCTTGGCCCTTCAGCGTGTCCAACAACTTGGAAGGCCTGTCCGGCATTGGTGACAACTGAGAGCCCAGCCCTCAGCAGGGCATGGTCATCGGCAATCACCACGCGGGTAGCTGTAGGGTAGGTAGTCATGCTCATGCTAGTTCTCTCCCCTGTCAGATATGGAAATACGCTTGGTCGGCGCTGCTAGCTACCAGCATTCGCTCCGCGTAGGCCAGGTGCGTCCAGCCTGGTCCAGAGTCAATTGGCCGCAGGCCCCATCGGCTTGGCCCGTCGCTGGATCGGCGATGACTAAATAGCCACCAGCAGTTGCCTGCACCTGCAGGCGGTAGCTGTCCAACTGGGCCACGCAGGCTGCCGCTGGTGCCTGCAGGTAGCTCAGTGCGCGTGTGTAGTGGCGTTCAAGGACATTGGCCTGATCGACCATGCACACCTGCGCGCGCACGCGATGGGTCTTGATAACGTGCTGCCGGTAGGACGGCAACGCGATGGACGCTAGGATGGCGATCACCGCGCAGGTGATCATCAGTTCCAGCAGGCTGAAGCCGCGGCTCTGCGGGTGCACCGTCTCATTCCTCCTTGTCGTCGACCAAGCGGACCTCGCGCCAGCTGACCCGGCGCACGCGATTGCCGATCGGGTTGGTGATCACACCGAACAGCCCGCCATCCTCCCCCGTACCGCCCAGCCAATCGCCAAGGAAGCCGGGCGCGTTTGGCCCTTGCTCAACTAGATAGCCCGACGAGGGCACCGGGCTGCCGTTCTCATCCAGCAGATCGCCGGGGTTGCCGACGTGGCCGTTTCCGTCCATATCGAAGAAGCTGTCGTCCAGGCGTCCGCCAGTAAAGGGGTCCAAGGCCATGTAGTAGCCCGAACCCGTTGGGTTGCACGGATTGCTCGCATCGGGAATGCGGGTAGTTCCCAGGAGCACTCGACCTCGGAACTGGCTGGGCACGATCATGCGCTCGCCCTGCGCGCCGGCCGCTGGTGATACCAAGTCCATCACCCAACCGTCTTCACCCGGCGCATCCTGTTTGTCGACCACGCGGCCACCATTGGGACTTTCTGCGGTAATACGGGTGGCAACCAAGCCTAAGCGCCCATTGATAGGATGCCCCTTGTCGCGCAGGCCGTACCAAGATTGCACACGGGTATCGCCCAGATCGGCCATTTCCAGAAGCGCGCCGGTGCCGACGAACACCCATGTTTCGGCGGTATCCGGGTTGCGTCCCACTAGCGGCGCGGCGGTGATGGGCTGCGCTTCGCTTCCGCTACGTGCGGAAAACAGCCTCTCCGCGCGACCGGCGTGCAAGCTCACCCGGAATACGCCCCCCCCAAGATCTCCCACGTAGGCCGTTTCAGCAAAGCCATCGCGGTCGCTATCCCAAGGGCGCGGACCGGATGCTCCCTTGCCTTGATCGTCCAGCGAAATGCTCTGTACCTGTCCGCCCGCCAGCCCTATGTTGACCAGCTGCGAACCGCCCGTACTGCCTTCTACGCCATTGCCTAGCATCACCCGCCAATCGCCATCGGCCACCTGAGCCACGAGCGGCTTGCCCAGCACACGACCAAGGCCGGGGATGGTGCGGTCGTCATGTTCCCAGAGCAAACTGGGGCTGCTCGGGTTGGTTACATCCAGCGCGAACACACCCCGACCGCCTCGACCCAAGGTACCAACCAGCACCGTCCGCCACGCACCGCCGATAAAAGCGTCGGCTACGGTCAACTCGCCGTCCACGTTGTACTGGTGCGTGTAGCCTTCGCGGGTGTACGCCCGCAGCGGCTCTCCGATGGCCGTGGCCGGCATGAAGGCGAATATCTCCTCACCGTTGGCGGCATTGAACGCATGCAGCAACCCATCATTGGCACTCACATACACGGTAGGGATGCGGCTGGCCTGCGCGGCAGCGAACGCCGCATAGCGGTCCGAGCCTTGGAAGCGTCGATTGCCGTACAGACGAGGATTGGGCGCGCCGGCATACACGGGTGAGGAATTCACAATATCGCCCAGCAAGCTTTCACGAATGCGCAGCCCTTGCCGACCCTCGTTGCTGCGATCACCCGACAGATAGTCAAGCACACTGCCATCACCGAGTACGTTCTGCGCGGCAGGTGGCAGATTGGACCACCGCAGTGGCAGCAGTCGCCCCCCGCTTGCGGTGTACAGAGCGCGCCGCTTCCAGTCGCGCGCGTCCAGCCGCGCCGCAGCGCTCCATTGCGCAGTTCCCGTGTTTGGTGCACCGCTTGTAGCGTCGACACCATAGGCCGCCAGATCGCCAGTCCAGCTACCGGTACGGTAGGATGCAGTGAAGATGCGGCCGTCGACATCCAGCGCGCCGCCATTGCTGGCCAGCGCCGAGCCCGCGCCCGGCCTGGGCTGAGCAATCATCTGGAAAGCATTTTCTAAGCTGGCGACCATCCGCGTGGCATCGGAGGCGGCAAAGAACGTACGTGGGCGCTTCTCGCGCCTGTCGCCGTTGACAAGATCGACACCGTTCCACCAACTGGCATCGGCCAGCTTAGCTGCGGACGGATCGAAGGGATTGAATCCGTCCGGCACGTTGAAGCCACCATACTTTGCTGCCAGCACGTACTGATTTTGGGTGATCTTATAGTCGCCCTTTTCAACCACATCCACCCAATAGGTGCGCATGGTCTGCCTGCCTGGCAGGCCGTTGGACGCGGTGTCTGGGCGCAGGTCGGTGGTATTACCCAGATACGCCAGCGCAGCGATATAGGCCGAGTTGTATTGCTCCGGCAGGTAGAATGATGCGGCGGTGGCCAGTCTGCTGGCCTCTGCAGCCGAATAGCCTTCCATACGCCAGATCTGGGTCATGGCTTTCACTACGTCATAGGTGGTGTCCGCGGCCACCGTGGCCGGCTTTGGGTGGTCCTCGCCAACCTTGCTGGTCGCACCCGGCAGGTTCTTGTCTTTCCAGGTATTGGTATCGCCAATGCCAAGCAGGGTGTTGCTCTGGCACTGGTAGGCGATGGGGTCTTCCCAGCGGCTGATGACCGGGAAGCCATCGGCCTGCCGGTAACGGGTGGTGGTATTGCTGGAAAGCGCACTGAACTCGGCGACATTGCCCAGCCCGCGCATGTAGCGCGTGGCGGCGTAGTACAACTCACTCACGTTGTCGTAATACTTGGGAGTACGGCCAGTCTTCATTTGACCGAACTTATTGAGGTAGTTGATGACACCGCTATCCTTCACCCCGCCGCCGGTTGCTGTGGCATCGGCGGGGTTAGGATTGGCAATCTGAACGCCGGTAACTGCGTTCCACTCCGCTGCAGCGTTCATCGAGGGCGGTTTAATAGGATCCGGCACCAGAGGGCCGATGAATTTCTGTCGCGCACGCAGCACGCCGCCTTCCGGCGCCGGTTCGAAGCCCCCTTGGTCGAAGGCGTTGGGACCACCGTTGTTTAGATAGCCGAAGATTGAGTAGCGCAGCCGGCCACTGTAGCGTTGCAGCAGGCCTTCCGGTTTTGCGCTGGACGCATAAGCGACGCAGTTCGTCTCCAGCCCTGCTGCGGCATCGCAGACTTTTACCCGCATGCTGACCTCATAAATCACACTCTGGTCGCCCGGCCGGCCATTCTGGTCCGGCACGAGCCGGTGTGCGGGGTCGTTCGGGTTGTAGGGCGTGCTTGCGCCGGTTACCTTGGCCGCGTCGATGGCGGCATCCCGGCTGCCAGCGAAGTACATGCGTGCTCCCAGGCCGTAGACACGCGCATAGATGGCGTTCCAGGATGCAGGCGTGGAGGCGGCCACCAGCGCCGCATCGGCTGCGTTGCCTGCCGGTATACGCCGCGTGGCAAAGTTGGCGGCGCGGTTCTGTACGGAGAAATCGGCCTTTTCCAACCACGTTTCCTGCGGTGTATCACGCACGCGATAACCGCCGGTCAGGGCCTTGCGGAAAGGGTCGATAGTCTGGGTTGCGACCCAGTTGAGGTAGCGCCCATCCCAGGCCTTGCCCTTGCAGGAGCCCTGCCGCAGGCCGACCGGCTCGAAGTGACGTTGCGGCTCACTGGCCGCGTACACATAGCGGTAGCACTTAGCGTTGTCGAAGTAACCTTCGTAGCTGGCCGACGTGGAATAGTCCCCCAAGTTGGCTGCGCTGATGAGCGTCGGGAATTCCACCGACGGCACCAGCACGAGGTTGCCTGGCACTTCGATCTGCGCCGTCAGCGGTGCCTGTGCGATCTCGGCACGAAGCGGGGGCGCCCCCAGTGCACCGACCGTGCCCAAGCATAGTCCCAGCAGGTGGGCGCGGCTGGGAAGACAGTAGGGCACGTGGGACATCGGTTGAACCTCATTCACGGACGATGGTCGCCTGCAGCAGAACCTGCGAACGGTCCGGTGCGGCCTGGTGGTCTGATCCGCGTGCAAGCACGCGGTAGTAGTCGGCTTCGACGCGCCCGGGCGATTCGCCGTAGTTGGGTTCATCGCCCAAGCCGAGTTCGATCTGTGATTCGCGCCGACCCATGTACTGCATTGCGAAGCCTGGTGCGCCGGCGCTCAGCGCCTGCGGCTGCAGGTCGTGCGCTTCGCGCCAGCCACGCCCTGGCGCGGCCGAGCCGGCCAGCGAGGGGTGTGACCAGCACAGAGCACTGGCGATATCAAACCGGCTCGAGCAATCGAGCCCACCCTCACCCTCACCGAAACGGCTGGCGCCAATGGCCGCCTGCGCTTGGTCCAAGGCCGCTTCGGCGTTCTGGAACGCCATGGCCCGATCGCGGGTGCCTGCGGTCATGCGTTCCTGCAGTAGGCTGGAACGCAAGCCAACCAGCACCAGCAGCGATACCAGCAGTAGCACGATGAGGACGGTGAACAGCGCAATACCGCGCTGGTTGGAAGCAGAAGAGAGGGTCATTGCAGGCGGCTCCGCACGCTGTAAGTCTGTCGAAATACTCGCGAGATGCCAGCTTCCGCCCCCGAGCCGGCCGGAGTCTCAATCTGCAGCTGCACGTGCACCGCGCGTACCTGACGCCATTGGCTGTCCGCGATCTGTTCGGCTGTCACGTAATCGGTCTTACCTTCCACCAGATAGCGCAAGCCGAAGTGGCTCACCCCGGCCAACACCGGGCCACCACTGGTCACCTGCCCGTCGACCAGTTCCTGCCGGTACAGCGACGACACGCCGTGTTCGTCATTGCCGAGGAACCAGCGAACTTGGCGCGGCAGGCCGAAGGCCGTATCGACACCGAACCGATGCCGGGCCGCTTCCGCCGGGGTTTCGGCCGGGCACGCCTCGCCGATGCTGAAGTAGTCCGTGCAGTTGGCCGGTGCGGCGTGGCCGATATTGCCGCCGTTCCCGGTAACTCTCACCAGCGTAGCCATCCTGAAGTCACACAGCAGCAGTGGCGCCCCAATGGGGGGCAGCTGGCTTCCGGCGACCGGGATCGGCTGGCTCGATGCCACCTGCCCGGTTGCGCCGATGGCAAGTGGCACCACAGTCCACAGGCGTAGCGCGGGGCCCTCGGGCAGGCGTTGCCCCGCACCACTGCCGGTGGTCAATACCGGGTCTTCGAAGCTGACGCCACTTCCGGCCAAGGAGCCTTTCAGCGGCTCGCCCAGTGTTCCCCAAAAGGGCCGGTCGCGCTCTGCCAGCAGATTGGTCACCGGGAGTCGGTTATCACAGAGCAGATCGCCTGCACCCCGGATGTCACGGCCAATCAGCTCCATTGCCAACCGCCCCGACTCCTGCACGCGCGATACGCTCAAGGTGGACTGGGTGCCGGTGAGGGACGCGAGGTAGAAGTACCCGCATGCACCGAGCAACAGCAACCCCAATGCCATTGCAATCATCAGCTCGACCAGACTCACCCCTCGCATACACCTCATGGTGCTATCCCCAGCACCAGCGAAGTGCGCGGCGCGCCCTCCTGCCCTGCGGCGCGGGCATCGTCCCAGCTCACCGTCAACTGGCAAATCCCCGCCTGACAATCGACACTGCCGCAAACAGCAGCGCGAGCGTCCATGCCCGCCGCCAGGCCCTCCATCCAACGGCGCAGATCCTGCTGGGCCAGATTGCCAGCAGGCCCACCCGTCGCCGCACACAGCTCCCCAGTCGTGTTGTAGGCGCCGTCAAGCACGGCCTGGTGGTTGGCCCGCATCGCATCGGCGAGGCTGGCGCTGGCATGCACGGCCGTAGTGCTGAGCATCGCACCCTGCGTCCGCCGCGATGCCGTTGCCTGGGCAAATGCCACCGACAAGCCCCCGATGGCGAGCAGTAACACCGCCACTAGCACCTCAATCAAGCCAGCACCAGCCATCGAGCGCGCGCCCCCGGGCACACAGCGATGCCCACCGCTCATGCGCAACTCCCCTGCGCACTGGGGGCAAACTGTATGCGAATACCGGACGAGGCTTCGAGCTGCAGGCGGCGTTCAGTCCTGGCGCTGCACAGCACTAAATGGCCCTGCCGGTCTTGGCTTCGGCGGCCATGGAACAGGCCAGTGGTGTCGAATTGCAAACCGTGCTGGAAAGCCCCCTGCGGTAGCACCGTCACCACCGCGGGAATCTTCCCAGACCGTAGCACAACGCCACTGCTGGTTCGCACGATCCAGCGGTTCCAGTCCACGTCGGAACACGCCCGTCCATCCGCAGAAGCACAGACCTGCACAGCGGTATTGCGGCGAATAGCTTCGTGACGGGCGAGCTGCAGCCCGGCTATGAGATCGTTGCCAGCGACGGCGATCTGGTTACGAGCGATCATCGCCGAAAACGAAGGCAAAGCCACTGTGACCAGAATGGCGAGCACGGCCACCGTGACCATCAGTTCCAGCAGCGTGAAACCGGATGAAGTGGCAACAGTTGAGGCGGGCGCGCTCATCGCGAAGGTACTTCACAGGCTGCGAAACGGGAAGCAAGGATGCCCCGCACAGCTGACTATTTTCTATTTGAATAGTTGCAAAATGCTCGCCAAATACGCTGAGTCGCGTGGAGGCAGGTCTTCTACTCGCCACGACGAATTTCGGGTTACCCTCGCTCTAGGTGGCCCCCACCCCCGTCATGACAATTTCTGCCAGCTCTATTGGATCCCCTTCGATGCCGCTCGCTCTGCCCGGCTCTGCCTATCTACGCGGCTGGATCGACATGGTCTGGCTCGTCCTGCTGGCCGTATGCACGACCAATAGTGCATCGGCCCAGCCCATTCAGCTCACAAGGGCAGAATGGGAATGGATTGCAGCCCACCCAACCATACGGGTGACCTCCGATGCCCAGTTGCCTCCACTAGAGTATCTTCGCGATGGCAAGCTCGGCGGTTTGTCTGCCGAGTATCTGGAACTCATCAGCAAGCGCACCGGGCTGCATTTCGAATTCACCCCTGCTAATAGTTGGGATGCCGCGCAGAGCTTAGTCATCGATCACCAAGCCGATATGTTGGTCAATGCGATGCCCGACCGTCTGTCAGAGCCGACCAAGCAAGCAGTACAGCTCTCGCGCCCTTACTTGGTGGCCTACAGCGTGGTGTTCAGCAGGCCGCAGCATCCGAACGTATGGAGCATGGCCGATCTGGCGGGGAAAAGGGTTGCTGCGCGCACCCAAGGGCAATACGCCGATGTCTTGCAGATGAAGTTTCCGGATATCAAGGTAGTGAAGGTGCCAACACCTCGGGATGCCTTCCAGATGGTGATGGATGGCAAAGCGGATGCAGCCATGGGCACGACCATGACGTTTGTGCCTTTCATAACCCGCCGCGAAGAAAGCGAGCTCTATATCTCCCGCCCGGAGATCGGAATGGCGATGACGGCCCAGTTCGCCACGCGGAAGGACTGGCCGGAGTTGCATGCGATCATTGAGAAAGCACTGTCGTCGGTGTCCACCGCAGAAGAATCCAGCATCCGCGAAGAGTGGCTACGTAGCGAGGACTTCGGTGCCCCTACGCTAAAGGCCGTATTGCAGTACAACTGGCCATGGGTCGCTGCCATCTCCATGTTAATTCTCACCCTGGCCGTCGTCGCCCGTTGGGCCATGCGCGCGCGTCGCGCTGCCCTCGAGGGGGAGCGCGTCAAGGCGCGGTTCCTGGCGACTATGAGCCATGAAATTCGCACACCTATCAACGTCGTGCTGGGTGCTATCGAGGTGCTGGCGGACGAGGCGGTCGAAGACCGTCAAAGAGCGCTTGTGAAAGCTGCTGAGCAGGCTGCTGAGGCACTCACCGGGCTGCTCGACAATGTGCTGGACCTGTCCAAGCTGGACGAAGGTAAGATGCAGCTGGAAAGGGTGCCGGTGGAGATCGGCGCGCTGGCCCGCAGCCTCGCGTCCCTGTTCAGCCGCGATCTGCAGCAGCGCGGCATTGACCTGCACCTGGATTTGCCTGCGGGCGAACACTGGCTGATGATCGACCCTACCCGCCTGCGCCAAGTGTTGATGAATTTGCTGGGCAACGCCCGCAAGTTCACCGAACGCGGCAGCATCACCCTTGCCATTGCTGTAGTCAGGGAGCACGGCACGACGTGGTTGGATTCGGTAGTTAGCGATACCGGTTGCGGCATTCCAGCCCCCCTCCAGGCCGGCATATTCGACCCTTACACCCAAGCTGACGGCAGCGTGTCTCGCCGGTACGGTGGCACCGGGCTAGGACTCGCAATTTGCAAGGAATTGGTGGTTCTAATGGGCGGGAGCATCGAACTGTACAGCGAAGAAGGCGAAGGTACCACGGTAAGCCTGCGCATTCCGGTGGAACCTGCGCAGCCAGCGCCGGTCGCTGCAGCAACCCACGCCGGCACCGGCATCGCCCGGCTACGCGTCCTGTTGGTGGATGATCACGCGCCGAACCGGCTTGTGCTGAGTGAGCAGCTGTCTCGGCTTGGCATCACCGCCGAAACTGCCGACAGCGCGGAGGCCGCAATGGCGCGCCTTCGCAAAGGTCGCAGCCTCCCCGATGTCGTGCTAATGGATTGCTTCATGCCAGAAGTGGATGGCTACACTGCCTGCCAAATGATCCGGTCATCAGGCATTGCGGGCTGCGACCGCTTGCCGGTGATCGCGATTTCCGCCGCGACCGATGCTGCGCATCTAAAGCGCTGCCACGACAGTGGCATGAACGGCGTGCTGAAGAAGCCGATTCGCCTGACTGAGCTGCGCGGCATGTTGGCCTTATGGAGCGGTGGTGCGGTAGATGCAGGCGATGATGCTGCTACTGAGGCGCTGCAGCGCCAAGTGGAGGCCTCTATGGCGGTTGATCTCCATCAACTACTGGCAGATGACGTGCAGCAACTGCTGAATGCGCTGCAGGCAGCGGATCAGGACCAGATCGTGTTTTATGCGCATAGACTGCACGGCGCCGCGGGCTTGGTTAGTAGGCACGCGCTTGCCGCAACGGCGGCGGCTATCGAGGAAGATCCGATGGACGATCGGAGTGGTTCCATCAAACGTCTATCAGACATGCTTGAGGAACTGCGTCAGTCCTGATCACCTGTACCGTAGACGCCAATGCGCGATCGACGCGCCAACCGCGGCCGGATCCCACTTGCTGGAGAATTTTTCGAACGGCGGCTCAGAACAAGTAGTGCAGATCCGCAGCGGGTAGGACAACGGACTGGCTGCTATCACGCTTCGTGGAAGAGTCCGCACTAGCTAGAGGCAGCGCCGTCGCCTAGTAGTGGGCACCCAGCCAAAGGTCTGTTGTCTAGCCGACCTGCTCGTAGACTGAGTAGCGCGACGGTTTGGAGCCCAATCCTCAACGACAAGGAGATTGAACGTTGCCGACCACATCACGTCTGACGATTGATCGGTGTCCGCAATCGCGCCATTCTTAATCTTCAGCCATCAATTGATGAGCGTATTGAAACCCGGGCTGGCAAAGGCTTTCGTCGAATGATCGGTGCCGCCACCGCCGCTCCCTGCCCACGCGGCCCCATGATCGCTACGCACAGCGCCTACGCCCTGACCGCTTCAACGAGATAGAGCGATAATGCGACTCGACACCCAACATACGGTGGCCCTGCTAGATGATCACGAATTCGTCCGTCATGCCTTGGCCAGCTGCCTCGGGGCCATAGATGGTCTTCAGGTGCTGGGTTCCTACAGCAGCGGCGCCGAGCTGATCGCTCACCTATCCGCGCGCCGAGTAGATGTGGTGCTAATGGATTTCATGCTGGGCCCATCAGAGATAGACGGCTTCAACTTGATCCGCGCGCTCAGCGTGCGCTTTCCCGGCATCAGGTTACTGGTGATGTCTGCGCACTACACACCGGCCACCGTATCGCTGTCACTGCAGGCGGGTGCGGCAGGTTTCATCGGCAAGCGTCAACCGCTTGCCGAGCTGCTGAAGGCGGTCCGAAGCGTAGCCGGGGGCGGTGTCTACCTGCACCCGGACATGGAAGAGGCGCTGAAGATCTATCGCGGTCATGAGGCCACTTGCCCCCTGCCGGCCGAACCGCCGACGGCCGAGGCCATGCCGGGCCACGCTGCGCACCGGCTCTCCAAGCACAAGCTATCGCCGCGTGAACAGGAGGTCATCCGATGTTTCCTGGAGGGCCTGTCGGTGAATGAGATCGCGGCCAAATTCTCGCGCAATGCCAATACCATCAGCACCCAAAAAAAGTCCGCCTTCCGCAAGCTGGGCATTAAGAATAACAACGAACTGTTCCGCATCCATCTCCAGACGAACAGCGACTGATGCACTGCCGGTGATAGGAAACCGCAGCGCACGCTGCGCCCAGCCGCGCGGCGGGCACCGTACCAAGCATCAATCAGATTATCCAGCGTGGCCGCATCCACCGACAGCCGCAGTATGCTCTTCGGGCCCATATCAAGGCAGCTATTGGCCGCCGCAATGATCTACCGCTGCGATCGCTGCGGGCAGCAGGTTGAAGCTAGCCACGACGCATAGGCACGCGCGGCCGGACAATCCAGCGCCTACTTGGGGAGCAATGAACAAATCCGCACGAGATCCGATGGTAGTGCCGGCCGCCGGCCGGCAAGCTTGAACCCCATCGGACATGCATTGAATGACCCACCATGCAGTTGACATTCGGTGATGCCGAAGGCCTAGTTCAGCGCAAGAAGACGCGCCGAGAGCTGTTCCGCAACGAGATGGGTCAGGAGGTGCCCCGGGAGCGG